>NZ_CP047141.1:0-260000 GCF_009933595.1 Ligilactobacillus animalis
GTGCTCGATCTTGAAACTTTATGGCAGTATATTCGCGATAAATTCGAAGCTGAATTTTCGCCGATCGCATTTACCACTTGGATCGCATCTGCACGACCACTACAGCTCACCGATAATACTTTGGTCGTTGAAGTGGCTTCTAAATTGCACCAAGACTACTGGAAACAAAACATTATTCCTCAGATCACTTCACTGCTTGCAGATAATCTTTCAACTAAGATCACGATCCTAGTTAAGACGGTTGACGAGCCCAATCCCTTGGCCGAAGCTGACGAAGTCAGGTCACTTGAAGCAAAGCAACCTGTACCTAAAAAAAGCACTCCACTAAATGACAAATATACTTTTGAATCATTTGTGGTCGGCAAAGGTAATCAATTGGCCCACGCAGCCGCACTTGCAGTGGCTGAAGAGCCTGGTGTCTTCTATAATCCGTTGTTCTTTTATGGGGGAGTTGGTTTAGGTAAGACCCACTTGATGCATGCGATCGGACATCAGATGTTAGAAAATAACCCTAACGCCCGTGTCAAATACGTAACTAGCGAATCTTTCGCCAATGATTTCATCAACTCGATCAAGTCTAAGCATCAGGAAGAGTTTCGCCAAGAATATCGCAATGTTGATCTCTTATTGGTCGATGATATCCAATTTTTCTCAGATAAAGTTGGGACACAAGAGGAATTTTTCCATACATTCAATGCTCTTTACGATGATAAAAAGCAGATCGTTCTTTCTTCAGATCGCCTACCAAACGAGATCCCTAAGCTGCAACAACGCTTAGTCTCACGTTTTAAATGGGGCTTATCGGTTGATATCACCCCACCCGACTTGGAAACTCGGATCGCGATTTTACGTAACAAAGCCGAAGCCGAACACCTACAAGTCCCTGACGATACCTTGAGCTATATTGCCGGGCAGATCGACTCCAACATCCGTGAATTGGAAGGAGCATTGATGCGCGTCCAAGCTTATGCTAAGCTAAATGGTCAGCCCGTTTCAACGAGCTTAGCTGCAGAAGCTTTGCAAAGCTTAAATGGTGCCCCACAGGACAAAGAACTTTCGATCGCGATGATCCAAGAAAAAGTTGCGAAGTTTTTCCACGTGACTGTGGCGGAACTCAAAGGAAAAAAACGGGTCAAAACGATCGTGATCCCACGCCAGATCGCAATGTATCTCGCGCGTGAATTGACCGAAGCCTCACTACCTAAGATCGGACAGGAATTTGGGGGCAAAGATCATACCACGGTCATTCATGCACATGAAAAGATCAGTGAAGCGCTCAAGAGCGATAACGAGCTCAAAAAAGATGTCGATAAATTACGAGCTGAATTACGCAGTTAACAACGACCTGTGGATCAATGTGGATAAACCTCAAAAGTTATCCACAAGTTATCAACAAGCGATTTCTTAGCTTTTCAAAGGGTTTGGACTTTTTCCACAGTATGAACAGCCCCTACTATTACTACTAACTTTATTAATAATATATATTTAACCACCAGGAGGTATTTTGCCTTATGAAATTTACGGTACATAGAACAGCTTTCATCCAATATCTAAATGATGTTCAACGTGCTATCTCATCCAAAGCAGCCTTAGAGATCTTATCTGGGATCAGGCTCGATCTATCTGAAGACGGTTTGACAATGACAGGTAGTAATTCGGATATCTCGATCGAAACAGTGATCTCGATCGCAGATGAAAATGCAGCTTTGAACATTGAAAAAACAGGAAGCGTAGTTTTACCCGCTCGTTTCTTCAATGAGATCGTTAAAAAGTTACCAGAAGATAGCTTGAGTGTTGAAGTAAATGATCGTTTCCAAGCCACGATCAGATCTGGTTCAGCAGAATTTATCATCAACGGTCTAGATCCCGATGATTATCCACATTTACCAGAGATCGATTCACGGGAACAATTGACGTTACCAGGCGATGTGCTAAAACAAGTTATCAACCAAACTGTGATCGCAGCTTCCAAGCAAGAAACACGTCCGATCTTGACAGGGATCCATTTAGCGATCAAGGATGGTCAACTTTTAGCTGTGGCAACTGACTCACACCGTTTGAGCCAACGAAAACTCACTTTAAATGGTGATAGTGCTGCTGATTACGATATCATCGTCCCAGGGCAATCAATGAATGAATTAGCTAAGATGTTAGGTGATCTAAGTGAAGACATCGAGATCCAGATCTCAGAAAATCAGATCCTCTTCATCTTGGGCAATACTTCCTTCTACTCGCGTTTACTTGAAGGTAATTACCCTGACACTGAACGTTTGATCCCACAAAACTCAACAACAACTTTAGAGATCAACGCGCCTGCTTTCTTACGTGCAATCGAACGTGCTTCATTGCTTTCCCACGAAGGTCGCAATAATGTGGTCAAATTGTCGATGCAAGCTGGTACAAGCCAAGCAACGCTTTACAGCAATTCTCCTGAAGTCGGGAATGTTGAAGAAGAATTGACTTTCAACAAATTGGAAGGAAATGATCTAGATATCTCCTTTAACCCTGACTATATGAAAGATGCTTTGCGCTCCTTTGGTCAAAGTGAAGTGACATTGAACTTCACGATGCCATTGCGTCCATTTATCTTGGTCCCAAGTGAAGCTCAAGGCGAATTCATCCAATTGATCACCCCAGTTCGAACAGTCTAAAATATTTGTGCTTTAGAGGCCAAAAGCGAGTGGTAATTTGACCGCTCGCTTTTTATTTTTCTCTGAAAGGTATAAATGGAATTTAGAACGCATATATTCAATTTCTGGGCAGGTTTTACTGTCTAGGGTGTCATAACACTCAGATAGGTCAAATTAGCTCAGAACGCGTTTAATTGGTTTCCATGATTGTGTTTAGTTTTTAAAAAAGGTATAATTTAATGAGTACTAAAAGGAAAGCGAGGCATTTTTTTGAAAGAAGAAATTCACTTGAAAACACCGCATATCACCTTAGGCCAGTTGCTTAAAATTGCGGATCTAGTTTCTTCTGGTGGTCAGGCAAAGTGGTTCTTACAAGAATACGCTGCTGACATCTTGGTCAATGGTGAGCCAGAAAACCGCCGTGGACGCAAGCTTTATCCTGGGGATAGTGTTGAGATCAAAGATCAAGGCAGCTATCTATTGAAAGAAAGCTAGCTAAGACAATGTATTTAGAAGAGCTGGAACTTCGCAATTTCCGTAACTATCAAACGGTAGCGGTCAAATTTTCACCCCAGATAAATGTCTTGATCGGAAAAAACGCTCAGGGCAAAACTAATCTGTTAGAGGCGATCTATGTTTTAGCAATGGCGCGTAGCCACCGGACCAATAATGATCGTGAGTTGATCAGCTTTAAACAAAAAGAGGCATATTTAAGTGGACGGGTGATGCGGAAGTTAGGCAGCTTACCCTTAGAGATCAGTTTGAGCCGTAAGGGTAAGAAGGCCAAAGTCAATCATCTCGAGCAAGCTCGCTTATCTCAGTATATCGGTAACTTGAACGTGATCTTATTTGCGCCCGAAGACCTCAGCTTGGTCAAGGGATCACCTGCGATCAGACGGCGGTTCATCGATATGGAATTTGGTCAGATCGATCCACGCTACCTCTATAATTTGACGCGGTACCGCACGATCTTAAAGCAACGAAATAATTATCTAAAACAACTCCAGCAAAAAAAGGCGACGGATACGCTCTATTTAGAGGTCTTATCGGAACAATTAGCCCAATTTGCTGGGGCGATCATTGTGAAACGACTAGAATTTTTAGCGGAACTTGAGCGCTATGCAAAAGAGATCCATAGTCAGATAACACAGGACAAAGAGCAGTTAGCTTTTAGTTATGAAAGTAGCTTGAAAGAACCAAGCGAGGCTACTGAAAATGAAATTACCGAAGCATTAAAAAAAGGTTTTGCAGATTTACAACAAAAAGAAATTTTTCAAGGTACGACCCTTTTAGGCCCACATCGCGATGATGTTGTTTTTAAGATCAACGGACAAAATGTTCAGATCTATGGTTCACAGGGACAACAGCGGACCACAGCTTTATCGGTCAAATTGGCAGAGATCGAATTGATGAAAAATAAGACGGGCGAATATCCGATCTTATTACTTGATGATGTGTTGTCTGAGCTTGACGGCAATCGTCAAACACATTTGTTAAAGACGATCCAAGGGCGCGTCCAGACCTTTTTAACGACACCTGGATTAAATGATATTACGCAACAGTTGATCAAAGAACCAAAGATTTTTCATATTGATGATGGCCAGATTTCTGAAAATTCAGAAATGGCTGAAAATCATATCGACTGGGTTTCAGAAGACAAAAATAAAGTTGTTACATTTTATCCAAAAAATGAAAAATCCAAGAAAGGACAGTCTACATAAGAGATGTAGCGGGTACTAAACGTGACAGAAAAAGAAACGCTTGAAGAAGTAAAGGAAGAAAAAGCCAAAGAATATGATGCCAGTCAGATCCAAGTCCTTGAAGGCTTAGAAGCCGTGCGCAAGCGTCCTGGGATGTACATTGGCTCGACTAGCTCACAAGGTCTGCACCACTTAGTCTGGGAGATCATCGATAATGGGATCGATGAAGCTTTAGCGGGCTTTGCCGACGAGATCAATGTGATCGTGGAAAAAGACAACAGTATCACGGTCAAAGATAATGGACGTGGGATCCCGGTCGATATTCAAGAAAAAACGGGCCGGCCAGCGTTAGAAACCGTCTTTACTGTGCTTCATGCCGGTGGTAAATTCGGCGGTGGCGGTTATAAAGTCTCCGGTGGTCTTCATGGGGTCGGGGCCTCAGTTGTTAACGCCCTTTCAACGAGCTTAGATGTTCAAGTTAGACGTGAAGGCGATACGAACGTCTATGGAATGGACTTTAAACTCGGTAAAGTCGACCATGTGATGGAAGTCGTGGGGCAAAGTCAACCACATGAACACGGGACGACCGTGCATTTCTTGCCTGATCCAGATATCTTTACAGAAACGACTGTCTATGACATCAAAGTTTTGACGACGCGGATCCGGGAATTAGCCTTTTTGAACAAGGGCTTAAAGATCACGATCGATGACATGCGTCCCGAAGAACCGACCCACGAAGAATTCCACTATGCTGGTGGGATCAAACACTATGTGGAATTCTTAAACAAGGGCAAAGAAGTTCTGTTTGATGAACCGATCTATGTGGAAGGCCAACAAAAAGGCATCACAGTTGAAGTAGCATTACAATACACAGATGATTTCCACTCCAACTTGTTGACCTTTACCAACAATATCCACACTTATGAAGGTGGGACCCATGAATCGGGGTTCAAGACTGCTTTGACGCGTGTTATCAACGATTATGCGCGCAAATCTGGGCAGTTAAAGGAAAATGAACCGAACTTGTCGGGTGAAGACGTACGTGAAGGTTTGACCGCAGTCGTTTCCGTCAAGCACCCTGATCCACAGTTTGAAGGACAAACTAAGACTAAATTGGGTAACTCCGATGCTAGAGCGGCGACCGATAAGACATTTTCCGAAACTTTCAGCAAATTTATGCTGGAAAATCCAAATGTAGCACGCCGGATCGTGGAAAAAGGGATGTTGGCAGCCAAAGCGCGGGTAGCAGCTAAACGAGCACGTGAAGTTACACGCAAGAAAAATGGTCTCGAGATCTCAAACTTGCCAGGAAAATTGGCGGATAACACCAGCAAAGACCCTGAGATCTCAGAATTATTCATCGTCGAAGGGGACTCCGCGGGTGGTTCAGCTAAGCAAGGGCGTTCACGTTTGACCCAAGCTATCTTACCGATCCGTGGGAAGATCTTGAATGTGGAAAAAGCTACATTAGATCGGATCTTGGCTAACGAAGAAATTCGTTCCTTATTCACAGCTTTAGGCACAGGCTTTGGGGATGACTTTGATGTGGATAAAGTAAATTACCACAAATTGATCATCATGACCGATGCCGATGTCGATGGAGCTCATATCAGAACCTTATTGTTGACGTTATTCTACCGCTTCATGCGCCCAATGATCGAACGGGGCTATGTCTATATCGCACAGCCACCATTGTATCAAGTGCGCCAAGGCAAGATGATCCGTTACATCGACACTGATGAAGAATTAGAAGAAGTATTAGGTCAATTACCACCAAGTCCAAAACCAGTTATCCAACGTTACAAAGGTCTGGGTGAAATGGATGCTGAACAATTGTGGGAAACTACGATGGATCCAGAAAACCGCCGCCTTTTGCGGGTCGAATTATCGGATGCGATGGAAGCAAATGAAGTCTTTGAAATGTTGATGGGCGATCAAGTCGGTCCAAGACGTCAATTCATCGAAGAGAATGCGACTTTCGTAGATAACTTGGACGTTTAATGAGAGCAGAGCAATAAGTTCTGCACATAATGCACAGTTTAGTGTGAATAAACTGTGTATAAGTTTGAAATTTATGTAAAAAGTAAGAAAAGAAGTGGAGGCACAGGACGTGGTAGAAGTACCTAACAGAATTAACAATGTTGATTTATCCAAAGTCATGCGGACCTCATTTTTAGATTATGCGATGAGTGTTATCGTTGCGCGCGCTTTGCCTGATGTGCGTGATGGCTTGAAGCCTGTTCACCGCCGGATCTTATACGGGATGAATGAATTAGGTGTGACTCCGGATAAACCATATAAGAAATCAGCCCGGATCGTTGGGGATGTTATGGGTAAGTACCACCCTCATGGGGACTCGGCGATCTATGAATCGATGGTCCGGATGGCGCAGGATTTTAGCTACCGTTATCTCTTAGTCGATGGTCACGGTAACTTTGGTTCGGTCGATGGTGACGGGGCTGCTGCGATGCGTTATACCGAAGCGCGGATGTCTAAGATCACGTTGGAGATGTTACGTGATATCAACAAGGACACGATCGATTTTCAGCCAAACTATGATGGCACCGAACGTGAACCCGAAGTTTTACCTGCTCGTTTCCCTAACCTATTAGTCAACGGGGCAACTGGGATCGCCGTCGGGATGACGACAAATATCCCACCCCATAACTTGGCTGAAGTTATCTCAGCCTTACATGTGTTGATGGAAAATCCCGATGCAACGACGGCTGACTTGATGGAAGCTTTGCCCGGGCCTGATTTCCCAACTGGTGGGATCGTGATGGGCAAATCTGGGATCAGAAAGGCTTATGAGACTGGGAAAGGCTCAGTTACTTTACGGGCTAAAGTTGAGATCGAGGAATTAAAAAATAGCCGTGAACAGATCATTGTGCATGAGTTACCATACATGGTCAACAAGGCTAAATTGATCGAACGGATCGCTGAATTAGCGCGCGATAAGAAGATCGAAGGGATCACCGATATCAAGGATGAATCTGACCGTGAAGGGATGCGCATCACGATCGATGTGCGCCGTGATGTCAGTGCCTCAGTTGTGTTGAACAATTTATACAAATTGACTTTGATGCAAACTGCCTTCAACTTCAACATGTTGGCGATCGTTAATGGAACGCCGCGGGTCTTGAGCCTAAAGCAGATCTTGACATATTACTTGAAGCATCAAGAAGAAGTCATCCGGCGGCGGACCCAATTTGATTTGAAAAAAGCGCAAGCAAGAGCACATATCTTAGAAGGTCTACGGATCGCCCTAGACCATATCGATGCGATCATCAACATCATCCGTAATTCTAAGAGTGGTGATATCGCTAAAGATCGTTTGATGAATGAATATCATTTGAGTGATAAACAAGCCCAAGCGATCTTAGATATGCGTTTAGTTCGCTTGACCGGTCTGGAACGTGAAAAAGTTGAAGCTGAATATCAAAAGACGATGGAAGCAATCGCCGATTACAAAGATATTTTAGCGCACGAAGAACGTATCTATCAGATCATTTACCAAGAATTATTGGAGATCCAAGAGCGCTTTGGAGATGATCGTCGGACTGAGCTTATGGTCGGCGAAGTCTTGAGCATTGAAGATGAAGACTTGATCGAAGAAGAAAATGTTGTGATCACCTTGACGCATAACGGCTACATCAAGCGTTTGCCAACCAGTGATTTTAAAGCACAACGGCGCGGTGGTCGTGGTGTCCAAGGGATGGGCGTGCACGATGATGATTTCATTGAACACTTGATCACGACTTCGACCCATGATGAATTGTTGTTCTTCACGAATGTGGGTAAAGTCTATCGCATGAAGGGCTATGAAGTTCCAGAGTATGGTCGAGCTGCTAAAGGGATCCCGGTGATCAATTTGCTAGATCTCGATAAAGAAGAAAAGATCCAAACAGTGATCAACGTTGAAGCTGATAAGCGTGACGATTCGCACTTCTTATTCTTCACTACGGTCAAAGGTACAGTTAAACGGACTTCCGTGACTGAATTTGGCAATATCAGAAAGAATGGGTTAAAGGCGATCTCCTTACACGATGGCGATGAATTGATCCATGTTTCGATCACAGATGGTGAACAAAACATCATCATCGCAACGCATGGTGGTTATGCCGTCAGCTTTGCCGAAACAGCTGTCCGCCCAATGGGACGCTCAGCAGCTGGGGTCCGCGGTATCCGCTTGCGTGATGAAGATCATGTTGTCGGGGCCTCGATCTTACGGCCTGACAGTAAAGTCTTTGTCATCTCTGAAAAAGGTTTCGGTAAGCAGACACCGGCTAGCGAATATCCGATCAAAGGGCGTGGTGGTAAAGGTATCAAGACCACAAATATCACGGCTAAAAACGGTAACCTCGCTGGTATGACAACGGTCAATGGGGATGAAGACATCATGGTCATCACAGATAAGGGTGTCATGATCCGCTTTAACCTCGCTAATGTTTCTCAAACTGGTCGGGCAACACTTGGGGTCAAGTTGATCAACTTAGACGATGATGCTAAGGTTTCAACGATGGCTAAAGTTGAAGCTGAATCCACTGAGGAAGAAGAAACGACTGAAGAATAAAACTGTGGATAACTAAAATTCATTCTAAAAATAATTTATCCACAAAAAAATCCACGGTACTCCTAGGAGTGCTGTGGATTTTTTGCGTTTATAGATAATTATTTGCCGACAACGCTGATACGTTCTTTGATATGGTCACCGTTTTGGATCTCATCGGCCATGGCAAGGGCGTAATCAGCATAACTGATGATGCTTTCACCACGGTCGTTAAGGGTCAATTCTTCACCAGCAAGGATATATTTACCCGTACGTTTTCCGTCAACTTGGAAATCAGCGGCGGGGCTGATGAAGGTCCAATCAACATCATCATGTTTGCGTAGTTCGGTCAAGGCATCAGTTTGAGCTTTGGCTAAAGCGTAAAATTCGGCTGGAAAATCTGGCGTGTCGACTAACTGAGTCTTGTGTTCTGGGTCAACATAGAGGCTACCAGCGCCACCAACGATGAGCAAACGAGTCTTGGTCCCAGCTAAAAGAGCGGTCAAGTGCTTGATGACTTCAACGTGTAAATGAAGGGTCTCAGGCGCAAAAGTCCCAAAAGCATCAACGACGACCTCAAATTCGGCAAGATCGGCTTTAGTGAGCTCAAACAGATCTTTTTGGATATATGTTTGAGCGACCGTAGTATTTTGCGCTTTACGACCAAAACCAGTTACGTCATAACCACGCTCGACTAATTCTTTGACGACTAAGCTCCCAACACGTCCGTTAGCACTAATTACAGCAACTTTTGTCATAATAAATTCCTCCATTTGGTTGTAATTGTTTTTGTTACATTTGCTTGATGAGTTTAGTTTATCTTTTTATAAATGTAATGTCAATCATTACAACTAAAAAATATTTTATTTTTTTGTGTTTACCTATAATTAGCGGAAATAAATTTTTTTGAAAAAAGAAAAAATTTTCGCCAGCAATTGCGTATTTATAAAGTGTAGCCGTAGTTCAAAATCCCTTGCAAAATAGGTTTAATAATGTTATAATTCTATTTCGTGAGTATCTAAACAAAATTAGCTTTAGATTCTCCTTGTTCTTACATTAGATAAAGAACCAATAGTCCATAAGGAGGTGCAAACAGTCATGACAAATTATGAAATTACTTACATCATCAACCCATCACTTGACGAAGCAGCTAAGAATGAATTAGTTGAACGCTTTGACAACATCTTGAAAAATGATGGTGCTGAAATCGTAGAATCAAAAGACTGGTCTAAGCGTCGTTTTGCTTACGAAATTGGTGGTTTCACAGAAGGTGTCTACCACATCGTAAACATCAAAGCTGAAAACGCAGACGCTATCAACGAATTTGACCGTCTTTCCAAGATCAATGATGGTATCTTACGCCACATGATCGTTAAACGTGAAGACTAAGATAGACTATAAATAAAGTAAAGGAGGAAATGAACTTTGATCAATTCAGTTGTTCTAGTAGGTCGTTTGACCCGAGATCCTGAACTGCGCTACACGCCTTCAGGGGCAGCCGTGGCAAGCTTTACTGTCGCGATCGACCGTCGTTTCACTAACCAACAAGGTCAACGTGAAGCTGATTTCATCAATTGCGTAATGTGGCGTAAAGCAGCCGAAAACTTTGCTAACTTTACCCACAAAGGTTCCTTAGTTGGGATCGAAGGACGGATCCAAACCCGTTCTTATGAAAATCAGCAAGGTCAACGTGTTTATGTTACTGAAGTTTTAGCTGAGAATTTCTCACTTTTGGAATCCAAGGCTGAATCAGAAAGGTATCGTGCCCAACACGGCAACAGTAACGCTAATGTGCAAGGTTCAGCTCCTTCAAATGATATGCAGTCATCTAATCCATTTGGGACTCCAGCAAATAATCAGACCAATGATGCTTTTGGTGGTAATGGTTTTGATACCAATACAAACAATAGTAACAATGCTGCTGATCCATTTGCCGGTGGTCAACAGATCGATATCTCAGATGATGACTTACCATTCTAAAATTGACAGGAGGGAAATCTAATGCCACAACAAAGAAGAGGCGGACGTCGCCGTCGTAAAGTTGACTTCATCGCTGCTAACCACATCGAATACATCGACTACAAGGATACAGATCTTCTTAAGCGTTTCATCTCAGAACGCGGTAAGATCTTGCCACGTCGTGTAACAGGTACTAGCGCAAAGAACCAACGTAAACTTACAGTTGCGATCAAACGTGCACGTATCATGGGCTTATTGCCATTCGTTGCCGAAGATTAATCAAAAAACGTCTCATTGCGAGGCGTTTTTTTGTTTGGCCGATTTTTTTGAAAAAAGTTTTTAAAAATTTCGTTTTTAAAGACGAACTATTATATTTTTTTATTGGGTATTATACGATTTATAAGTTAAAGAGTGAAAAATGATTTTAAAGATTCTAGTGGTAAATCTTTTGTTTATGAAGGTATAGACCTATGTGTGGATAAAGTTGTGGAAAACTCAAATGTAATAACCGAACGTTATCTATTATGAAAAAAATATAATTTAAATTCTTAAGAAAAAATCAATAAAAAAGTTAGCCATTTTGGGTCATTTAGGTGTATTATAGATATGTAGATTGATGATGAATCAATCTTCTCCCCTTTTTATGTAGTAAGTGATAACTATCTTAGATTTACTTTAGGATAGTATTTCCCCAATAACATAACCTTTTTCTCCGTGATTTTCCCCGATCACGGAGTTTTTTTATGTTCGCGAATACAAAACACGGGATCTACCACGATGTAAAAACATTGTAGTAGATCCCGCGTTCTCACATGCTCAGTGATGACGATAGCTCAATTAGCTTAGCTCGAGAGTCCTAGCAAATTCAGTTCCGTTTGAAAGTACGGTAAAGTTTCTAAAGTCGATCGTGGTCGACGCATCAAGTTTAGAAGCTAGGTGCATTGGATCATTGATTTTGATATTTTGGTCGGTAAGCCAAGATATCACTTGTGGGATCGCCTGAGTCTCGCCATTTAACAGTTGGATCTGGCGGTCGTCAGCTAACTCGAGTATCAGTGAAAAGATAAAACGCTCAGTCAGTTTGGGTAACGGTCGGAGCGTGATCTTAGCCAAATACATTCCCAGACAAGCCTGGGTGATCTGGTCGGGTAATAGGGTAAGCATTAAATTGTCGCGGTCATCGAAGAGCTTGAGATGTGTTGCTTCAAACTGTGTTTTCGCAAAAGCAAGTGAATTTTTACGAAATAAAATTGCAAGTGGCAGTTAGCGATTGGTTCCGTAAAATGTCCGCCCATTAAATTCAAGTGTAGTGAAAAATGGAGCGGCATACAAATTAGTAGCTAAATCGGTAAAAACGATTTTTTTCATCTTAGACCTCATTTCTATGAATTAACTAGCATAATTTATAAATGTCATCTTCTGCACACTAGCCCCACCATAATAATATGTGATATCGCCCAGGTGAGACAAGCACTCTTTATAGAAGAAATGTGGTATTATGGAATAAAATAGCAACGAGGGTGAAAAAATGGTCAAAGGATTGGTTTTAAGTGCAATAATTTTTGTTCTAGGAGTGTTTGAACTTTATGCTACATATCGCTACTATCACAAATTAGTCGTGGCAGATCGCAAAAATATGCTTTCTGGTGGCCGTTTGTGGTTAGGGGTCATCAGTGGTGGTTTATTGTGCGCTCTTGGGATCTTTTCGGCTTTAGGCGTATTACAGGGTGCATAGGTTGCGATATGAGTTCCTAGTTGCAAAGAGCCCCCCAGCAAATGTATCTGCTGGGGGGCTCTCCCGTATGGTCTTATTAATTAAACAGACTCTTGATCCATTCGATGAAGCGGGCAAACCAGCCTTTTGCTTGTTCAACGGCTTCTTTAGCTTGAGCACTGTTAGCCCAGTCTTTAGCCTTATTCATCAAATTACCCGTCGAATCTTTAACGTTATTGATCGTGTTCGTCACGTTATTGATATATGTCTTGCTTGAGCTGATCGGTGAATTTTGGAAGTTTACCAAAGCGCCTGAGATCTGTGTTACTTGCTCTGAGGTCGTTTGGTTTTGAATGCCACGGTCAGCCAAAGCCTTATTTAACATATCTTCAATGTCTTGTTTTGTAGCTAGTTCTTGGTTGTCTTGTTTTTGTTGGGCCAATTGCTTGGAAACATCACCAATAGCTGCCATCAGTTTCCCAGGATAGGTCTTGTCATCTTTGTTAGCGTCGATCGCCGGTTGGGTCGCTGAAAGCATCTCATTGGCTGTCGCTGTGTTTTCTGTGTTCAATGAAACGCCATCTTCGGCTAAGGCCTTGTAGACCCCAGTCAAGGCTGATTCACCTGAAACAGGACGATTAGCGGTCACAACGATGCTGACATCTGTTACCCCCGCCATTTGAGCGACCATTGCGTATTGTTGGGAAGTTACTTGGGTGATATTGTTAGAACCATTGTAGTCTTTGATGTTGACCTTGACCCCAGAACCAGGATCTCCGGGTGCGATCGCAACTGAGCTGATCATTGCAGCGTCAGTCGTATTGCTAGAGCCATTAGCGATATATTTGTTGTAATCAGCGGCGGTAGCGGTCAAAGTCTTGAACGAAGAATCAGTTTCAAATACTTTAGCTAAATTTTGGCGTGCTTCTTGGCTCGTGCCGGCTCCATAGACGACATAAGCGGAATTTAACGTATGCGTATTACTGCTACTTGCGGCTAAAGCCTTGGGAGCACTGGTCAAAGTTACCCCTAAAAAGGTCAGCCCTGCCAAGAATGCAGTTGCTAATTTTTTTAATTTCATCTCTAAAACACCTCATTAATTTTATATCTAGCTACATTTTAATTTTACCACCAGAAATCAATTCTTGTCTTTTAAGAAAAAGATATAAATATCGTAAGAAAAACTTAGGAAAATCAACGTTTGAAAATCAAATTACACACAATATATAGATTTAATAAAATTATAATTACAATATATTGTGTTTTTTCGGTTGAATTTAGTCAGAATGCATGGCTATAATAGTTACATTGCAATTTTTAAATGCAAGAAATTATTGTCTATCGGAAGGAAGTTTTTAGATGTTTGAACGTTATCAAGATGTATTGACCCATTTGCCAGAATATTCCAAGAATGTATTTCGGAAGGGATATTTCAAATGGTTGTTGAATCAATGTAAAGGTTGGGGGTATTTTAGTTACTTCTTATTGGCGTTCAACTTTGTGCTCCAAGTTATCTCGTTGGTCGATTCTTTTAGCCAAACGCCAGTCCAGTCACTGTTAGCCTTTGTTGGGGGCAATCTGTCCGTGGCATGTGTGATCGGGATCTCGAACTTATCCGGGATCCAAGGCTGGTGTGGTGCGATCTCAGCTATTTGTATCGCAGCAACAGGTTTTATGGCAAAAAATTATGCGACCGCTTGGGAACAGATCGGTTATTTGATCTTTTTAGATATTTTTTGCATTTTAGATCCAAAATGGAACGATGATATCCAAGCGGAAAAACTAGAAAGTGGGCTTGAATGGATCAAATATGGCTTATTTTTTGTAGTTGCTTGGTTATGCACCTATACGATCTTTAGCTTTACGAATGATCCCCGGGTCTTTTTGGATAGCTTGAACTTAGCGATGGCGATCACGGGGGCATTATTGGAATTGAATCGTAAACGTGAACAATACTATGTTTTCACACTGGCATCAGTCTTTACGATCGCTTTATGGGTCCAAACGATGTTGCAAGGTGATGGGAATTTTGCCTTGATCTTTAGTTACAGTGTCTTTTTCTTAAATGATATGTATGCCTTTTTCAGCAAGAACAGCTGGTTTAGAGGGGAAGTCTCAAAGAAAGCTTAAAATTTAGTTTTGAATGGCTGACAATAAATAGTCGCGGGCGTATACTTAAACTAAGTGAATAACTTAACTCATAACACTAAGCTACGGGTCAGCCCGTGGCTTTTTATTTTGGGCAAAGCAACTTGATTTTTCAAGCTATTATAGTCATACTTACTGAGAGTCAAACTCGTTTGTGATAGAATAAATAGCAGAAGTATAAAATTAGGTTAAGAATTGGGAAAGGAATGCGGGGATAAACCAGTGAAAAAATTTTTTAACAAAGATTTTTGGCAACTGCCTGAATTCATGTATGACAGACATTTGCGTGTGTTAGCTTGGATGTTGGCGTTTGTAGCGGTCATTTGTGTGATCCTGGCCTTTAGAACCAATATTATTCTAGGATATATCAGCATGGTCTTTACACTTATTGTGACCGTAGTTGCCTATATTACTTTAAAACAAATTACTGAAGATACAACTGAATACATTTCTGATCTGTCTTATCGGATCAAACGCGGTGAACAGGATGCGTTGATCAAAATGCCGATCGGGATCTTATTTTACGACAAAGAGGGTCATATCGAATGGATCAACCCTTATATGCAACGCTATTTTGATAATCAAGAGGTGCTGGGTAAGCCGTTAAAAGAGGTCGATCATCAGCTCTATGAGCAACTCGAGGCTAAACAAGACAATAAAGACAAAGATATCGAAGTCAAATTGCATGGACGAGCCTTTAGTCTGATGGTCCAAAAAGACATTGATGCGCTGTACCTGATGGATGTGACGCATTATGCCGAGATCCGACAAGAATACGAAGATACGCGGTTAGTGATCGGACAGATCTTCTTGGATAATTACGATGAAGTTACCAGTGCGATGAACGATAAAGATATTTCTAACCTGGGAAATTTCGTGACGAATGCTTTATCAGATTGGGCGCGCGAATTTGGGATCTACCTCAAACGTGTTGATGAAGATCACTTCTTTATCTTGACGTATGCTAAGACGCTCAAAGTATTAGAAGAAGAAAAATTCAAGATCCTAGATGAAGTGCGCAAGTGGACGTCCAAGCAAAATTCGCCAGTAACGCTTAGTGTAGGGATCGCATACGGTGGTTCTGATCTGACCCAACTGGCAAAGCTCTCACAAAATAACTTAGATCTTGCCTTGGGACGTGGGGGCGATCAGGTCGTCGTCAAAGCGGTCGATGGCCAAGCCCGTTTCTACGGGGGCAAGACCAACCCGATGGAAAAACGCACCCGAGTTCGGGCACGGATGATCTCACAAGCGTTGACCGAATTGATGAATCAAGCCGACCAGATCTTTGTGATGGGCCATCGCCATCCAGATATGGACTCTCTGGGTGCCTGCCTAGGGGTGCGTCGGATCGCAGCGATGAATGGCAAGCAGTGTTGGATCGTCTTAGATCAAGAAGATCTCCACTCAGACATTGAGCGTTTGTTAGAGGAGTTGGAACAATATCCAAATATCAAGGGGTCAATTATAACCCCGGAAATGGCCTTGGAAAAAGCTACTAAGGATGGCCTTTTGATCATGGCTGACCACTCGAAACCATCAATGTCGATCGCACGACCGCTCTACGATAAGCTCAAAAATCGTGTCATGGTGATCGACCATCATCGCCGGGGCGAAGAATTTCCCGATAACCCGATCTTGGTCTACATCGAACCGTATGCCAGTTCGACGTGTGAGTTGATCACTGAGCTCTTTGAGTATCAATCAAAAGACAGTGAACCGATCAATAAATTGGAAGCCACGGCAATGCTGACAGGGATCATCATTGATACACAATCATTTGCTTTGCGGACAGGAACGCGAACTTTTGATGCAGCGAGCTATTTGCGCTCGGTTGGAGCTGATCTGGTGATGGCGCGGCATTTCATGAAAGAAAGCGTCAATAGCTACATGCAACGCAATCATTTGGTCGAACGGACTGAGTTTACTGAGGGAGAAGCAATCTGCTGTGGTGAAGAAGATCGAGTCTATGATCCAGTCATCGCCGCTCAAGTTGCTGACTCACTGTTAAATGTCAGTGGAGTGGAAGCCTCTTTTGTGATCACTAAGCGGGCTTCAGGCAAGATCGGCGTTTCAGCGCGAAGCAATGGGACTAAGAACGTGCAGGTGATCATGGAAGAAATGGGTGGTGGCGGTCACTTATCCAATGCTGCGACCCAGATCGCTGATACGACTGTGGGTGCGGTCAAAGAACAACTGCTTGCAATTCTTAAACAAGAGCAGGAAAATAAAGAGTAGAAGAACTACGTATGGGAGGATTTTTTTATGAGAATCATTTTTACACAAGACGTGCGCGGTAAAGGCAAACGCGGTGAAGTTAAGGAAATTCCAGATGGATACGCAAACTTCTTGATCAAGAGCAATAAGGCTAAGCAAGCTGATGCAGCAGCGATGAGCCAATTACGTGGTCAAAAGAGAGCCGAAGCCAAAAAAGAGGCTGAAGAATTAGCCGAAGCAAAGGTCCTCAAAGAAAAATTAGAATCTGGCAATTATGTCGTTGAGATCAAGGCAAAAGCTGGGACAGATGGTCGTTTATTTGGCTCGATCACATCCAAGCAGATCGCCCAAGCTATGGAAAAACAACACGGCTTAAAGATCGACAAGCGCAAGATGGAATTAGCAGCACCGATCCGTGCGAGGGGATACGCCAATGTCCCTGTTAAGTTGCACAATGAGGTTTCTGCTAAGATCCGCGTGCACATCTCAGAACAATAAAATAGCTTAATAATAGCCCGCTAGAGTAGATCTGGCGGGCTATTTGTGTAGGTGGTAGGGAGAGTGAGGATATAAAAAGCATAGTTGAACTGTTGGTTTTTTGTGGACTATCTAAGCTTATTTACAATAAAGTTAAGCGGCATTTTGCCATTTGAAAAAACTGGGTTCGACGAAGATCAGGGACCATAAGTTCTTTGGCAGCAAGTTGCATAGTCGGATTTTCTAATTTACTCAGTGCAAGTGATTTAGGTAGGATAGTTACCAAGTAGCGAATAACACTAGGTAAAATGAAATATTGTTTAGGGCTATATGGAAGTCGACCACGTGCTACTAGTAGATAGCAATCTTCAAACTGGATAATAGTCCATCTACTGTCAAATGGTGGCTCAAACATTCCTTGATCGGGCATGATATAAGCTGTCGGATATCGTTTGCGTATTTTCTTTAGTGTAGAATTGATCGTGATATAAAACAAGGTAATATTTTTTAAATTTTGGGGGTCAGTGATATATAGGTAACAATAGATTCGACCAGCCTATTTTTTATGTTATAATTTCAAGTTGTACACTTAAATTACAGAAAGGATGAAGCTGGTTGGATAATGAACTTTTAAATGACAGCTTACCACCGCAAAATATTGAAGCGGAACAAGCTGTTTTAGGGGCTGTCTTCTTGAGTCCTGATGCTTTAGCTGATGCGATGGAATTTGTGGAAGCTAAAGATTTTTACCGGCGTGCCCATCAATTGTTGTTCCAAGCAATGATCGATTTAAACGACGATGGAGAAGCAATTGATGTTTTAACGGTCAATAACCGCCTTGAGATGAACAACCAACTCGATGATGTCGGTGGGGTCGCCTACATTGCTGAATTGGCTTCATCCGTGCCGACAGCAGCCAATGTGGGATATTACGCCAAATTGGTGGCAGAAAAAGCTGTCCTCCGCCGGGTGATCGCAGCGGCAACCAATATCATCACCCAAGCCAAAGAACAAGATGAGCCCGTTGCCGATATCTTAGAATCGGCAGAACGGCAGATCATGGAAGTGGCGGAAAATCGCACTCAAAGTGGCTTTAAAGAGATCAGTAAAGTTTTGACTGATTCCTTAGATGAGATCGATAAATTGTCGCAACAAGATGAAGATATCACCGGGCTTGCAACGGGCTATAAAGATTTTGACCATATGACAGCTGGGCTACAGCCAGATAACTTGATCATCTTGGCTGCCCGCCCGGCCGTGGGTAAGACGGCCTTTGCCTTGAATATCGCGCAAAATATCGGGACTTCGACTGATAAGACGATCGCATTGTTCTCTTTAGAAATGAGTGCGGAATCGCTAGTTAACCGGATGTTATGTGCAGAAGGGTCGATCAGTGCTAATCACTTGCGCACCGGGCAATTAGATGAGCAAGAATGGGCTAATCTGATCGTGGCAGTCGGGGCCCTTTCAAAAACGAGTATTTATATCGACGACACGCCAGGGATCAAGATGTCTGAGATCCGTGCCAAGAGTCGGCGGTTAGCTAAGGAAAAAGGCGATCTCGGTCTGATCGTGATCGATTACCTACAGTTGATCGAAGGCTCTAACAAAGAAAGTCGTCAACAAGAAGTTTCTGAGATCTCGCGTCAATTAAAGAAATTATCAAAAGAGCTCTCAGTTCCGATCATCGCCTTATCCCAGCTCTCACGTGGGGTCGAACAGCGCCAAGATAAACGGCCGGTGTTGTCCGATATCCGTGAATCTGGATCGATCGAGCAAGATGCTGATATCGTAGCGTTCCTTTACCGGGATGACTACTATGAGCGAGCTGACGGGGATGACGATGATACAGACAACGATGGCCAACCGGAAAATCAAGATGTCGGTGAAGTTGAACTGATCATCGAAAAGAACCGTGCTGGTGCGCGTGGAACGGTTAAGCTTTTATTTATCAAATCATATAATAAGTTTGCCAATATTGCCTATACGCCAGAACCGCAGTAAGTTTTGACAATTGGCGTAATAAAGGGTAATCTAAGGCAGTAAACAGAGTAAAAGGAGAACAAACATTATGTGTGGTTTTGTTGGGTATGTAAACCAAACTGATATTCCAGATAACACAATTGAAAAAATGGCGGATCGTATCCGTCACCGTGGTCCAGACGATGAAGCATATTTTGCAGACGAAGGGGCTGCAATGGGATTCCGTCGCCTTTCGATCATCGACTTGGCTCATGGTAAGCAACCAATGTATAACAGTGATGAAACTAAAGTCTTGACCTTCAATGGTGAAATTTACAACTATCGCGAAATTCGTGAAGAGTTGAAAGCTTTAGGGTACGAATTTAGAACAGATGTTGACTCAGAAGTTTTGATCCATGGTTATGATGCTTGGGGTCCTAAATTATTAGATAAACTACGTGGAATGTATGCTTTTGTGATCTATGACCGCAAGACTAAAGAAGTCTTTGGGGCACGTGACCACTTTGGTATCAAGCCAATGTATTACTATGATGATGGCCAAAGTTTCTTGTGGGCATCTGAGATCAAAGCTTTCTTAGATCATCCAAAATTTGTGAAGGAATTTAATGAAAAACTTTTACCAATTCATTTGAGTTTTGAATTTATCCCTTCTAAGGAAACAATGTTCAAAAATGTCTACAAGCTTTTGCCAGGTCATTACTTTATCCATAAAGATGGCAAAACAGAGATCCATCAATACTACAAATTCAACTACGATCACATTGATGAAAATCAAACGATCGAAGGCGATGCTAAGAAGATCCAAGGCTTAGTCGACAACTCAGTCAAGGCTCACATGGTCGCAGACGTTGAAGTTGGTAGTTTCTTATCCAGTGGTGTCGATTCAAGTTATGTTTTGAACGAAGCTGCTAAGTTAAAACCGATCAAGTCATTTTCACTTGGGTTCAACAACTCCAAATATAGTGAATTAGATTGGTCTTCTCGCTTTGCTAAAAAGATCGGTCAAGAAAATACGCAGATCACGATGGATGGCGATGATTACTTCGACATCTTACCAACGATCATGTACTACATGGACGAACCACTTTCTAACCCATCAGCAATGCAACTTTACTACCTTTCCAAGGGAACTAGAAAACAAGTTAAAGTTGCGCTTTCTGGTGAAGGGGCTGACGAATTCTTCGGTGGTTACAACACTTACTTAGAAGCTCGTCCATTTGAAAAATATCAAAAATATGTTCCAGCTGGTTTGCGGAGCGCACTTGCTAAGATGGTGATCAACTTACCTCGTTTCCATGGCCAACGTTTCTTGGTCCGTGGGGCACAACCATTGAGCGAACGCTACTACCGGGTAAACTATGTCTTTAACTATCATGATCGAGACAAGATCTTGAAGAACAAGGACTTAAACGTTGATTCCGGTGCTTACACCAAGCATATTTTTGATGACGTTAAAGATAAAGATGAAATGACGCAAATGCAATACTTTGATATCAACACTTGGTTACCATTTGATATCTTGCATAAGGCTGACCGGATGAGTATGTGTAACTCACTTGAAGTGCGGACACCATTAGTTGATAAAGAAGTGGCTGCCTTTGCGGCTACAATGCCGATCAAGACACGTATCCGTGGCGATGAAACCAAGGTCTCATTGCGGACGGCAGCTGCAGCTGAATTACCAAAAGATGTGGCAAACAAGGAAAAACTTGGCTTCCCATCCCCAATTGCTAGCTGGATCAAAGAAGACAAGTTCAGAAAGCGGATCGAAGAAGCCTTTACTTCTGATGTAGCTAAGAAATTCTTCGAACCAGAGGCCTTACTTGAGATCTTACAAGAACATATCAACGGTAAGTCTTCAATGCAAAAGATCTTCACTATCTACACCTTCATCTTATGGTATCAAGTGTACTTCCCAGAAGACACGACAGCGGATACTGTAAGCAAGGTAAAGATCACAAAATAATCTTTTCCCCCAGTTGAATGACTGGGGATTTTTGTGTATATACAAAAATGCGGGGAGTTTGATGCTATTGGCAGTATTAGGGATACTGGGCAGTGGAATAAACGAGAATTTATAAGTGTAAAATGCACGTTCAAACAAAAATATTGTTTGAAGTAGCATGAAAAACTATGATTAAGGGTAAAAATGAAGGAATTGGATGCGTAAGGCTACGGAAAGGGCAGTGAAGCAAAATAAGTAGCAGATAGTGTCTCAAAAATGATACACCTGTATCTTTTTTGAAGAAAAAGCAGATAAATAAAGTTTTAGCGACTATAATCAAGATGTTAGCAAGTACTATATTGCTAATTAGGGAATATCTTAGGGAGATGAA
Source organism: Ligilactobacillus animalis (assembly GCF_009933595.1). Taxonomy (NCBI): domain Bacteria; kingdom Bacillati; phylum Bacillota; class Bacilli; order Lactobacillales; family Lactobacillaceae; genus Ligilactobacillus; species Ligilactobacillus animalis. The sequence continues at coordinate 21,714 of NZ_CP047141.1, forward strand.
TGAGCATTTGACTGAGACATTTGTTGAGTAGCTTACAAGAAATGGTGATGTTGCTGGTCCTAGGTCGGGCAGTACACCCATCCAGTAGATCGTCCGAACTCAGGCTATGTTTGTTTTTAGTGCACTATAAGATAAGTGGTGGATCAGAGATCTTTATGGTTTTTGGTCCACTATTTATGTGGTAGATCAAATAAGCAGGTAGCCTTCCTTGCTACGGGAGGCTACCTACTTTTAGTTAGTTATCTGTAAAATGGTCTGTTCAAATTTTTCAGCCAAATTAGGCATATCGAGAAATTTAGCGGTCGCAATGCATCTAGTTAATGGACGGCGCCAAGTATTGGCTGGTTGATGGAGTAATAATTTCTTGAGATTGGTAAAAAATGTGAGTAACAACTTTTCGTAGACCAGATTTTCAGTCAGGTCATAATTTTCGAGTAACGTGAGATAATGTGAAGCATTGACGTAATTTTGGTGCTGAATAAAATAAAAAATAATATCACAGATCAAATTGAAACTTTTCTGATTATACGGTGTAGCACTGCCAAATTTAGCTAGATTACGTTCGATCTTGGCCAAAAATGGTTCGAGTTCTGCGGGGGAAAGTGCGGGTAAGATCAATTGGAAGAACTTAAACTCATAGTCGGTCCAAGAAAAAGCTTGGATCAAATATGTGTATAAAGCATTGTCACTTAAGTTATATGGTTGTGACTTAAGTTGACGGATCACTAGATCTAAGGCACCTAAAACATGGGTGTAAAAATCATTGTGCTTTGGCTGGGCGAGTGATTGCGCTTGGCGATAACAAAGGATCAGCCCCTCATGATCCTTTGCTCGCGCAGCCAGGATGACTTTGAGAAAGAACGTATCTTCTTTAGAAGTATTATAGCCGTTAGCAATATATTCTAGCTTGGAAAATGAAACATGGAGCTGATCGAGTAAAGCGAGTAAGTGTTGGCTATAGATATCGGTCTTTCCAGAAATAAAACGGTTGTAGCTTGAACGCGACATATTATCGCCGATCAGGTCAGAGACCTTGATGTTCTTGTTGGTTCTAAGCTCTGAAATAACTTTGTGATATTCCATTGCTTTAAAGCGCTATATAGCGAATATGGAATTATGCAAGTTGCATAATTTAGAAAGAAATATAGCTTTCCTTTCATAATTTTGTGCAATAACTACGGGAAAAGTAAGCCCATCTTCCACATTTTACCTTTCTAAGATGGTTTGTAGCTCAGTTATGGGGGAGTTTGCTTTCCATAGTAGTATTAGTTTTATCTTTTTATATATAGTACTTTCTAAGGAGAACGTTTACAAGAAAAGTGTCTAATCTGACACAAAAGTACCTTTTTAGCACAAAAACAGGTCAAAAAACTAAAGATAGATTAGAATATAGCTATAGATCAGCTAATATATATCTGTAAGAGAGAAACACAAAATCCATAAAAGAGACACTTTATTACAGAAACGCATCCACCCAATATAGCTCCTGTATAATATATTGCTGATTTTTGATGGATCAGACTTTGATTCATTATTTAGGTTTGAGACTTAGTATATGAGTTTTGATCTGATACGCTATATAGCTTAAGATCCCACCCAGATCTTAAGCTATATTGTGCGTGTAGAGTGTAAGCAAATGCGATAAATAAAAGAGCCTTACCCTGATGTGTGGCATCGTGGTAAGGCTCTTATTATTGACAGTTATTTTTGTTCAAAAAAAGCTTCATAAATGTATTTGACAGCTTTATCAGCATCAGCGCTCTTAGTCCCGAGCATGATCGAAACTTCAGATGACCCCTGGTTGATCATGTGGATGTTGATATTGTGATCTGAGATAGCTAGGATCACATCTTTCATGATCCCGATACGATTGATCATCCCTTCGCCAACGACCATGATCAAGGCATAGTCATCGATCCAGCGCAATTCATCGGGTTGGATCACCGCACGAATATCACGGGATACGGCTTCTTTTTTAGCTTCAGTCAACTGACTGTTATCAAAGATGATGGTCAGATCATCGATCCCAGAAGGCATGTGTTCATAGGAGATCCCGTACTTGTAAAGGATGTTTAAGATCTTTAGAGTGAACCCGACTTCTTTGTTCAACAGGAATTTGTGCAAGTACAGTGCGGAAAAATGTTTAGCACTTGAGATCCCAGTGATCGGGGTGATCGGAGTAAATTCTTGATACGGAATGATCATTGTGCCGGGACGCTCTGGATGGTTAGTATTTTTAACGTTGATCTTGACCCGTCCTTCGATCGCAGGGACGATCGCTTCATCGTGAAAGACCGAAAAACCAGCATATGAGAGTTCGCGCATCTCACGGTAAGTCATTTTGGTGACCGCGTATGGATCATGGACTAATTTAGGATTAGCCGCGTAGATCGCATCCACATCGGTAAAGTTTTCGTAGAGTTCAGCGTTTAACCCGCGGGCCACGATCGCCCCGGTGATGTCTGAGCCACCACGTGAGAAAGTCGCGATCTCACCTTCTTTTGTTACCCCAAAAAACCCGGGAAATATCAATTTCTCATCCGCATAGTCTAAACGAGCTAAGTTCTCATAAGTCACGGGTAAGACTGTGGCGTCGTTAGGATCAGAGCTGACTAATAAGCCAACTACACGGGGATCGATGAAACGAGCTTTGATCCCTAGATGATTTAAGATCAAGGTCAACAGGCGGGCATTGAAATATTCCCCATGTGCTTTAAAAGCTGCTAAAAGATATTCGGCACTGGGATAAGTCCGCTCTTGGAGCTGTTGTAATTCTTTTTTGAGCCAAGTAAGTCCCTCAGCTGGTAACTCAAAAGTTTGGGCGATCTCTTGGTAGCGGTCAAAGATCTTTGCTTGGACTTCTGTTGTATCTAGATAATTTAAAAATCGTTCCGCATAAGTGATCAAAAGGTCGGTCACTTTGATATCATCGCTAAAACGTTTGCCCGGAGCCGAGGTGATCACGGCTTGGCGCTCTGGTTGAGCGGTCACGATGGCGATAACTTTTTTGAACTGTTCTCCGTTAGCTAAAGAACTTCCACCAAATTTAACAACTTTCATAACAAAAAACCTCTATATCTTATCTAATTTTGCTCAACGAGTTTGAACACTAATTTTTTCATATCTTTAGGATCACAAGTCAGATCATGTAAGAGTGGCGCAGTAAAGAGTTCCGCGATCGTTTGCGGATAAGGCTGGGCGATCACTTGCTGTAACTGTTCCAAGGCCGCTAATCCAGTGGCTTCTTGGCGCTTGTCTAAAGCATCTAAGACAGCTTCTGGGAATTTATACGGGCTAGCAGTAGAAACGACGATCATCGGAGTGAGGTCGTCTGTCTTTAACTGGTATTGGCGGGCGACAAACGAACCGACTGCAGTATGAGGATCGAGCGGATAAGCTTCTTTTTCAAAAACGCGTTTGATCTCGGTTGCTGTCTGGTCGATCGTGGCGAAATCAGCAAAGAATTCAGCTTGTAATTTAGCGATCAACTCAGCGTCAAGCGTATAAACGCCACGAGTACTGAGTTGGTTCATCAATTGCGCCGTTTTAGCTGCATCTTGGTCTAACGTATAGAATAATAAGCGCTCTAAGTTGCTGGAGACTAAAATGTCCATCGAAGGCGAAGTCGTCACGTGGAATGGACGTTTGCGGTCATAGATCCCGCTGGCAAAAAAGTCAGTTAAGACATTGTTTTCATTTGAAGCACAGAGCAATTTTTTGATCGGTAGCCCGAGTTTTTTAGCGTACCACCCAGCTAAAATATCGCCAAAATTCCCCGTTGGTACACTGAAGTTGACCGCTTGCCCTGCGGTGATCTTACCGGCTTTGAGCATTTGGCCATAAGCGTAGAAGTAATAGACCATTTGTGGGAAGAGACGCCCGATATTGATCGAGTTAGCTGAGGAGAATTGATAGCCCTGCTGACGTAGCGCAAGTATCATATTAGGATCATCGAAGATCTCTTTGACCTTGGTCTGAGCATCATCGAAGTTTCCCGTGATCGCCACGACATGGGTATTAGCGCCGGTCTGGGAGCGCATTTGCTTTTCTTGGACTTCGCTGACCCCGTCTTTAGGATAAAAAACGATGATCTGGGTATCTTTAACGTCGGCAAATCCCGCCATGGCAGCTTTACCAGTGTCACCTGAAGTCGCAGTTAAGATCACTGTTTTTAGCGCTGTTTGATTTTTTTGGGCTGCTAATTGCAGTAAATGAGGCAATAATTGCAATGCAAGATCTTTAAAAGCGATCGTTGGACCGTGGAATAATTCCAAATAAGCGAGCTCATCGGTGAATTTGACGGGCGTGATCTGGGGTGAGGTAAAGTTATCCCCATAAGCTTTGGCAATACATTCTTGTAATTCGGTAGCAGTATAATCACTAAAGAATGGTTGTAAAATTTTTAAAGCCAATTCTTGATAAGTTAATTTTGGTAGATCCATTAATTCCAAGTTTAGTTGGGGTAAATGATCTGGGACAAAGAGACCGCCATCGGGACTCAGGCCTTGTAAGACAGCTTGTGAGGCTGAAAAGGGAGTAGCATGGTGGTCACGCGTGCTACGGTATGAAATTGCCATAAGCTCACATTCCTTTCGAGTAAATTTGAGTTCATACTACCAAAGTAAAGTTAAAATAACAAGTAAAATTTATTAGTTAAATTAAATTAGGTGTTTAAAATATTTTGAGTGGAATTTGAATATGTTAATATTAAGAAAATATGACTTTTTTAGACACGGAGGAATGCGCGCATGAAGACGATCGATATTGGGATCTTAGGCTTAGGAACAGTAGGTAGCGGGGTCGTGAAGATCTTACAGGATAATGCACAAAAGATCACAGACATCACGGGTTGCAAATTAAATGTCAAAACGGTGGTCGTGCGTGATGTGACCGCTAAGCGCAATGTGGATCTGACGGGGATCGAATTGACCGATGATTTTACCAAGTTAGTGACCGATGATGATATCAAGATCGTCGTCGAAGTGATGGGGACAGTCGAGACTGCGCGGAGTTATATCAAGCAACTACTCAATGCCAAAAAACATGTGGTGACGGCTAACAAAGATCTGATCGCCCAACATGGTCCTGAGTTATCCGAGCTTGCCAAACAAAATCACTGTGATCTCTTTTATGAAGCTAGCGTTGCTGGGGGGATCCCGATCTTGCGTACGATCGTCAATTCATTTGCGGCCGATCAAGTAGAGTCGGTCTTAGGGATCGTCAATGGGACGACGAATTTTATTTTGACCCAGATGACACAAAATGGACTCTCATATGCCCAAGCTTTAAAACTTGCGCAGGAAAAAGGTTTTGCAGAAGCTGATCCAACTAATGATGTCAAAGGTAAGGATGCTGCTTATAAGATGATCATTTTGACGCAGTTTGCCTTTGGGAAAGATATCACTGTCGATGATGTGAAGCTCGAGGGGATCGATGGTGTGCAGCTGGCCGATATCAATGAGGCGGCCCAACTAGGCTATACGATCAAATTGTTAGGGATCGCTAAGCTCATCGATGATAAATTGGACGTTTCAGTCGGACCAGTGCTCGTCCCTAGTTCACGTCCGTTGGCAGCGATCCAAAATGAAAATAATGCCGTTTTAGTGACCGGTAAGGCTGTCGGCGAGACGATGTTTTATGGTCCAGGTGCTGGTGAATTGCCGACCGCTAACAGTGTTTTGAGCGACATCATCGCGGTCACCAAAGATATCGTCTTAGAGACTACTGGTAGTCGCTTTAACGGCTATGTCAAAAACGTTGCTTTGGCCCCAGCAAGTGATGTGATCTATCCATACTATCTTTCTTTGGTACTTCCCGACAAACCGGGACAGATGTTGAAATTAACTGAGATCATGGCCAAACAAAAGGCTAGCTTCAATGTGATCAAACAGACTGGTGAAAGCCAAGGTACGGCGCGGATCTCGCTTGTAACACATACGATGACCGAGGCGCAACTGAATGCGATCAAGGCAGAGTTAAAAGAAATGCCCGAGATGCAGTTACTGGCTGCGTATAAAGTATTGGAGGGGTAATGTATGCAAAAGATCATTGTACCCGCTAGCAGTGCTAATTTGGGCCCCGGCTTTGATTCCCTAGGGCTAGCCGTTGATCGTTATTTGACATTAGAGGTGTTGGAAAAAATGCCTAACTGGCAGATCGAACATGACCTTGGACCGGAAGTTTCACATGATGAAACCAATTTAGTCATTAAATCAGCTTTGACCTTAGATAAAGATCTCACACCGCACAGAATAAAAATGAACTCTGAGATCCCCTTGGCGCGTGGCCTTGGCAGTAGTTCGGCGGCGATCGTGGCGGGGTTGAAATTAGCCCAAGTTTTATCGGCTAAACAGTTTTCGGACCAAGAATTACTTGAGGTAGCTACTAAGCTCGAAGGTCATCCCGACAACGTGGCTCCAGCGTTATTCGGGGGACTGACGATCTCACTGATGGTAAATGAGCGCCCACAAACGATCAAGGCTACCTTTCCTGAGATCGGGCTGTTAGCGTATATTCCTGATTTTGAATTAGAGACTAAGGTCAGTCGCAGCGTCTTACCCGAACGATTGGAATATGCGACTGCAGTCCGCGCGGGAAGTGTGGGCAATGCTTTAGTGGCAGCCTTATTGACTGACGATCTAGAGCTGGTGGCTGAATTGATCGAACAAGACGGCTATCATGAGCCGTACCGTGAAAAATTAGTCCCGCATTTAAAAATTTTACGTGAATTAGGCCATAAAGTAGGGGCTAAGGGTACGTATTTGAGTGGGGCTGGCCCGACTGTAATGACGCTGATCGCACCTGAAAAGATGGCTTCATTCATCAAGGCTGCCAGAGAACACGGCTTGACCGGTGAATTTACCCAATTAGCAGTCGATCAAAAAGGCGCCCGTAGTGAAGAAATTTAAATAACCTTGTTAAAACAGACCTAAAACTAGGAAGAGTAGTTTTAGGTCTGTTTTTATCTATGCAGTCGATTATTGGGATATGAGAAACTTTACCGAAACTGGGATCGAATGGATCGTTCATGAAATTTCCTCCTTTATACTTGTAAATAATAAACTTAGCTTTAATTTACTTTAAAGATAGGATAAAATAACACTTGGAAGACTAGCATGAATTTTAGATGGATGTATCAAACTAAATTATAGTAGTGCTTTGGCTTCGTATTGTATTTTTTTTTGAAAACATGAGATAATCAATAAGATATAAAAATGAGTATGAGGAGATGCAGTCAGGCGTGCTAGCTGTACCAGAGATAAAGAAATTATTACAAGAACACCAATTATTGCAATCACTTGTGATCGCACCAAAAGCAGAAATGTTTACCGAAATTACATACGATTCCCGTAAAGCTGGAGCCCAAACGCTATTTATCTGCAAGGGTAATTTTAGACCTGAGTATTTAGCTAGTGCCAAAAAAGCCGGGGCAACAGGCTATGTGGCGGAACAGTATTACCCAGAAGGCGATGGGATGACCGCGATCATCGTTTCCGATGTTCAAAAAGCAATGGCCTTGTTGGGTGCTGCTTTTTACGATTATCCCCAAAATGAATTGTTCATCATCGCTTATACGGGGACAAAGGGCAAAACGACCTCGTCTTACTTTGCCCGTGGGATCTTAGAAACAGCGACTGGCGATCGGACCGCGTTATTTTCCACGATCGACCGGATCTTAGGACCTGAACCAGACCAACGTTTTAAATCCAACTTGACCACGCCCGAGTCCTTGGATCTATTCCACGATATGCGTCAAGCGATCAATAACGGGATGAATCATTTAGTCATGGAAGTCTCCTCACAAGCTTATAAGAAGAGTCGTGTCTATGGCCTGAAATATGATATCGGGCTATTTTTGAATATTTCACCTGATCATATCGGTAAAAATGAACATCCGACTTTTGAAGATTACCTGTTCTGCAAAGAACAACTACTTTTGAACTCTAAGACTTGTGTGATCAATGCTGAAACAGCACATTTGTTGGATGTTTATCAAACAGCTAAGGCGAGCGTAGGGACCGAAAATATCTATCTTTATGCCCGCAAAGATGCGCAGCTGAGTTTTGATGTGCCGGTCGATTTTGAGATCGCTAATGATTTTGAAGATCTTAAACAAAGTGAATTTAAATTGAGCGCTAAGACTAAAAAAGCACAGGCCTTGGCGATCGATGGCACTTATACGATCGCTTTAGCGGGTGATTACAATGAAGGTAATGCGGCGAGTGCGATCATCGCTTCAGCTTTAGCCGGGGCACGTAAAGCAGTCGCACAAGAAGCTTTACCACTCGTTAAAGTTCCCGGTCGGATGGAAATGTTAACGTCCAAAGAACACGGAACGGTCTACATTGATTATGCCCATAATTATGCAAGTCTGAGTGCATTGCTCAAATTTTTACGGCAACAGACACATGCCGGAAAGATCAGAGTCGTGGTCGGAAGTACCGGTGATAAAGGGGTCTCACGGCGCGAGGGCTTTGGGAAAGCACTGAGCGAAGAAGCTGATATTGCTTACTTGACGACTGATGATCCTGGATTTGAAGATCCAATGCAGATCGCCCAAGAGATCGATGCGCATATCGATCATGAGCGTGTTGAAGTCATTTTTGAACTTGATCGTAAAAAAGCGACCCGTTTGGCGATCGAAGCTAGCACAGCTGAAGATGTTGTTGTTTTAGCGGGCCGCGGTGAAGATAAGTATCTAAAAGTTAAAGGTGAAGAGATTTTATATCCGACCGACGTTGAATTGGCACAAGAGATTTTGGAGGAACTAGAGTAATGGCAATTGAAACAGCAGATTTTACCCCGATCCTTTTGGGGAGCGATTTTAATGTGTACGGCATGGCGCGTTCATTTTATGAAATATTCCATAAGCCGGTCAAAGCATTTGCGCAACGAGAATTAGCTCCAACACGCTTTACAAAGATCGTGGATCTCGAATTGATCGATGGTTTTGCTGAAGATCCAGTCTGGATCGAAGAGATGTTAAAGATCAAAGAACGCTATCGTGACCATGCAGAACCGGTCATCTTGATCGGGTGTGGCGATGGGTATGCAGAGCTCATCGTGCGCCACAAAAAGGAATTAGAGGATGTCTTTGTTTGTCCATATATCGATGTTGATATGTTGCATCAGTTGAACAACAAGGAAAACTTCTATAAGGTCTGTGAAAAATATGACCTCCCTTATCCTAAGACTCAAATTATAACCAAGGAAATGCACGACAGCGGTGAGAAGATCGAGCAACCATTTGACTATCCGGTAGCTTTAAAACCGGCTAATAGTATTGCTTGGTTAGATGTTAAATTCGAAGGACGTAAGAAGGCTTTCCGGATCCAATCGCGCGAAGAATTTGACCGGATCGTTGACTTATCCTACACTAATGGCTATACGGGTGATTTTATCTTACAAGATTTCATCCCAGGTGATGATAGTAACATGCGGGTCTTAAATGCCTACGTTGACCAAGATCACAAGGTCAAGATGATGTGTTTAGGTCATCCATTATTGGAAGATCCAGCTCCATCTGCGATCGGTAACTATGTAGCGATCATGCCAGAATACAACCAAGAGATCTATGATACGATCCAAAAATTCTTAGAAGAGATCAAGTTTACCGGTTATGCTAACTTTGATATGAAATACGATGTGCGTGACGGCAAATACAAGCTCTTTGAGATCAACTTGCGCCAAGGCCGCAGTAGCTTCTTTGTGACCTTGAATGGTTATAACTTGGCACAGTGGGTCGTACGTGATTACGTGACGGGTGATCTTAAGGACGCAGAAACGCTTTACTGCAATGAACATAACGACCACGCTGCTTTATGGTTGGGTGTTCCAGTGAAGACTTTCAAAAAATATGCCCGTGAAAATGAAGCAAAGGAACGTGCTTTAGAGTTGATCAAAGAAAACCGTTATGGAACAACATATGAATATTCTGAAGATATGAATCCTAAGCGGTGGTTATTGATCAAGTGGATGAACCACAATTATGTAAAGAATTTTGCCCGTTATTTTGCAGAAAATAAAGGATAAGATACGATGAAAAACTTTTTTACAATTATCGGTGGTATGGGAACGATGGCGACCGAAAGTTATATCCACCAGTTGAATTTACGCACTAAGGCGCACCAAGACCAAGATTATTACAACTACACCTTGGTCAATCATGCGACAGTGCCAGATCGAACGGCGTATATTTTGGATAATACCAAGCCTAACCCGCTACCAGAATTGATCGAAGATTTTAAGCAATATGCGACGCTGGGACCAGACTTTTTCACTCTACCATGTAATACGGCGCATTATTTTTATGATGAGCTTGCTAAAGCTGTCGATGTGCCGATCTTACACATGCCTAAAGAAACGGTCGCTGAGATCAAAAAGCGCTATCCGGAAGCTAAAAAAGTCGGCTTAGTTGCAACGCAAGGTACGATCCGTGATCAGATCTACGATAAAGAGATCTTAGCTGCTGGCTATGACTTAGCTAAGCCAAGTCCAGCCGTTCAAAAGATGACTGACGAATTGATCTATGATGATATCAAGGAACAAGACGTGGTTGATGGTAAGCTATTCCATGACCTAGTAGCCCAAATGATCCAAGAAACGGGCTGTGATGTTGTGATCTTGGGCTGTACTGAATTATCACTTGCCCAAGAGCGCGAACCGATCACTGACTTACCGATCGTGGATAGCCAATCTACTTTGGTCGACCGTACGATCGAGTGGGCTGATAAAACACAAAAGAGTGTGAGATAGCTTTTTTTGATGCTAAAGAGACTGTCGAGTGTAAAGTTTCCTTCCGCAAAGCGCGTGAGTTAGTCAAAATACTGAAAAAGTGAACAGATCAAAAAGTCGTTAAACAAGGGGGGAGTCTTGTTTAACGACTTTTTGGCAATTATTAGTTAGAGAGTGAGATCGATGAAACTATGTGACACGTGGACAGGGGCAGCCTAAAAAGTTAAGCAGGATGTTAAGACTACTTACCACAATGTCAATAGATCGAGCTATAAGCTGGGGTGGGCGCAACCACTAAAAGCTAACAGCACCGATTCATCACCTCTTTCATTATGGATAGTTGAGGTTCTCTCAACGTAGATAAGTATATACCTCAGTATTTTGTGAAAAACTATTGATTTTCTACCAAAATATGCATATATAAGCCTAGCTTTATTTTAAGCCGATAATAAAATTTATCTGACTTATCAAAATTTAAAATTCACTTAAACATTTACTAAGTAAGGTAAAATAATTTTCGGGGAAAATAGTTGATATAATCGGATTTTTTATGGACATTATTTTAAAAAACATTGTAATGATTACTTTAGTATTGCTCACAATTGAACTCGGCGGTATGATAACAGTAGAGTTTAAACAAAGGGGAGAGAAATGTGAAGAAATGGTATGAAGCACTAGATCAAGAAGATGTTACTTTTTTACATCAGTTAGCACAGGCAAATTTTAAGCTGTCAAAATTATCTGCTGAGACAGGGGAATCGTATTTTATGCTTAAAAAGCGGATGCAAAAGTTAAAACATGCTCTAGTTCAAAAAACAACGGGAGATAGTGATTTTAAGGCGTATTTGGATTTTTTAGTCGAGCAACGGATCTTACCCTGCTCGATCGCAAAAGTTCTATACCAAAAACATTTAGAAGGATTAGAATGATTAAAAAAAGCGCGATAATTGCCCAGCATAGATAGATATGGTATTTTAAGGTATGTAATAAATTTAAAAGTTTAGAGGCAAATTGATGAAAAAAGGAATATTATTGATCAATCTTGGAACACCTAAAAGTCCGAATGTTAAGCACTTACGACCTTATTTAAGACGCTTTTTAGGAGATAAGCGTGTGATCGATACTCCAGATATGATCTGGAAACCGATTTTGGAATTGATGATCTTACCCCGGCGACCTAAATTTTCTGCTCAGATGTATCAAAAGATCTGGTCAAAAGAATACGGTTCACCGTTGGCCTATTATACTAAGCGGCAATGTGAATTATTACAGGCTCTAGTACCTGATACAGTAGTCAAATATGCTTTTAGTTATAGCGAGCCTGATATTGCTCAGGTTTTAGCAGAATTTGAAATAGAAAAAATAACTGATCTGTGCATCGTTGCGCTTTATCCGCAATATTCGACAACAACGGTGGGCTCGGTCAGTGATGATGTGATGCATTTTTATCATAAGCGTACTTATATCCCAAATATTAAATTTATCACTTCGTTTTACGAAAATGAGACTTATTTGAAATTAGTTGCTACTAAGATCAAAACTCAGTGGGTAAAGAAACCATATGATAAATTGATCATCTCATATCACGGTATTCCAGTCAGTTACGTCAAAAAGGGAGATCCTTATCAAAGGCAATGCGAAGAAACGACTGCCAAACTACAAGCATTATTACCAAACATCGAGATCTTACATACATATCAATCAAAATTCGGACCGGCTAAGTGGTTAGAACCGGCAACTGATGCGACCGTCGATCGTTTACCTAGCCAGGGGTGTAAGAATCTACTAGTGATCTCACCGTCATTTATATCTGATTGTTTGGAGACGAAGTATGAGTTGGGGATCGAGAATCGAGAGATCTTTAAAAGAGCAGGAGGAAAGATTTTTGATGTCGTACCTTGTTTGAACGATGATCCCGAATTTATTGAGATCTTACATGACTTATGTGAGGTAACTAATTACAGATAAAAAGAAGACACAATGAGGCGTATTTTGCGTCATTGTACCTTCTTTTTATCTACTGTCTAACCCAGCCAGCGGTAACTACTATGTTATTTCGAAGGCCAAATAGCGACTTAGAACATACCCTTTGTTTAGGTTATCCTAAAAATATATTTCGCTTAGCTTTAAAATGTGCTATGATAAATTTGAAAAGTGAGGGGGGATCTATAATGAAGGTCAAAGATTTTGTCGTAGCCTTTTTGACAGAACAAAATATTAATGGGATGGCTGTCAATTTGATCGGGAATTTGGGTAAGACTTTACGCTTGGCTCAAACGCGTTATCCCGAATATAATAATCTTTTTTACGATAAGCGACTATGGACTGGCAAACGTGATATCACTAGTTGTATGAGCTATCCAGTGACTAAGTTAGAGGGGCTCTATGTTACCGCAAATACCGATAAGACGGCAAATGAGCAATTAGTTCAGATATTTAAAACTAAGTTACTACAGCTAAAAAAAGAATTGGCAGAACTTCCAGAAGAACGACCAGAACGCCTGTTATTTACCGGGATCAATGCATTGTTTAAGCGACCAACGATCTTTGTGGAGACAAGAGATGAATTATATTTGATGCTTGAGGATAAGTTTCAAGCATCAGAAAAAGTGATGTTAGCACGATTTGATTTCTTTAATTTGGGGATCTTTTCATACAAGGATGTCGCTTATTATGAACTAGTTACAGCTACTGGAACAGAACTTTCAGGATCACAGCTCGAAAAGCATGATCTCACGGTGATCTTGGGTCAATTATTAGCTTTTATGACGATCGCAGGGATCACGCAAGCAGATTATGCAGCAATGAGTGCTTATTTCAGTATGTCAAACTACTAGAAAATAATAGGCATAAGAAAGAAGCTCTGTGAAAACAGCTTAAGCCATTCTCACAGAGCTTTTCTAAAACTATTTACTCTTTACATATGTAGTCAAAAAGGGGGGGCCCCTTTTTCATTTCATTAAAACAGATGTGCCAAAATTGGTAATAACCAGATCCAGAAAATACAGCTTACTGCAAAGAAGACAGTTGAAACTGCAACTGAACTTGCACCTTCTTTAACGTAAATGTTGTAGCGACTAGAAATAATAATTCCGGAAAATGCCGGTGGCAAAGCAGTCGCCAAACAAAGCATAGAGATCTTAGTTGGATCTGACCCCATACCACAAAGATAAGCGACGAGCACAATAACTGCAGGAGTTAGGAATAATCTAAAGAAGGTATTCCAAAGTACTTCTTTATCAATTGAGAACTTAACTGTCGATAAGGCGAGCCCGGCTGCTAAAACAGCGACCCCGGCATTAGCTTTAGCAATTAGGTCAAAAGTTGGTGCCCAAGCAGTTGGGATTCTGATCCCAATTAAAACACAAAGCACCGCAATTAATGGAGCAGCAGCCACTGGTTGCTTAATAGCGTCAATTACAGATCTCAAAGTTGGATCCATTGGTTTATGAGGTTCATCAGCATGGTCGGCAATTTCTGCTCGAGCCAAGTCGATCTCACGTTCTAATCCCTTTTCTTTTAGAGCCTTAGCTTCGGCATCAGTAACTGGAACACCATCGGGAATAGTCACCATGACTTTTTGCTTGATTTTAGTGGACCCTTGCTTCTTTATATCTTCTACTTCTACGTTAGTTCCCTTATTATTATTTGCTTTAGCCTTCTTTTTAGCTATAGCTTGCCCCTTATTGATCAAAGCTAACCCCAATGGAATAGTGATCGCATTGACAACAATGGATACGATCCCGATGACAAGGTTAGTTGATGCGTTATTCCCGTAGATAGGGTCTAAAACAGCAAAACCAAGGAAACCAATTGTGGGAGAACCAGCGATCAAGGCACAAACCGCCGCTTGCGGGGTAGTTCTATGGAAGAACAACTTATCCAAATAGTAACTTAACATAAATAAGCCTACAACACCAAAAATAGAAATCAGCGTTAAGATAATGTCTTGCGCAAACATTTTTCTTGTAGCTTTAACGATCGAAATGAATAAAGCGGCTGGTAATGCGATATTAAGAACTAATTTATTTAGCCCTTGCCGTTGGTCATTATCGAAAAAGTAAAATTTTCCGCAAAGATAACCGAGTAACATGATCACTAAAATTGGACATATATCATTTACTAAAATGCTAATCATTTACATAACTTCCTTATAATTATATTTGATAGGTGTTACATTCAAGTTGACTATAACACTTATCATAATGTAAATCAAAAATTTAAGATTTTAGCTGATGTTTAAGCGTAATTTTACATTTTTATAGATCAGCGCCATAAGTAGTAGTAACTAAATATTTTATTTTTTGATATAAAATTTCCGATAGTTTTTTCTTGCTAATAAATATAAAAAAAGTTATAACTTAGGTGGGGGTATCCAATTTGTAATTTGGTACCTTTATATAAATTGATTACCATGGAGGGTGCGTTATGGTAGATAAATCTTTAAGTAGGACTGGTGCCAGTTTATTAATTGACGCTTTACAAAAAAATGGTATTAATAACCTGTACGGAGTTGTAGGTATTCCGATCACTGATTTAGCTAGATTAGCTGAATTACGTGGGATGAAGTATTACGGCTTTCGTCGCGAAGATTCAGCTGTAAATGCTGCAGCTGCAGCTGGATTTTTAACTAAAAAACCTGGTGTTGCGATGACAGTATCTGCACCGGGATTTTTAAATGGTCTAACTGCTTTAGCTCAAGCAACAAAAAACTGTTTTCCATTGATCATGATCTCTGGTTCTTCGGAACGGCATATTATTGATTTATCTCAAGGAGATTATGAAGGCTTAGATCAATATAATGTTGCCAAGCCTTTCTGCAAAAAAGCTTATCGTGTAGACAGAGCGCAAGATGTTGGTTTAGCAGTTGCACGTGCTATTCGGACTGCCGTTTCTGGTAGACCAGGTGGTGTTTATCTTGATTTGCCAGCAGATACGATCGCACAGTTAAACGAAGATCTGGGTGAAAAGAACATGGGTGTTTACAAATTAGTTGACCCTGCTCCTTTACAAGAACCTAGTGATGCAGCGATCGCTCGGGCTGTTGATATTATTAAGCAAGCTAAAAAGCCGTTAATAATTCTTGGCAAGGGTGCTGCGTATGACAGGACTGAAAAACAAATTCAAGAATTAATAGATAAGACCAACATCCCGTTCTTGCCAATGTCTATGGCTAAGGGACTTGTTCCTGATGACAGCAAACATTCAGCTGCTGCAGCTCGTTCATTATCGTTAAAGAATGCTGATGTTGTAATTCTAGTAGGTGCTAGATTAAACTGGATGCTTTCATACGGAAGTGCACCTCAATTTAACCCTAATGCTAAGTTTATTCAATTGGATATTGAACCTACGCAATTCGATTCTGCTCAAAAGATCTCTGCCCCTCTTCAAGGTGACTTGACTTCTATTTTAAACAAGTTAGTCCCAGCTCTTACAGCGACAGGATATAAAGTTCCTTCTGATTGGACCGAAGCTATTGCTCAAGATACTGCGAAAAATGATGCAAAATTTGCTAAGCGGATCCAAGCTGGCGAAACCAATCCAAAATTTGGCTATTACGGTGCGATCGAACCTATCAATGAATACTTCCAAGACCATCCAGACACTTATCTTGTAAGTGAAGGTGCTAATACCCTTGATATTGGTCGTGATATGATCGGTATGAAATTGCCACGTCATAGACTTGATACTGGTACTTGGGGCGTTATGGGTGTTGGCATGGGATATGCCATTGCCACTGCTGTTGAAACTGGCAAACATGTAGTTGTTTTAGCTGGTGATAGTGCCTTTGGTTTTGATGGGATGGATGTAGAGACGATCTGTCGCTACAAATTGCCTATCACCGTAGTGGTCATTAACAATGGTGGTATTTATAACGGTATTGATAATGTGGTCCCTGATCAATTAGGTCCAACTACCTTAGACCCAACTGGGAGATATGATCTGATCGCTAAAGCATTTGGCGGCGATAATTATTATGTAACTAATTATCAAGAGATGAAAGATACTTTTGCTAAGGCAGTTGGATCTGGCCGACCAAGCCTCATAAATGTTCAGATCGATCCATCAATGGGTAAAGAATCGGGACACATTGGCAATTTAAATCCAACCTTAAACTTAAAACCACTTGAAGAAGCGGAACAAGAAAAACTTGACAAGGAGTGAGTGATAATGAGTGAAAATGAGAAAAATGAACAAAATGCATATGCCCCATTAAAAGGGATCAAAGTTATTGACTGGACTCAAGTTCAATCTGGTCCTTCATGTACTCAACTTTTAGCTTGGTTAGGTGCTGAAGTTATTAAGATCGAACGGACTAATACTGGTGATCCAACTAGAAATGAATTACTTGATATCGAAGATTCTTGGAGTCTATATTTCTTACAATTGAATGCAAATAAGAAATCCTTAACTGTAGATATCAAGACCCCTGAAGGTAAAAAGATCATGTACGACTTGATCAAAAAAGCTGATATCTTCGTGGAAAATATCGCTCCTGGATCTGCTGATAGAAATGGCTTTGGCTGGGAAGAACTTCATAAAATGAATCCTAGATTGATCTACGCTTCATTAAAGGGCTTCAACCAAGGTTCACGTTTTGAAAATGTTAAGGCCTTTGAACCAGTTGCTCAATCTGCTGGTGGGGCTGCCTCTGCTACTGGTTGGAACAAGGGTAAAGACAATGTTCCGACCCAATCTGCCGCTGCTTTAGGTGACTCGAATTCAGGGATGCACTTAGCTATTGGTATCTTAGCAGCTTTACTACAACGTGAACATACTGGTGAAGGGACCTTCGTTTACCAATCAATGCAAGATGCTGTATTAAATCTTTGTCGTATTAAATTACGTGACCAAATTATGTTGGACAATCTCGGTGCGCTTCCTCACTATGCTGTTTACCCTGACTGGAAATGGGGTAAGGCGATCCCACGAGCAGAAAACACTGAAGGTGGCCAAGTTATCGGCTGGACCTACAAAGCTAAAGGTTGGGAAACAGATCCAAACGCCTATGTTTATATTGTTATTCAAAATGAGAACAAGAAGTGGGATAAACTATGTGAAGCAATGGGCCACCCAGAATGGGAAACAGATCCAAGATTTATCGACTGGCAACATCGTCAATTACATAAGGAAGAGCTTTATCCATTGATCGAAGCTTACACTATGCAATACGATAAGTACACTTTGACTAAAGATCTCGGTGCCGCTGGTGTTCCAGTTGGTCCTATTCTTGACTGGCATGAACTTGAAAATGATCCTGATTTAAATAAGGATGGTGCGATCGTTACTATCGACCAAGGTGGGAGTCGTGGTGACTTTAAGACTATTGGTTTACCATTTACGCTTTCAAATTATACTCCATCCTACGACCGTGCACCAGATCTAGGTGAAAATAACAAGGAAATTTTGACTAAGTTAGGTTATGATCCAGATCAAATTGAAGACTTAGTTGACAAAGGTGTTATTTCTAAAGTTAAAAGCCCTAAGAACCCACGAGTTCACGTTATTATCGATGGGAAAGAACACTGATCGCTCACTTAAAAGCTAGAGTAAAACTTTTTGCTGACAAGCTAGATATTTCATAGTGTTGCCACGGTTTGTTCATTTTACTTCAAATGACAATTAGCGTTCCACACCAAAAGTTTACCTATTTTGCTCAATATCCGTGGTCAAGGGTATGGGGCTTGTGAGTTGAAAGGTCAATTATAAGACCAGCTTCGTTTGAGGCTGGTCTTTTTTGAACGATGATCGCGCTGAAGATGATAAAAGTAAAAAAGAGACTATCTCACACCATTAGCAAAACAGTGTAAGCTAGTTCTCTTAATTTAATGATATTGCGCTCTTGACATGTTTCACATGAAACTTTATTTAGCGATCTCTTGGGACAAAGTTCTGATCTTTTCCACGGTCTCATCCAAAAAGGCGATCGTATTTTCAAGCGGATCAGCAGTTGAAATATCAACGCCAGCAACTTTAGCTGCTTCTACCGGTGTTTTTTGGTCGCCGAGTTTTAGAAATTCAAGCCAAGCACCGACTTGTTTTTGTGGATCAGCTAGTAATTTTAGATAAGCTTGGGTAGCGATCGTCAGACCAGCTGAGTAGGTATAAGAGTATAAGCCCATATAGTAATGTGATTGACGCATCCAAGTCAAAGTGGCTTGGTCATCGATCATGACCGTATCACCCCAGAAACGCTTGAGCACTTTTTGTTTGAGTTCGCCAAGTTTAGCACCATCAAATGAAGCACCTGCATCGATAAGTTGATAAACTTCACGTTGGAAAGCAGCTTCCAGCAAGTGAGTCACAAAGTTATGGTAGAACGTATTAGTAAGCATCTTGGCATAGGCAAAACGTTGCATTCGTGGATCGGTCGTACTCTGTTCCAAAGAGTGTGTCAACAATAATTCATTAAAGGTTGAAGGAGCTTCGATCAGATACATTGACGGATCACTACCTAAGATCGAGTTGTTTTGAGCGGTCAGGATCGCTTGACCAGCGTGTCCGAGTTCATGGGCCAGAGTATAAACGTCAGCTAATTCGTCAGTCCATGACATCAAGATATAGGGGTGAACACCATAGGGATCGGTCTCAAAGCCCCCAGTTTCTTTACCGGCATTGACAGCAAAATCGATCCACCGTTCGTCAAAGGCGCGCATGACCATCTTGGCGTAATCAACGCCTAGGATCGAAACTGCTTTTTGAATATAGGCAGGTGCTTCTTCTAAGCTAACTTTAGGTGCAAAACTAGGATCAAGATCGATCTGTAGATCAGCAAAAGTCATCTGTTCTAGACCATGAGCTTTTTGGACGAATTTAGCATATTTTTGCATAACTGGTCCGAGTTTATCTAAGATCAGATCGATCTGGCGGTCAAACAATTCACGTGAGACTTCTTGTTTAGCTAGTAGATAATCAAAAACTGAATCAAAACCGCGGAGGGTCGCCATAGTCTTTTCCTTAGCAACTTGTGTGTAGTAAGTAGCTGCTACGGTATCCTGATATTTTTTCAAGGTTTTGGAAAATGATTTGAAGGCTTTTTGGCGTATTTTATAGTTAGGGTGGTATTGATAGGTATTTTCATACAGGACAAATGACATAGGATAGAGCTTTCCATCGACCTCAAAATCTTCAAATGTCATATCTGCTGCGCGGGCCGTTGTATAGATCCCTTCCGGTGCATTTAAAGTCGGACCTAACAAGGCCAGAGCTGCTTCAGTTTTAGGATCAAGAAGATGTTGCTTCTCATTCTTTAAATGGCGAATGACAGAAGCAAAATGCGGTGCTCGTGCTGCAACTTCGTCTAGGCTAGCCGTGTCATTTTGGCTAACTTGGATATCAAAGAAGGCGATATTAGCACTGACAAAGGCTAAAACTTGTTCAGCTTGCTTTAGTAGCTGATTGTAGTGAGGATCTGTCATATCACTTGCCTGTTGCAAGAAAGCGTAATGTTCGATCACAGATGCTTTTTGTTCGATCTGTTCTAAAGCGGTCAAGCCAGCAATGATCTGGGTTGGAGTGGTCAACTGTCCGTCGAAGTTAGCTGAAAAATCAGTGACGAGTTTTTTTAACGCTTTAAGCTCGTCGTACCAAGCAGTGTCATTCGGGTAAAGTGCGGTTAGATCCCAAGTGAGTTCTGGTGCAATGTCTTTTCGATTTGGTAATGCCATTAGCAAGTCCCCCTCGTAAAAATAATGTTTGCCAAATTATAGCATAAAGCTCAGTACTTATAGCAGTATAATTGTCTTTTATAAGCAGCTAGTGTATAATTTAACTTACAGAATACAAGTAAATTGACTTGGCTGTAATTACCGAGAAAGGAAGGTATAGTCATGCGTACGCCTGAAAATGTCTTAAAAATCGGGGTATTGAATTTGATGCACGATAAACTGGACACCAAAAGACGATTCGAACGGGTCTTGAATAGTACGACATATCCAGTTGAACTGACTTTTTTTTATCCTAAAGAGCACTATCAAGATCGTCCAGTTCCAGCTCAAGTGACGCGAATTGCTCGTCCGTTGGAGTTAGATGAGGTTAAGCAACTGGATGCTTTCATCGTAACTGGGGCACCGATCGAAAAACTGGATTTTGCAGAGATCACATATATCAATGAATTGCAGGAGCTCTTTGACTGTTTGGCTCAAAATAAGATCGAGCAGCTGTATGTCTGTTGGGGCGCCATGGCTGCAGTCAACTACTTTTATGGGGTGGATAAATACTTATTGCCCCAAAAACTATTTGGGATCTATCCGCAAGAGGTCTTACGTGATTCCAAGTTATTAGCTCAAGTAGCGCCGGGCTTTTTAGCCCCACATGCGCGTTATGCTGATATTGATCTTAGTCAGGCAAAACAGATCCCTGAGTTAAAGATCACAGCAGTCTCGCAGACAGGGGAAGCTTTCTTGCTTGAAGCACCGACAAAACATCAGACATTTTTATTTTCGCATTTGGAGTATGGTAGAGATGCCTTACAAAAAGAATATACACGCGAATTAGCGGTTGATCCAAGTGCTAAAGATTCACTAGCTCGTCCCCAAAATTACTATGTTGATGGACGACCACAGT
The DNA here is from genome assembly GCF_009933595.1 of Ligilactobacillus animalis. Taxonomy (NCBI): domain Bacteria; kingdom Bacillati; phylum Bacillota; class Bacilli; order Lactobacillales; family Lactobacillaceae; genus Ligilactobacillus; species Ligilactobacillus animalis. The sequence continues at coordinate 43,014 of NZ_CP047141.1, forward strand.
TTTTATGGGAAACGTTACAAAAACAATTCTTTGCTAACTGGTTACAGCAAGTAGCTGGGACGCGCAAAGCTAAAGAACTTATCAAAAATTAATGGAGGTCTTGATATGAGTAAAGTTTATGATTCGATCTTAGATACTATTGGGAACACACCGATCGTCAGGTTGAATAATGTTGTTCCAGCTGAGGCAGCTGATGTTTATGTTAAGCTTGAATTTTTCAATCCAGCTGGTTCAGTCAAAGATCGGGTAGCTTTAGCGATGATCCAAGCCGCTGAAGCAGCTGGCAAGTTGACCAAGGGTGGCACGATCATCGAACCAACTTCGGGCAATACCGGTATTGGATTAGCTGCAGTAGCGGCGGCTAAGGGCTATCGTTTATTGATCACGATGCCAGAAACGATGAGTATCGAACGGCGTAAATTGATGCAAGGTTATGGAGCTGAATTGATCTTGACCCCAGGTGAAGAAGGCATGGGTGGTGCGATCAAACTCGCTAAGGAATTAGCTGAGAAGAACGGTTATTTCTTACCGATGCAATTCGATAACCCTGCTAACGCTTTGATCCACGAACAAACGACTGGCCAAGAGATCTTGCGCGCCTTTGGAGCTGACTTACCCGATGCTTTTGTTGCCGGGGTCGGCACGGGTGGAACGTTGACGGGTGTAGGTCGTGCTTTGCGGGCTAAGAAGGCTGATATTCAAGTATACGCTCTTGAACCAAGTGAATCTCCAGTCTTAAAAGAAGGTAAGAAGGGCAAGCACAAGATCCAAGGGATCTCAGCTGGCTTTGTGCCTTCGATCTTGGATACAAAACTTTACGATGATATTTTAGAAGTTCCAAGCCAAAAAGCGCTTGAGATGGCCCGCGAAGTTGGTAAAAATGAAGGCTTCTTACCTGGGATCTCAGCTGGTGCTAATATTTATGGCGCGATCGAAGTAGCTAAAAAATTGGGTGCTGGTAAGCGTGTCTTGACTGTTGCCCCAGATAACGGCGAACGTTATCTTTCAACTGAATTATTTGAAGGCTAATTGCCACCAGACCACGTGAATTTGCGTGGTCTTTTTTTGTGAAAATTCATGCTAAAATACTGCTATTCAACCGAAGCAGGAGTTTTTTACCTTAAAATGGATACATTTTGATAAAAACACGAACTATTTAGGGGTTGATTTTTATAATCATACGTGTAATACTTGTCAAAGTAAAAATAAATCAGAGGTGAAAGAAATTGGATAATGGTCAAACAACAGCCACCAAAGCAGGTTGGCTCGAAAGAACCTTCCATTTTAAAGAATTAAAAACTAATACTAAACGGGAGACCGTTGCTGGCTTGACTACGTTCGTGTCGATGGCCTACATTTTGTTCGTCAACGCTAATATCCTAGGGGCTGCAGGGATGGATAAGGGTGCTGTCTTCACAGCAACTGCCTTATCAGCGATCATCGGCTGTACCTTGATGGCATTTTTAGCTAACTATCCGATCGGGATCGCACCTGGTCTAGGGGATAATGCGTTTTTCACTTATTCCGTTGTTTTAACGATGGGGATCCCGTGGCAGACTGCAATGGCTGGGGTCGTGGTGGCTTCCGTTATCTTTACGTTACTTTCATTATTCAAGATCCGTGAGATCGTTATCGATGCGATCCCGCATGATCTCAAGCTCGCAATGGCAGCTGGGATCGGGATCTTTATCGCTTTTGTCGGCTTAAAGGGTGGCGGGATCGTCGTTGCTAGCAAATCTTCGTTAGTCGAATTAGGATCATTGACGGTTCCAACTACCTGGTTAACGATCTTTGGTTTCTTTGTGACTGCTTTATTGATGGCACGCCGCGTCCCAGGTTCGATCTTTATCGGGATCTTAGCTACAACGCTTTTAGGCCTAGTGACAGGCTTGATCCCAATGCCAGATAAGATTGTTTCTTCGATCCCAAGTTTGGCACCAACTTTTGGGGTCGGACTAGCAAACTTAGGTAATATCAACACGCCACAGATGTTAGCTGTGATCATCGTGTTATTACTGGTGACTTTCTTTGATACAGCAGGTACTTTAGTCGGGTTAGCCCAACAGGCTGGCTTGATGAAAAATGATAAGATGCCTCGGATCGGGCGCGCTTTAATGGCTGACTCATTTTCAATGTTAGCTGGTTCTGTGATGGGAACGACTCCGACGGCAGCTTATGTTGAATCTTCTGCTGGGATCGCAGTCGGGGGGCGGACTGGTTTTACTTCATTAGTGATCGCGGGTATGTTTGGGCTAAGTTTATTCTTCTCACCATTATTGAGTGTGGTGACGACTGAAGTTACAGCCCCAGCCTTGATCATCGTTGGCTCTTTGATGGCACAATCGATGCGCTTTATCAACTGGGAAAAATTCGAGATCACCTTACCAGCGTTCTTAACGATCATTGCAATGCCGTTGACCTCTAACATCTCATACGGGATCGCATTTGGTTTCTTAGTCTATCCGATCACAATGATCGCGGCTGGCCGTCGGAAAGAATTAAATCCAGTGGTCATCGTCTTGTTCTTCATCTTCATCGCGATGTTGTATGTACTAAATATCTTGCCACATAACTAACACAGTGCTGATTTTCGGAGCACGACTTAGATACACAATGTTCGACAATACGATCAGCATTGTATGAATAACAACAGGTCCTATCATGATGTATGTTTTGCAGCGTGATAGGGCCTTTTTATCACGCATATGAATGAACTGATCACGATGCAAAAAACGCATCATAGTGATTTTTCTGTTATCTGTACGGAGCTGACCGCTTTGGCCCACACTCTTATCTTTTTACTTGCTGATGACGTAACGTTATCATTTATAGTGAAGTTAGAAAGGGGGCCAATAATGTATTCAAGTGGACAATTAGCGGAACAGTGTCATGTCACTTTGCGGACGGTGCAGTATTATGAACGGCAAGGATTATTAGTCGCTAGTCGTACTGAAGCAGATCGCCGCTTATATGCTGAAGATCAAGTCACACGTTTAGAACTGATCTTGACCTATAAAGAACTAGGTTTCACGCTAAAAGATATCAAAGGTCTATTAGATACACCGGAAAACTATAAAATTTTACAGCTGTTAGTGGCGGAGCACCAAGAACAAAATGCTAAGGCTTTGGAATTGGCTAAAAAACGCGCCACCAAGTTGGATTATTTAGCCGAGCAACTGGAGAAATTTCAAGTTTTCCCGGGAAATTTTACGAAAGGAATTGAGTTTGAAATGGAAAAGACAAAGAAATTACATCAATTACACTGGCAAATGATCGGTATTGGACTGGTGATCGACTTGATCTTGTGGGGCAGTATCATCTATGTATTCTTGACCCATGGCTCATGGTGGTTAGTAGCCGGGGCTTTAGTGATCTCGATCGGGCTCACAACAGCTTTAGTGCGCTATGTTTGGCAGCATACGGCGTATATTTGTCCTAACTGTCAGCACCAATTTCGTCCAGGACTCAAAGAGTATTTTTGGTCTACCCACACTCCGAGTACACGAAAATTAGTGTGTCCAAATTGTAGACAGAAAAATTTTTGTATCGAAGTCTATGCCGATAAACAAGCTTAATTTTTAGCTTTGGTGTAAGATGTAGATGAGGTGAGTGAGATGAAGTCACGCAAAGAGATCGCACGGCTGGCAAATGAATTGACACAGTCTTTTGAGCAAAGCACCGATGACAAAGTATTTTTAAAGATCGTCGCTTACGGAAAAGATGCCTTGGCAGACCGCCAGATCGCGCCCCAGATCATTATGGAAAAAATGGTAACAGCGTCCTATGAGGCGGTGCTACGGGGCAAAGGTAAGATCAAAATGAGTGCAGAAACACTAGCGATCGTCAAACAAATGGAAGAATTATCCCGGACGCGTAGCTTATTGCCCTTTCGGCGCTATGATCCTTGGGATTAGTTATTCGTTTTAAATCAGAATAATTTAAATTAAAAAGGCTAAAGTTCGCAATTAATAAACTTAGCCTTTTTTTAGCGAAGTAATATTCGTAATTGCTTGAAAAAACTAAGCTTGATTGTTACAATTATCAAGGTCATTAATTTAGACTAGCAAGCAGAGTAATGCTTAGAAATATTATGAGGTGGACTGTATATGTCATCAGTAGTAGTTGTTGGTAGTCAATGGGGCGATGAAGGCAAAGGAAAGATCACTGATTTCTTGAGTAAAAATGCCGATGTTATCGCACGTTATCAAGGTGGAGACAATGCCGGTCATACGATCGCTTTTGATGGTAAGACCTATAAATTGCGCTTGATCCCATCTGGAATTTTTTATTCCGATAAGATCAGTGTCATTGGTAATGGCGTTGTTTTGAATCCTAAGTCGTTAGTTGCTGAGTTGGAATACTTGCATGAAAATGGAATCCCAACAGATAACCTTCGTGTTTCAAACCGTGCGCACGTGATCTTGCCATACCACATTGTCTTGGACAGCTTACAAGAAAGCGCCAAAAAAGACAACAAGATCGGTACGACTAATAAGGGTATCGGTCCTTGCTACATGGACAAAGCAGCTCGTATCGGTATTCGGGTCGCAGATCTGTTAGAAGCAGATACATTTGCTGAAAAGCTACGTCGTAATTTGGAAGAAAAGAATCGTTTATTCCAAAAGATGTACGATTATGAAGGCGAACCGCTTGATTTTGAAACAATTTACAATGAATATTATGAATATGGTCAACGTATCAAGAAGTATGTAGCTGATACATCAGTTATTTTAAATGATGCGTTGGACAACGGCGGACATGTTTTATTTGAAGGCGCTCAAGGTGTTATGTTAGATGTTGATCATGGGACATATCCATTCGTTACATCTTCTAACCCGATCGCCGGTGGGGTCACAACTGGCTCTGGCGTTGGTCCAGAAAAGGTCAATAAAGTTGTGGGTGCCTGCAAAGCTTATACTTCACGTGTTGGTGATGGTCCATTCCCAACTGAGTTACACGATGAGATCGGTAGCTACATCCGTGAAGCGGGTCATGAATATGGGACAGTCACGAAACGCCCACGTCGGATCGGTTGGTTCGATAGTGTCGTAATGCGTCACTCCAAGCGGGTCTCAGGTTTGACCAACTTGTGCTTGAACTGTGTGGATGTCTTGACTGGCTTAGATGAGATCAAGATCTGTACAGCTTATGAATTGAACGGTGAAAAGATCGACCGTTACCCAGCTAGCTTGAAAGAATTGGCACAATGCAAGCCAATTTATGAAACAATGCCAGGCTGGAAAGAAGATATCACAGGGGCTAAGACTTTAGCTGATCTACCTGAAAATGCGCGTAACTATGTTAAACGTATCGAAGAATTAGTTGGCGTCGAAGTTTCGACCTTCTCTGTTGGTCCAGATCGTGATCAAACAAATGTCTTAAAGGATATTTGGGAAGAAATTTAAATAAATTAGAAAGAGGCTGGTAGTCATTCGTGGCTATCAGCATCTTTTTAGGTAAAAAAGATTAAAAAATATCTACTTTTATTTAAAATAAATTAGCTATATCATTTAGAGTTAATCGTGTGGTAAAATCTATATGGTTTTTTAACAAAAAGCACTAAATGGAGGGATCGGTCATCGATGAATTGATCTTTAGTGTCTCTTTTGTTGGAATAGGTATCTATTTGGTGTGGGTGCTGATTTTAATTTTATTTGGGCAAGATCAAAAGCTGCAACAAACGCAGCTAAAAGAGCCCATTGAGCAACTGATCATCTTGGTCCCAGCGCTAAACGAAGCGCTAGTCATCAGGCAGACGATCACCAATTTTGTGGCGCAGACAGCAAGCTTACCACAAGTTAAAATGGTGATCATTGATGATGCCTCAAGTGATCAGACAGCTCAAGTCGTTAATGAAACGTTGCAACAACTGGCCTGTGGGAGCAAAGTCCAGCTGCTGCAACGGTATTTGCCAGAAGCGCAACAGGGTAAGGGCGAGGCATTAAATTGGGCGTACCAGCAACTCGTTGAGCCACTAGCCCCAAGTTTGCGTAAGCGCGTGATCTGTGGTGTTTTAGACGCCGACGCTTATATGGATGAAGCAGCTTATCTGCGGGTCATGGAGCACTTTGCATTTGATCCAGAATTATCGTTGTTACAAACACGTGTAGCTATGTTTAAGGAGCAAAATTGGCTACAAAAACTACAAGATATCGAATTTGTCATCATCAATAATTGGATCCAAAACATCCGGAATCGGTTAGGTAATGCAGCAGCGTCAGGGAATGGCCAATTTATCCGGGTCAGTGCAGTAAACGGGTATTATCCGTGGGGCAATGCCTTGCTGGAAGACTTTGAGTTTAGCACGCGCTTTTTACTGCAAGCTAAAGCGACCCACTATGCTTCTGAGATCGTGGTCTATCAAGAGGCACTTGCTCAAGTTCGGCCCTTTATCCGCCAGCGTGCTCGTTGGACTCAGGGGGGATTAGACTGCTTAGTGGGTTATTGGCCCAAGATCTTATTAAGTAAAGCCATAGGAACTAAAGCTAAAATGGAAATGACATTTTATTTGTTGTTACCATTCATCTCGCTAGCGACAGGGCTTGCGAATCTGTTAGTCTTGGTCTTTGTCAGTTGGTTTATCCAGTTGTATTGGCCGATCGTAGTGAGTCTATTGTTTATCAATAGTTGTTTTAATTTCTATATTCTAAGTATTTATGAACACGAGACTCGGCGCTTAGGAATTATTAAGAAGCTGTTCTTTATGACCATCATGTTGGGGTATAATTACCTTTTTTATTTTGCGATCGTTTTGGCCTGTTATAAGAAAATTCGGCGCCAGACTAAGCGGGTCAAAACGACCCATGTTGGCGTGGGCGAAAAAGCTTAATATTTCATTATATTTAAGTAAAAAAATAGAAATAACATTTTTTTAAAATTGTACAAAAATAATGGATTATGACTTGTTTTTATGCGCGATTTTAGATAATATAAGGATGAAAACGTTAACAAACGTTTTTTAGTACGTGCTAGGTTATATTATTTAGGTCAGACGGATTTTTTACACAGGGAGGAATATAGATGCTCAAAGACAACAGCAAAGAAACAGTAACAACTGCTTGGAACGGTTTTAACGGCGGGGACTGGCAAGACGAGATCGATGTACGTGATTTCATCAACCGTAACTACACACCTTATGATGGTGATCAATCATTCCTTGAAGAAGCAACTGAAGCAACCACAAAATTAAACGACATGTTAGTTGACATCAAGTTGAAAGAACGTGCTGCTGGTGGCGTTTTAGATGCTGACACCAAAGTTGTTTCTACGATCACTTCACACAAACCAGGCTATTTAGATAAAGACTTAGAAAAGATCGTTGGTTTGCAAACAGATAAGCCAATGAAAAAAGCTTTGATGCCTTATGGTGGTATTCGGATGGCTAAAGTTGCTTTGGCTGCTTACGGGATGGAAATTGATCCGGAAACAGAACGGATCTTCACCGACTTGCATAAGACACACAACCAAGGCGTTTTTGATGCATACAATGACGAAATTAAGCGTGCACGCCACAACAAGATCGTGACAGGCTTACCTGACTCATACGGTCGTGGTCGAATCATCGCTGACTTCCCTCGTGTTGCTCTTTACGGGATCGATCGCTTGATCGCAGCTAAGAAAGATGACTTAGCTAACTATGGCGACGGTCAAATGACAGATGAAGTTATTCGCTTACGTGAAGAAGTTTCCGAACAAATTCGTGCTTTACAAGACATGAAGAAAATGGCTGCTTCTTACGGCTACGATATTTCTTATCCAGCTACCAATGCGCGTGAAGCTATCCAATGGTTGTACTTCGGCTACTTAGCTTCCATCAAGCAACAAAATGGGGCTGCGATGTCTATCGGCCGGATCGACTCATTTATCGATATCTATATCAAACGTGATATGGACAACGGTTTATTGACCGAAAAAGAAGCACAAGAATTGATCGACCAATTCACAATGAAACTCCGGATGGTAACATTCATTCGGACACCAGAATACAACTCCTTGTTCTCTGGTAACCCAATTTGGGCAACGTTATCGATCGCTGGGATGGGTATGGATGGCCGTCACCACGTTACAAAGACAGCTTTCCGTTTCTTGCACACCTTGCATAACATGGGTGCTGCGCCAGAACCAAACATCACCTTATTATGGTCAGAACGTTTGCCAGAAGGCTTCAAGAACTACGCAGCTAGTGTATCGATCGCAAGTTCAACGATCCAATACGAAAACGATGAATTGATGATGGAAACATGGGGCACAGACTATTACGGCATTGCTTGCTGTGTGTCTGCGCAACCGATCGCTGATGGTGTTCAATTCTTCGGGGCTCGTGCTAACTTGGCTAAGACCGTTCTTTATGCGATCAACGGTGGGGTCGATGAATTGACCAAGATGCAATGTGGTCCAGCTTATGCACCGATCACTTCAGAATACATTGATTATGATGAATTCTTGAAGAAATTCGATGACATGTTGGAATGGGTCGCTGACGTTTATGTAAATGCTTTGAATGTGATCCATTACATGCACGACAAGTATTACTATGAATCAGCCCAACTTGCTTTGAAGGATACACGTTTAGATCGTACATTTGCGACAGGTATCTCTGGTTTAGCAGTTGCTGCTGACTCCATTTCAGCTATCAAGTACGGTAAAGTTAAAGTTATCCGTGATGAAAACGGTGTGGCAGTTGACTTCAAGACTGAAAAAGACTTCCCACGTTATGGTAACAACGATGACCGTGCTGACGAGATCGCTGCATGGTTAGTAAGACAACTTTACACCAAGATGAACAAACATCACCTCTACCGTGATGCTAAGTTATCAACATCTGTTTTGACGATCACTTCTAATGTTGTTTACGGTAAGAATACCGGGACAACACCTAATGGCCGTCAAGCAGGCGAACCATTCTCACCAGGTGCTAACCCAGCTTACGGTGCTGAAACACACGGGGCATTGGCATCCTTGCTTTCCGTAGCTAAATTACCATATCGCTACGCAACAGACGGGATCTCCAATACTTTCGCCGTAACACCATCAACACTTGGTCACGATGAAAAATTAGAAGAAAAGACCTTGGTAAACATGATCAGTGGTTATATGAAGAATGAAGGTCACCATTTAAACATCAACGTCTTCAACCGTGATACTTTACTTGATGCTCAAAAACATCCAGAAGAATATCCAACGTTGACCGTGCGTGTTTCTGGTTACTGTGTATACTTCGCTGATCTGACCAAGGAACAACAAGATGACGTTATTTCAAGAACATTCCATACTTCAATATAGTTAAGAGCACAACAGTCAATTAGTAAAGGCGGCGTAATAATGAAAGCTAATCCATATATTAATCCAGTTCCAACTAAAGACGGTCAGGTTTTAGGCTACGTGCATTCCCTTGAAACCTTTGGCGCAGTCGATGGACCAGGGATCAGGTTTGTGGCTTTCATGCAGGGATGCAATATGCGTTGTAAGTTTTGCCACAATCCAGATACTTGGAAGAAAAATGTTGGGACGCAAATGACCGCCAGTGAACTTTTAGAAAAAGCTTTACCGTACCGAGCATTCTGGGGTGAAGACGGTGGGATCACCCTCTCAGGAGGCGAGATCTTATTGCAACCAGAATTTGCTTTGGAAGTGTTCAAGAAGTGTAAAGAACCTGGTATCAGCACTTGCTTGGACACATGTGGAGCGCCATTTACGCGCCGTGAACCATGGTTTAGCTTATTCAATGAGTTGCTGGAATATACCGACATTTTATTGGTGGACATCAAGCATATCAACTCCGATGAGCATAAACTCTTGACCGGTTATCCAAACGAGAACATTCTTGACATGTGTAAGTATCTATCTGAACTCGGTAAACCAGTTTGGATCAGACACGTTTTGGTCCCAGGGATCACCGACAATGATAAGTATTTAAAAGAACTCGGCGAATATATCAAGACGTTGAAAAATGTCGAGAAAGTCGAAGTCTTGCCTTATCACACAATGGGAGTTCGTAAGTATAAGGAAATGGGGATCAAGTATCGCTTGGAAGGTGTTGAACCGCCAACGGCTGATCGGATCGAAAATGCTGAAAAACTCCTTTGCGTAGATGACTATAAAGGCTATTTAACTTGGAAGCCAGGGATAAATACAAAAGAGCAGGGGCTTTAAGTCGTTGCTAACGAGCAGAGATCATTATGGTCTCTGCTTTTTTGATAGCCAAATAAGTCGAATAAATGACCACTTATGCTTACTTGGACTACCATGTGATAAAACAGTATATACTGAAGAAAATAATTGTAAAAAGAGGTGTTCGAGATGTCACATTCAGGACTTAAATTATCTGTGTTGACCAAGGTGGGCCTTGTCTTTTTAGTCGTTGCTCTTTCAGTGGCGGGGGTCTATCTTGTTACACAAGTAGCAACGCCCCTCCCAGCTGAGGTACCGCTTGAAGGAAAATTCTTTATTAATGCAATCACGCTCATTGGGACAGCGATCGGCTCTTTGATTGGTTTTTTAGTAATATGGGGTATCGGTCTCTTAGTGATCATAGCTAGCGATCAAGGCGATAAAGAGGCATTATTTTTGACACTGGTGATCGTTAATTGTCTGCTTAGTGTTTTTTCGGCTAGTTATATAGTGATCACAGGATCAGTCTTTGGATCAGCTTACGTGAATAATAATATCTTACAAATACTGCTCTTTGGTGTGATCTACTATCAGTTGAGTAAACAAGATAAGCGTGGAACATTATATCTGACCGGGACCTATGCTGTTTTAGAGGTGATCGGGATCGTGGTAGTGATGCTGATAAAATAAAAAAACTGATCGCGATGTTTGATTGTGACCAGTTTTTTGATCGTTCTATGTAAAGCTATCAGTGTAGACTGGTAGCTTTTTTAGTTGAATGGGTCATAAAAACGCCCATGATTCAATTTGAAGAGGTAAAGTGTGATCCCAAATAATGCGATAGCTAAAATGACGACGAACCAGTCGCTTGCTTTGAACGGTTGTTGTGTATACCAAGTCCGCTTTTTCTTTGAGCCAAAGCGCACATCTAAGATATCGACCATGCCGGTGATCGAATCGGCAGTGACGACTGGTGGCAATTTGACGATCGTGGCTGGGTCGATCTTAGGTCCAATATCAGAAAAATCGAGTTGGCCACTGGCTAAGCGGGCACCATTATAAGCGTAGACATCGTGGCCATGGAAGGTGTGACTTTCATCGGAGTGGGCAAGCGGCTCGTAGTTTCATTGATCTTACGGACGGCTTTTAAACCAAAAAATTTGGCGATATGCGTAAGGGTACCGTTGTCTGGTGTAATAAACATAGTGACCCGTTTTAGTGAGCGCACAGACGCTTTTACGGTCGCTTCCGACGCCAGGATCAACGACGAAAACAAAGACCGTTCCAACTGGCCAATAACTGAGCGTTTGGTAGAGACGATAGGAAGCTTCCCAAATGTTGTAAGGTGTGATCTCATGGGTCAGATCGGCCACATGCAATGCGGGAGCGATCGTTTTAGCGACACCATACATCACACTGACCGCACCATCTCCTAAACCAAAATCAGTTTGTAATACTAATTGCTTATTTGTCATCAAAATTCCACCTTTCTTTGCTAGAAACAAAAAACGCCCTCACGAAAGAATCGTCAGGACGTTTTACCGCGGTACCACCTTGATTTATAGTCAGCTCACACTGGCTATCTCATGAATTGGAGGCCCAGTTCGGACGTTAACGGCTCGCACCGTTGGACAGCTCCGAGTTCATCCGTGGCTAACATCTAGTTCTCTCAGCATTGAGCTAGTCTCTGTTGGGCGTTGCCACTCATCTCATCAAAGCGATAGTTCGATCAAGTTAGTGCGATTATAGCTGTTTTTGAAATGAACGTCAATTGTTTTTAGCTAGCTACGCAAAATTTTATCTCAAACAACCATAACTATTAACTTATGTATATTAAAAGTTTAATTAATAATAACATATAAAAGAATGTAAATGACTATGAAAGCAAGTTGGATAAGGCTTTGTGGCGGACTATAAGAAAAATCGTATTATTGTTGTTATTAAAGCTTTTAATGAATATTTGCGAATGAAAATGAATAAAAAAGAAGTCCAAAATTTTTTTATAGGGAAGTTTGCTTGTCTTACCACGGATAGTTGCGATAGTTAAAAAAATTGAACAATATTAATGCTTTATTTTTTGATGGTGGCGCGCTAGAATATAAAAGTAACGAAAATAAATGAACACGTGTTTGCTAGTTGGTGGTAGACATACGTGGCAGATCAAAGGTTAGATGTGGGCCTGCTATGAGTGTTCAATGTACGGTAAGAGAAGCGGGGCGCTTCAGATCTTGGAGAAAGGAAGGCTATATCCTTTTGGTGTTGCTCACATGATATAGTGCGGAACTAGTATGATGATCTCATCTAAGACGTCAACTGAAGAGTTGATCAGGACAGTTATGAACGAAAGAGATTGTAGTTATGAAGAAGCGATCAAGTTGTTATTGAACTTGGCGCAAGGTGCGGTCGATAGTGGTTCTTTAACGAACAAAAAATAATATTAAAAAAGCACGTCTTGAGATCGGCTCAAGGCGTGCTTTTTTGATAATTTTAACTTTGCCACGGAAAATCTAGGCTCAATGAAGCTTGAAGTTTCTTTTGTTCGGCTATTTTTTGGCGTCGATAAGCTTCGCGTTTTTGAAAGTCAGCACAGAGGCTTTTTTCTTCCAGTGTTTCAGCGCTCAGTTCGGGTAAAATGACTTGTTTATCTAAAACAACAAAGGTCAAAAAGGCGGTCATCCCTAAGAAACGTTCACCGGTATCGAGATGCTCGCCGATGACTTTGACGAAAACTTCGAGCGACCGTTTACCGTGCCCAGTCACGTAGCTTTCGATACATAGTGAGTCATTTAGCACAAAAGGCTTGATGAAGTTGACCTGGTCGAGGGCAGCTGTGACACATTGTGAGCGGGCAAAACGACTGGCAGAGATCGAGGCCGTCCCGTCGAGTAGAGATAGTAGTGCGCCCCCGTAGACAGTTTCATGTTCGTTTAGGTCGCTAGCTAGGATGCGATGGCTAGTCACGGCAAGTGTTTGCCGACACGAGATAGTTTCGGACATGTGGACACCTTCTTTTTTAGCTTTATTGTAACATAGGTGTTTGAGATCTAGCGCAAGAAGCGTGTGGCAATGGATAGCAAAAAAGCTCACCATGATGCCTAAACACCATGGTGAGCTTCTCATTTAAAATTAGTTTCTAGCCCGAGCTAAGCGAAGTTTAAAGAATTTATCCAATTCAGTCACAGCTAGCACGCTAAAACCGCAGACGATCGTCAAGATCCATTCGCCTAGTTGCATCCCCGTTGTGCTAAAGGCATCTTGCATGAATGGCAAGTAGGTCAATCCCATTTGTAACAAGATCATGATTAAGATGATCGAGAAGGCCTTTTTATTTGTAAATGAAGCACTCGAGAAGGCCGATTCTTCGGTGCGGATGTTGAACAAGTAGAAGATCTTGCTAAAGACGATGATATTGACCATCGCTGTACTTGCTAGCGTTGCCGAAGCACCTGTCGCGATCAGCAGCTCATAAGCACCTAAGCCGACTAAGGCGATCAGTAATGAAACATAGCCTAACTGAAGCATTTCACGTCCTGAGATCAAGCGGCTATTGCTCTTACGTGGTGGACGTTTCATCAAGTCACTTGCACCTGGTTCAAAGATGAACGCAAATTGGATCGTGATCGCAGAGACTAAGTTGATCCAAAGCAGTTGGGTCGCTTGCAAAGGCATCTCTTGGTTGAAAAGGATCGTCAAGAAGATGATCAGCCCTTCAGCAAATGAGGTCGGCAATAAGAAGAGGATACTCTTTTTGATATTGTCGTAGATCCGGCGACCTTCTTTGATCGCAGTAGCTAAAGTCGCAAAGTTATCATCGGTTAAGATCATATCGGAAGCTTCTTTAGCAGCGTCAGTTCCTTTGATCCCCATAGAAACCCCAATGTCAGCTTTTTTCAACGCAGGGGCATCATTGACACCGTCACCAGTCATCGCCGTAACCTTGCCACTTTGCTGTAAAGCTTCGATGATCTCGAGTTTGTTTTCCGGTGTTGTCCGAGCAAAGATCTGATTTTTAACGGCTGCTTCACACTTTTCTTTTGCCGTCAGTTGATCCCATTCTACTCCAGTGATCGTGTGCAATTCACCATCAGATAAGCCTAATTGACGTCCGATCGCAGCTGCGGTCAGGGGAGCGTCGCCGGTGATCATTTTGACTTCGACTTTGGCTTTGTTCATCTCACGTAAAGCTGTGATAACTTCTGGGCGTGGCGGGTCGATGATCCCGGTCAAGCCCAGGAAGGTAAAGCCATTTTCGAGATGTTCATGTTCTAGTTCAGTGATTTGGTCAGCGTCTTTGATCACACCTAAAGCCACGATGCGTTTGCCTTGGTTGGCTAAATGGTCGGCTTTGGCTTGCCAAAATGAACGCTCAAAGTTTGGATCTTGTTGTTGGGCAAAGTTGAACAACTTATCTGGTGCACCTTTCAGATAGATCTTTTTAGCACCATTTGAAAGCTGGATAAGGCTTGCCATGTAACGGTGGAACGAATCAAAAGGCAAGAGATCTAATTTTTCTAGTTGGACACTTTCTTTGTTTGGCATCAACTTGTGATAAGCGGTCAAGAAAGCTCCGTCAGTTGGTTCACCGTTGATCGTCCAAGTATCATCAACTTGGGTCAAAGTCGTATCGTTGGCAAAATAACCAGCTAAGAGAAGCTCTTTTAGCTTAGCTTCACGTTCAGTAGTCGCTTCACCATTGATAAATAACGTCCCAGTTGGAGCATAACCACTACCACTGACGGAAAAATGACGTTCATCAATGTAAATGTCGGTCACGGTCATTTCGTTTTTAGTCAATGTCCCGGTCTTATCTGTTGCGATCACATCGACCGCCCCCAATGTTTCAGCTGAAGGCAGTGATTTAACGATCGCATTTTTATTTTTAGCGAGGTCAGACACACCTAAAGCTAAGATCACCGAAGTCGTAGCTGGCAGGCCTTCAGGGATCGAGCCAACGATCATCGTTACGATCGCTAAAGTCAAGACGGGTAGGGAATAGGTCTCAAAGATAAAACCTAAGATAAACAGTAAGACGGCTGCCCCTAAAACGCAAAGTGAAACGGTTTTACCTAAAGCGTTGATCTCTTTGACTAATGGAGTTGGCCGCGTTTTAGCGCTAGCAACTGCGGTCGAGATCTTTCCTAATTCGGTTTTTTCACCGGTCGCTACGACCACGCCTAAACCAGAACCGTTGACGACTGTAGTGGATGAAAAAGCCATGTTTGCTTGTTCAGCCAAAGGTAAGTCAGCTGTTTCTAAAGCATCAGCGTGTTTGGTCACCGCATCTGCTTCACCCGTCAAAGCGGACTCTTTGATCCTAAGGTCAGCGGTCTTTATCAAACGTAGATCGGCGGGAACTTGGTCACCCGCTTCAAGAAAGACGACATCGCCCCGAACTAATTTGGTCGCATCGATATCTTGTCGGATCCCATCACGGTAGACCGTGGCGTTAGTTGCCAGCAAGTCTTTGATCTTAGCTAAAGCATCAGCGGCGTTTGCTTCTTGATAGTAACCGATCATAGCGTTGGCGATGATCACGACACTGATCACGATCGCGTCGGTATAGTGTCCTAGAAAAAGCGTCAATAGTGTCGCAAATAACAAGATATAGATGATCATGTTATTGAACTGGCGGATAAATAACAGCCAGTTTGGTGTTTTTTTAGCAACTAGGGCATTAGGCCCGTCACTTGCTAGTCTTTCAGTTGCAGTTTTGGTTGAAAGGCCCTGTAAAGGGTCCTCTTGCTCATAATTTTGTAGTAATTCTTCTAAATTCTTCTGATAAGGTCTCACTTATTATATTTCCTTTCTGTAATTCATATCTAGCACTAACATTTGCTGCCTAGCACTAACTACGATAGACAAAGAAAATCTTTTCTAAGCGTACAAAAATAGCGCGAGGCGGATAAGGGTCGTCCACTCGTGTTACCTACCTTTCTATGTGATTTAATAGTTCGAATAATTTAAGTATATTTTACTATGATAAGCAAGGGGATGGAACTGGTTACAAAGAGATTTAAAGTAAACTTAAAACAGCTTAGGTAAAGTTTAAGAGGTATGGCTTAGTAAATAGTGATGATATTAATAAAAAACGAAAAATATGATCTACATTGGATATAACATTCGTTTTAATTTCTAAAAACCTTGTTAAATACAGAAAAAGACCATGGAAGCTAGCTAGGAGTTCCATGGTCTATATTATATATAGCACAGTCAAATAGACCTTTCATCGCCACCTTTATGTTCTTTCACGATCTTATTTTACATTATTGGCGATCCGTTTATTTGAACTGTCGGGGGTGGTTCTAAAAGGAGGATCCAAGCCCTCAGACCAAAGTGTCCAAAACACCTGCTACGTCAATGTCAGACGCTAGTATGTGCGCAACATGTGAAGGCTTAATTGCCCCCTTTTCACCTTTAATTATACTAAATGACACTCAAAAGTCAAGCGCTTTCATTTTTTGGGCGTCATTCTTTACCACTTCCGAATGTTTTGCTAAAATTAAGTGTGATTTTAAATTATTTTTTGGTTAACATTATAATCTCTAGGTAATCGTTCGGAGATGGTATTGAGCAATGTTTGCTATTTTTGTAGTTTGTTAAGTTTATTACTTGCGATTGGTACGTATCTTTTGGCGGATTAAATTATATTTTTATTATTTTTAAAAATTAAACCATGTTAATAAAAATATTTACAAATCCCAAAGAAATAGATATACTAATTGGAGTTTTACAGTCATTTATAAATTGCTATTTATTTTATTGATAGAGAGAGGAGAAATAATCTTGTATTTAGCAATAAATGTTTTAGGTTTAGTGATCTTCCTTGCGGTCGGCGTGATCTTTTCTAAGAACCGCAGTGAGATCAATTGGCGTGGTGTAGGTACGATGATCATCTTTAACCTCGTATTAGCTTGGTTCTTGACCAGCTTTGAAGGTGGACGGATGATCGTTCAAGGTGCTGCTGCTGGTTTTAATGAATTGATGAAGATCGCATATATCGGGATCGAATTTGCACTTCCAAGCATGGTCCAAGTTAAACAAATGGACTGGTTCGTGCAAGTGTTGCTTCCAATTTTGATGGTCGTTCCATTGTTTGATATCTTGACTTATATCGGTATCTTGCCATGGATCATCAAGTGGATCGGACGTGGGTTATCCTTTATTACAGGACAACCTAAGTTTGAATCATTCTTTGCGATCGAAATGATGTTTCTTGGTAACACAGAAGCTTTGGCGGTTTCTTCTTTACAACTTAAGCAGATCAATGCTAAACGTAATTTAACGTTAGCGATGATGTCGATGAGCTGTGTGACAGCTTCGATCATCGGTGCTTATACGCAAATGATGCCTGGGGAATATATCCTTACGGCGGTTCCAGTCAACGTTATCAATGCGTTGATCGTAGTTGCTTTATTGAACCCAGTCACTGTTACACCAGAAGAAGACACGATCGCTACGATGAAAGGCTCAGCGATGGCTGAAACTGAGATCGGTGATGTTGATGCTGATGGTAATGCTAAAAAAGAACCATTCTTCTCCTTCTTGGGTGATTCCATCTTAGGCGCTGGTCGCTTGGTCTTGATCATTGCCGCTAACGTTATCGCCTTTGTTGCTTTGGCAGCCTTGATCGATAAGTTACTTGGTATGATCAATCCTTGGCTTTCCTTGGAACACATTCTCGGGATTATTATGTACCCACTTGCATGGTTGATGGGCTTACCACACGGCGAAGCTTTCCAATTTGCACAATATATGGGTACAAAATTAGTTACAAATGAATTTGTTGTTATGGGTCGTGTAACAAGCACGATCAATGACTTTGCACCACACTACAAAGCTGTCTTGACAGTCTTTGTAACTTCCTTTGCTAACTTCTCAACGGTCGGGATGATCATTGGCTGTTTCAAAGGTATCGTTGATCGTGAAAAGAACGATCTTATCTCCAAAAACGTTGGCTACATGTTGCTTTCAGGGGTCTTAGTTTCCCTCTTATCTGCAGCAATGGTTGGTTTATTCGTTTGGTAAAATAAATAGTAATAAAAATGGTCGCTTGAATTTTCATTCAGGCGACCCTTTTTTATTTAAAGATCAAAAGTGCAAGTAAAGCCAGGATAGCTGGTGTTCCTTGGGCAAGTAGGATCTTAGGGTTCTTAGCACTTAACCAGCCATAGACTGCGGCGACAATAACGAAGATCACAAACATCATACTCCCCATATATTGAGCATTTTCTGGGAAAATAAAGCGACAGGTCAAGAGACCGATACCGATAAAACCATTGTATAGTCCTTGGTTAGCCATTGCGACACGCGCTTCGGGCATTTTGAGATACTCTTTTCTAAGGCCAAAAGTTTGATGTAATTTTTCTTCACTCCCAAACATTTCCAGTCCCATGATATAGAGAGCTTCCAGGGCAACGACTATGATCAGGACAGTTGAGATGATCGACATGCAAAAAACTCCTTTAACTAAATTAATAGAAGTATTATATAATGTTGCATGCAATAATTCCACAATTAAATGCAAAAGAATGCCAAATGCCGTGGTTAGTAAACATTAAAGATGATATAATACATACAAGCTCTTATGTTTGAGCGCTCTAACAGATATCAGTTGCAGATGTATGAAAAGGATGTGACAGAATGCATGCCGATGTTTTGATCAGTCAGGATCTGTCCTGTGTGGGTCAGGTTTCCATGAGTGTAGCGCTACCCTTGCTGGCGGCTGCAAACTTGAGACCAGATGTTTTACCGACCTCACTCTTATCAACGCATACGGGGGGCTTTGGTGAAAATACCTACTTAGATCTTTCTTCTGAAATGGCACACATTCTCCAGCATTGGCAAAAATTACAACTTAGGTTTTCAGCCGTCTATCTGGGATATTTGGGGGCTAGACCTTTAGATGTGATCTTACAGCATTTGTCAGTTCTTAAGACACCTGAAACGCTTTTTTTAGTTGATCCCGTAATGGCCGACCATGGTAAACTTTACCGCGGTTTTGACATGAATTATGTAGCACAGATGCGCAAATTAGTGCACCAAGCAACGATCGCAACTCCAAATTTAACGGAAGCCCAACTGCTTTTAGATGAGGCTTTGACTACTTCTCCACTAGCGATCGCTGAAGCAACGCAACTGCTTGTGCGTTTTGCAACTAAATTCAAGTTAGAAACTGCGATCTTAACTGGGATAGACTGCGGTGACAAGATCGCCGTGATCGGTTATGAAATGGGCCAAACTTGGATCTTGACGCGTCCCAAATTGGCTGGGAACTTTTTTGGGACAGGTGATCTGTTTGCCAGTGCTTTACTGGCGGGGATCATGAAGGGGAAAGCGGTCAAGGCTGCTGCGAATCTCGCGATGGAATTTATTTTTCAGGCGATAAAGCTGACACCGACCCCTAGAGATCAGCGTTTTGGCGTCGATTATGCGCGTGCATTACCATATTTGTTAGAAAAGTTATGATTTTTTGGAGGAAATACTATGTTGCGTGACCAGCAAAATACATTGCGGGCGGTCATTTTAACGGGTCTATTTGCTGCACTGATCTATATTGGCATTTGGACGTTACGGATCCCGATCCCTGCGATGGTCGGCCGCCCGTTTATCCATTTTGGCAATACATTGACAGTAACAGCGATTCTTTTTTTGGGAAAACGCAATGGTATGTTGGCCGGTATCATTGGCCTGGGTGGTTTTGATATCTTAAATGGATACATTGCTGTCTCTTGGCTGACGATGCTTGAGGTCATAGTTGTAGCTTTGATAATTTCCGGACTTTTCAAGGCTATGAGATATGTTGACAGTCAGCGAAATATCATGATTTTGGCGATAGCTGCAGGATCGACTAAGATCGTGACTTCGTATCTAGCTTCGATCGTTGAAGCATCGATGGTCGGGACAAGCTTTAAAACAGCTGCGGTGGCCGCCTTTTTCAGCTTACCGGCGACTGTCATCAATTCCATTTCAACGGCGATCTGCGTACCATTATTGTATTTCGTGATCAAAAAGATCTACACCTTGGTGCATCAGCGCCGAGGCTCATTATAAACAACTGAATTTAGAAAATAAGATCTGTTTGGGGTTGTCCAAACAGATCTTATTTTTATCCATAAAAATATTTTTAAAATTTTGCTTGTTTTAGCAGGGCTTCTTTGCTATAATATTTTTTGTTGATAAATTGGGTGGTTAGCTCAGCTGGCAGAGCAACGGACTCTTAATCCGTGGGTCCAGGGTTCGATCCCCTGACCACCCATCACTTTCCCCGAGGGCATATCTCGGGGATTTTTTTATGCCTGATAATTTTGGAGCCTAAACTGCTTAGGTGTCATTCCTGTGAGACGCTTGAAAGTTTTAGCGAAATGGGCGTAGTCACTAAAGCCCAATACTTGCGGGAGCTTTTGAATATCGCTGCTAGTACACAGTAACTGTTTGGCAACTGTGACCCGTTGCAAAATGATGTATTGGCGGATCGTCATCTGCAGTTCAGTTTTGAAAAGGTATCTTGATCCAGCCTAATAAAGAGAAAAAGGTTGACGAATCTACTGCGAGAAGTAAACAAAAATTAAGGCGGGCTACTCGCAAATAATTGATCGGAAAGGATCTTTGTGGTGCATTTTTAGTTTTTTACCAAAAAACTCTTGCGCTTTGGTCATTTCTTTGATATAGTATTATTCGTTGATGAAATGGGTGGTTAGCTCAGCTGGCAGAGCAACGGACTCTTAATCCGTGGGTCCAGGGTTCGATCCCCTGACCACCCATCAGAGATTTACTAACAGCAATTGCAGATCTTGCTCTGTAGTTGCTGTTTTTTTGTGTATTTTGAACGAAACGGTCAGGGCCATGCTACTGAGTTTCTGTAACCGAAGCTGAGTTTGTAGTACAATAGGGGTGGTATGATCTATTGAACTACATCCAAGGGGCAGTAGTGCCCACAGTGATATGTATGTAATTTATATAAAGAGGAATTTAAACTTATGAAAAAGATTTTAGTTGTAGATGATGAGAAACCGATCTTAGATATCATTAAGTTCAATCTGACCAAAGAAGGTTACGATGTATACACTGCCGAAGATGGTCAAGAAGCTTTAGATAAGGTCGAAGAGGTCTTGCCTGATCTGATCATTTTGGATCTGATGTTACCTAAAGTCGATGGACTCGAAGTAGCACGGGAAGTCCGGAAAAAATATGAAATGCCTATCATTATGGTGACGGCTAAAGATACTGAATTAGATAAGGTCTTAGGCTTAGAAATGGGTGCTGATGACTATGTGACCAAACCATTTTCTAACCGTGAATTGATCGCCCGGGTCAAGGCTAATTTACGGCGCCAAGCAACCGTAGTAGCCAGTGCTCAAAGTGAAGAAAAAGAAAAAAATAGTGACATTGTGATTGGAAACTTAACGATCCACCCGGAAGCATATGTGGTCTCTAAAAATGATGAAAATATCGAATTGACCCACCGTGAATTTGAATTGCTTTACTATTTAGCCAAACACATTGGGCAAGTCATGACTCGAGAACACTTGTTGCAGACAGTCTGGGGTTATGATTACTTTGGGGATGTTCGGACAGTTGACGTAACGGTCCGCCGTTTGCGCGAAAAGATCGAAGATAACCCTAGTCGCCCAGTCTGGTTGGTAACACGCCGTGGGGTCGGCTATTATTTACGTAATCCAGAGGCCGAGTAAAATGAATAAGAAATTGCATTTTTTCCAGTCGATCCATTTTAAGATCGCACTGGTTTTTGCTTTACTGTTGTTTTTAGCCTTTCAGATCGTTGGTGCGGTGTTTGTGCAACGCTTAAAAAGTGAGAATTTAAAACAATTTAAGCAAAGTGTGGAAATGCCAGCTTATGTCAATAATTTGCTAGTCACGCAATTGAATGAAGCCGATACGAGTGAAGCAAATGAGCGGATCAAAAATATCTTAGATGATATCAATAATAATAATATTTCAGATATTCAAGTCGTAGATGCTAAAGGTGTGATCCGGGGCGAAAATAATGTGAATAATCGCTCGATGATCGGGCAAAAAGCAACGAATAGTAGCATTAAACAAGTTTTGTACAGTGGACGTAATTTCTCGCAGACGATGTACAATGAACGGGATAACCGGCGCTACTACATCGCGATCACCCCGTTGTTCAACACTTCAGGCAACAACAATACAGTCGTCGGTGCAGTCTATGTCCGCGCTAATTTGGAAAGTGTTTACGATTCGGTCAATGACGTCATCGTGATCTTTGCGACCGCAGCATTGATCGCTACGGGGATCGGGTTAGCCCTTGCGATCCTTGTTTCAAGTGCGATCACTCGTCCGATCGATGAAATGAAAAAGCAAACTGCACGGATCGCTCGTGGAGATTATTCCGGTCAAGTCCAAGTCTATGGCCGTGATGAATTGGGACAATTAGCCCAGGCCGTTAATAATTTATCGGCACGGGTCGAAGAAGCTCAAGAAGTGACCGAATCAGAGCGGCGGCGTTTGGATCTTATCTTATCGCACATGTCAGATGGGGTGATCGCTACTGACCGTGGGGGCAAGATCACGATCATCAACGACATGGCGTGTGAAGCTTTAGAAGTCGAACCCGATGAGGTCAGAAATAAGTCGATCCTAGATATTTTGAATATCCGGGATAAATATACGATCCGCGAACTTTTGGAAAATCAAAATGAGATCATTTTGGATGAATTAGACACCAATCGCGATCAGATCTTAAATGCCAATTTTTCGTTGATCCAACGACGTTCAGGTTTTATCATCGGGATCGTATGTGTCTTGCATGATATCACCGAACAGCAACGAATCGATCGCGAGCGGCGCCAATTTGTTTCCAACGTTTCGCACGAATTGCGGACACCATTGACGAGTATGCGCAGTTACATTGAAGCGTTGAATGAAGGTGCTTGGCAAGACCCTGAGATCGCCCCAGCCTTTTTAAAGGTCACACAAGAAGAGACCGACCGGATGATCCGGATGATCAATGACCTTTTGAGTTTATCGCGAATGGATCTTGGAAAAGTCGAGTTAGACTTGGAGTTAGTCAACTTAAACGAATTGTTCAACTATATCTTGAATCGTTTTGATATGATGCTTGAAAAGGACAACAATGATACCCGCGAAGTGACAAAAAATTATACGATCAAACGCGATTTTACCGATAAGACACTTTGGGTCGAAGTCGATACCGACAAGATCATCCAAGTGGTAGATAATATCATGAATAATGCGATCAAGTATTCACCCGATGGCGGTGTGATCACTTGTCGTCTGTTAGAGACGCATAATCATGTCATCATGAGTATCTCTGATCAAGGTCTTGGGATGCCCAAAAAAGAACTAGCGCATATCTTTGAGCGTTTCTATCGTGTTGATAAGGCACGTTCACGGGCGCAAGGTGGGACTGGTCTTGGACTAGCGATCTCTAAAGAAGTGATCGAGTTGCATCATGGCCGGATCTGGGTCGACAGTACAGAAGGGAAGGGTTCGACCTTCTATATCTCACTACCATATGAAGAATACGAGGAAGGAGATCTATGGGATGAAGAATAAACGCTTAAATGGGTGGTTTTTGCATACCATTTTGATCCTTGCGGTGTTATTTAGTGTTGTTTTTACAGCTTTGATATGGGTAACACCGGTGTATTTTCAGCATTTAGCTGGGATGGCAGCTTCAGATAAGACCAAAGTTATCAATGATGACGCTAATACAACAGATAAGAAGAAATTAACTGATGTTTATCGCCCAGTCTCGATCACGGTGATGGATAAAAAGCATCCGAGCCGGCTTTTGAGCAACCGGATCGATGTGGTCGAACTGATGATGAACTCTTTAGAGAAAAGTAAATTTACTGAGATCGAAGAACCAGAGACCGTCAGCAAAAATGAATATCTAAAACTGATGCGGACGCCTAATTCTTACCAGTTAAATTATGGTTCCGAG
Source organism: Ligilactobacillus animalis (assembly GCF_009933595.1). NCBI lineage: Bacteria > Bacillati > Bacillota > Bacilli > Lactobacillales > Lactobacillaceae > Ligilactobacillus > Ligilactobacillus animalis. Next base: position 67,072 of record NZ_CP047141.1, read on the forward strand.
CTCTCCTTTGGGGTCTTGAAGCAATATCTTGCTGAACAACCAGCCAAGAGTGAAAATTACAGTTTTGATCGGATCGTGATCAGTTATGATGGTTCGAAGGTCTATTTTTTAGAAGATGCAGGCCTCAAAGTATATAAGGCCAAGTTGACTAAATATGATAAAACTAAGCTCAATAACGTTCATAAGACTAAGGGGCTCAAGCGCTATAAACTTAGCTATGAATACCAAAACGGTCGTCTGATCCAGTATTATGAAGATCAGATCACAGTTCCGCGTTATAGTTATTTATACAATAAAGAAAATGTGGGAATGTACGTTACCCGCTTGTTAGGGGCTGAAAAGAGCAGTACTTCATCGTTGACGACCCGTGAACAAGATGGCGTAACGGTCTATTCCGACGATTCGGGTCAAAAATTGAGCATCCGCGATAAAACTGGCTTGATAACCTATACGGATTATCTGACTGATGAGACGGGACGCCAAAATTGGACTTTAGATGATCATTTAACGAATGATTTTACTGATCTCGAGCAATTAGGCGTCAGTTTAGCCGATGTTAAGTATTCTGAGTACGATATGCAGGAAAAAAATGTCATCTATCGCAGTTACATCGATGGTTTTCCTGTGATCTCGGCGCGCGATTTTGGGACTTATCAGATCAAAAATCGCGTTCGCAGCAAGAAACTGGTCTTTTCGCAATGTAGTCTACAAGTTCCAGTGCCAGCAGCGGGTAAAGCTGTGACACTCAAGCAGACAAATGAGATCTTGCCTGAGTTACAAAATGCTGATGTCAATTTGGATAAGATCAGTGATATTCAGATCGGGTATACGGTCTCGCAAAATAGTACCGCTTCACTGGTCATTGATCTGACACCGACATATTTTGTTAAATACAATAATGTTTGGATCAATTATCAAGATCTGATCTCAGGGAAGAAATGGGGGGATAACGACAATGAATTTTAAGCGTATCGAATGGATCTTTGTCATTGCCTTTATCGCCTTAGATATCTTCTTGTTGAGTGTTTATGTGACACAAAATGATACGATCGATCAACGAACGAGTTCGTTTTCTACGACTAGTACTTCGGGCTCTATATTAAAGAGTATCAAAAATGATCAGATCTCTTACGGGCAGCTATCGGATAAACCTCAAGCTGGTTATTATGTTTCCAGTGCAAATTCAAATATTTTGCGGGAAAAAGCAGACCAGTTGCATTATAGTTGGGAATATGCCAACCATAAATTAACGGTCAACTTTACGGATGGTTTAAAACTAGTCGATCCAGACAAACCGCAAGCAACAATAGATGAATTTTTAAAAGATAATAGTATCGTTCTTTTTGGTAAGGAGTATACTTACAATAAGGATCTCTCAACTAAATCCGTGGTCGTTTACACGCAGATGATCTATGGGGCCCCAGTGTACTCGAATGATGGTCAGATCCGCTTTGAGGTAAAAAATGGCTATGTAACAGGCTATACGCAAGGCTATATGAATGATGTTCAGATCTTGCGGGAAAAGCGGGAAACGATCAGCCAAGAACGGGCGTTGATCTGGTTGTATCAATACAACAAGTTGCCCGCTAATACACAAGTTTTGTGGTGTCATTTAGGGTATACACGGTTATTATCGGTGAATAACAGCATCGTATATATTCCAACTTGGAATTTCTGTATCAAAAACAGTAATACAGGTAACATCCAGTATCGGCGGATCAATGCCTTTATGGGTAGTGTGATGGATGAGACGATCAGTGTTAAATAAACGAGAAAGGGTAGCTTGACAATGAGTGAAGAAGTTGGGTTGAAAGTTAGTGTGCTTGCCAGTGGAAGTACGGGTAATGCGACCTATATCGAGACTCCTAAGCAAAAATTATTGATCGATGCTGGACTTTCGGGTAAAAAAATCGAAGGACTGATGAATTCGATCGGGCGGACATTAAAAGATGTGGATAAACTCTTAGTAACTCATGAACATAGTGATCATATCAAGGGTGTCGGTGTCTTAGCCCGCCGCTATGGCTTAGATGTCTATGCCAATGAAAAGACTTGGGAGCAAATGGCACCCAAGATCGGGCAAGTCAAGACGGAGCAAAAGCATATCTTTGAACGTGAGACAATCCAAACTTTTGGTGATCTAGATGTTCAAAGTTTTGGTGTTTCGCATGATGCGACTGATCCCCAATTTTATGAGGTGCATTATGCAGGTAAATCATTTGCCATTGTAACAGATACGGGCTATGTCTCGGATCGAATCAAAGGGATCGTGGAAAATGCAGATGGGTATTTGTTTGAATGCAACCACGATACCGAAATGTTACGCGCTGGGATCTATCCATGGTCGCTAAAGCAACGGATCTTGAGCGATCAAGGGCATTTATCCAATGAAGACGGCGCCAATGCCTTGACGAGCGTTTTAGGTGCGCGGACCAAGCGGATCTATCTTGGACATTTGAGTCAAGAAAATAATGTCAAAGAATTAGCACATTTGACAGTTCAACGCCAAATGCAGGCGAAAGACTTTGGCGTCGGTCAAGATTTTCTCTTATTAGATACTGATCCAGCGCAAGCGACCGAGTTGGCAGTTCTTTAAGATAAACCTATATTTTTTAGGATAAAATTAATTTTTACATTATTGTAAGCATTTTTGTTGCAAAAGGCTTATTATAGATAACATAGATACTTAATTATTAAGAGGTGACTTTTTGTATGAGCAAGAATGAACAATTTGATGGTGAGTTTAATGAAGTTGGCTCAAATAATGGGCCGACAAAACAGCCAGGCTCAAAGCAACAAGGGCTAGGTAAAGTATTTTTGATCGGTTTGTGTGCTGGTGTACTTGGTGGTGGTGTAGCTGTTGGTGGCTATACTTTGTATCAAAATAACAGTACACAACTGGCAAGTAATTCCCAAGGAACGACCGCGACCAGCAATGTTAAGGTCAACGTCAGCACGCAAACGACTAAAGCTTTTGATACAGTCAAAGATGCAGTCGTTTCGGTCGAAGCCTATTCAGAACAACAATCCAGTTCATCTTTAGAAGATCTCTTTGGGAAAAATTCGGGTAACTCGACCAGTCAAACCTCCACTAGCGAAGGCTCAGGTGTCATTTATAAAAAGAGCGGTAATACCGCTTATATCGTCACAAATAACCATGTGATCTCCGGAGCTAACAAAGTCGAAGTCTTGTTGAATAGTGGCAAGAAATTATCAGCTACAGTAGTGGGACATGACTCGGTGACAGATTTAGCCGTGCTCAAGATCAACGCTAAAGATGTCAAACAAGTTGCAAGTTTTGGCAACTCGGATAATATCAAAGTTGGTGAAACAGCGTTGGCGATCGGTTCACCTCTTGGCTCAGAATATGCCACCTCTTTGACTCAAGGTATCATTTCGGCTAAGAGTCGGACGATCAACGTAACTAACAGCAGTGGCATCACCACCGGTCAGGCAACTGTTATCCAAACTGATGCGGCTATCAACCCAGGTAACTCTGGTGGAGCTTTAGTCAACTTACAAGGTCAAGTTATCGGGATCAACTCGATGAAACTTTCAAGTACTGGTTCAAGTGAATCGACTTCAGTTGAAGGGATGGGCTTTGCGATCCCAAGTAATGAAGTGGTTTCGATCATCAATCAATTAGTTGAAAATGGGAAAGTTAAGCGCCCAGCATTAGGGATCTCGCTAGTTGATCTGGACTATATCTCCCAAAGTGCTCGAACAGATACGCTCAAGTTACCGGCAGATGTTACTAGCGGTGTAGTCGTTATGAAGGTAGATTCTAGTTCACCATTGAAGGATAGTGGTATTGCTAAATATGATGTGATCACCTCGATCGGTGGTAAGAAAGTTACTGACTTAGCGACCTTGCGTCAAGCATTATATGAACATAAGATCGGTGACACCGTTGAGATCGGTTATTATCATGAAGGTAAGCAACAAACTGCTAATGTAAAATTGACATTGGAAGCAGATGATTCCAATACGACGACATCATCGAACTCCAACGAATAAAGTTAAATTAAAATGTTAATTATGAGGACGGCCACTAAGTGAAAACTTAGTACCGTCCTTTTTGGATATTGTGTATAATAATACAAGAAGATATTTAGTAAGGTTGTCCCCATAAATATTGGGACAGAACAAAAGTGCTCCCCAATATCTTGTGGTTAACTCTGTGGATATGTGGATAACTTTGTGGATAAGTATATGAGAAAGGAATTATTTTCGTGAATATTAAGGTCATTTGTGTGGGAAAACTCAAAGAAAAATACTTAAAACAAGGTATTGCTGAGTATTCTAAACGCTTAAGTAAGTTTTGTAAATTTGAAATTATCGAAGTTCCCGATGAAAAAGCGCCTGAAAAGTTAAGCCCAGCAGAAATGGAAGCGGTGAAACAAAAAGAAGGCGAACGTATTTTGCATAAAATTAAGGATAAAGAGTATGTTTATGCATTAGCGATCGAAGGTAAAGAACGAACATCCGAGGAATTTGCGGCTGAAATAGAAAAGCTCGGAACTTATGGGCATAGTGATGTGACCTTTGTGATCGGAGGCTCACTTGGCCTAAGTCCAGCTGTTTTAAAGCGGGCTCAAACTAAGATCTCGTTTGGACGTTTCACTTTACCCCATCAGTTGATGCGCTTGGTCTTGACCGAACAGATCTACCGTGGGTTTATGATCAATAATGGTAGCCCATACCACAAATAAATAATAAGAGGGCCATCATGATGTGCATCGTGGTGGTCCCTCTTATTATGGTATTGTCAGAAGCATTTGTATAGCTCAGACTTGCTGTAGAAGTTTATTTTGCAAATAACTTATCATAGAGAGCTTCAGCTTCCTCCACAGTGGAAGAGGTCAAATGCGTAACTGCTGTAAGGGTCTCTTCTTTTGTGTAGCCTTCAGCGCGCCCCTCAGTCCGTCCTTCTGCGATTCCTTTGGCGCGAGCTTTTTTGGCAGCTTCAGCAAGTTTGGCATTGAATTCGATCTCATAAAACATGTACTTTCCTCCCTTTAGAGCGCTATTTTTTAGGATAACGATATTATCGGCGATTTTTTGAGTAAATACGCTAGTTGGAATATTAGTAGCAACATATTTGAGAAACGCAGCTAACTCCGGTGAGATCGTTGAAAAATCTTTGGCTTTATAGCGGGATTTGTAGCACTATAGCAATGATAAATTTAGATACAAAAACACGACCAAAATTTAAGAATTCGGTCGTGTTTTTGTGTTATCCACATGTGGAAAAATTCTATCTAACTAAGTTGAGCTAAAGTTTCCTTCAGCCAGTTCAATTGGCCTTCTTGGCGGGCAATCGCGCGATTTAAGATCAGATAGTGGCCAAAATGTTGTTCGATTGGGGCTTTGTCCGCAAATAACAACTTTTTGCGTGCCTTGAGATGTTATAATTGAGCACTGATCAGGGCTATCTGGTCGTTAAATAATTTCTCTATAACTTTAGAATCACTTTTGGTCACAAAAAAGAGTTTAAGTGAAAAGAGATCGCGATTTAAAGGAAGTTCGGTCACGGGTTCCTTGATCCAATTGCTCAGGACCTGCTCGCCAGTAACTGTGATCTGATAGTGCTTTTTGCGCCCGTCAGAATCATTTTCAGTGATTTTAAGCCAATTGTCGTGTTGCATGCGCATCAACTCGGGATAGATCTGACTGTGAGAGGCTTTCCAAAATTCTCCGATCTCGTTTTGGAATTGTGCCGTGATCTCTTTACCAGTCAGTGGTCGTTCTTGGAGCAACCCCAAGATGATATAAGGTAAGATCCGTTTTTGTGGCATAGTACCAGCTCATTTCTATCCATGATCATTTAATTTTACCACTATGGATAGGTTATTTTAAAGTTGGAGATAGTTTTCGTCGTAAAATTTACCCTCACGAATGTCGTCAGTCATGCCAGCGTAGGGAGCTTTAGCGATGACTTCATCGTTGTCTTGACCAGCTTTGGCCATGTAAGTGATCGTGGCAAATTCAGGTACGACCAATTTAGGATAAGTAGCGTACTTTTCACGTGCCTCTTCCATCAGGTCAATGTGTTCATTTTGGAAACAAACTGTGATCTCAGGGTGTTCTTCGACCCAATTAGGGAAGAAAATAGTCCCATTTAATTTAAGTTCATTTGGAACAAAATCAAGTGCAACATCAGTGCCAGTCGGTTCAGTCCAAGCAACTTTGTAGATCCCTTCAGTCAACATGTTGATATGTGCTGGTTGATCTTTGACCCAACGTCCAGCGACCATGCCACCATGGATCCGATAATCAACAGTGTGATCGTTTTTAGCATACCATTCGTATTCCCAACCATTATCGTAAGTATAGATGAAATGTGTACCTAGAAAATCATCCAAAGTTTTAAATTTACGTGTTAAATCATTGTGTTGTGTCATTTTGTCCCCTCCAATTAGTGTCGATAACGACATTTATATTATATGTCGTTATCGACACTAATGTAAAATTGACAATTGATTATCATTTTCATTAGTAATTTATTCAGAGAAGTTTAAATATATTGAATTATGTTAAATGTACTTAAATTTTGTTTTTATTGATATGTAAGCTATTTCTCGTTGGTTTTCTAATGTGATATTTTAATTTACAGATAATTATTTACCTAAAAAATATAAGGTTAATTAAGAAGAAACGTTAGAAATTAGGAGGAGTAGATTTGTTATCAAGAAAGAACACGAAATTAATGGTTGAAAAGCAGGCAAACAAACAAGCGCGTTATGGTCTGCGTAAGTTAAATATTGGTGTAGCTTCGATCTTGTTGGGGCTTAGCTTTTTAGGGGCAGGTAGTATTTCAGCCGACGAGCTCAACAATACGACGGAAGCTAATGTAGAAAATGTTGAACCAACTGAAGATAAGAGCATAAATGAACACAAGATCCGTGAATGCAAGAATGTTAAGCGAACGATCAATTTCTTTCAAGATGGAAAGCTGATCGATTCCATTACTCAAAGTGCAGACTTTTATCGCTATAACATTTGGAATCTTGGAACGAATGAATTGATCGCAAGTACACAGTGGCGTGATACGACAACACATCGTATCGAGAATTATTTCGATGCGGTGGATGTACCAGAGATCACAGGTTATACGGCTGATCAAACTAAGATCGAAAATACTACAGTAACTGGAGATTCGGCTGATCAAGTAATTAATGTCAACTATACAGCAACGACTGAAGAACAAACGGAACAAAAGACTGTTAAACGTGTGATTCGTTTAGCTAAAGATGGGGTCGTTTTCAAGGAGATCCCACAAGAGTTCACCTTTACCCGAACGAACATCGTTGATAAACAGACAGGACAGATCATTCAAACTGGTACTTGGAATCAAGCCGAGCATACTTTTGCAGCAGTAGATATCGAACAATTGGAAAATTATACTGCAAGCCAAGATAGGGTAGAAGCATTGACTGTTGATCCTGAGAGTCCTGACAGCGTAGTCGACATTAACTATACATCTGCTCAAAAAGTTGAAGATGAATTTAAAACAGTGGAACGTTTGATCGAGATCTATCATGAAGGGGGTCAAGGTCGATGTCTTTACCCAAAAAGTAGAATTTAAGCGAACAAAGACGACTAACTTGGCAACTGGTGAAGTTACGTATGGAGCTTGGAATCAAGCTGAAGGCCTTTGGATCGCCTTTGATGCACCAGTCTATGATAATTATGAGACAGACACGATCAAAGTCAATAACAAAACAGTTACGCCAGATACAGCTAATGAAACAGCGCGGATCGATTATACAGCTAAACGTGAGAATTTGACCGAAGAAAAAGTTGTTAAACGTGTGATCAATATCTATAAAGACGGTCAAAAAGTCGATCAACATGTGCAAAGTGTGACTTTCAAGCGAACAAATATTAAAAACTTAGCGACTGGTGAGATCACTTATGGTGAATGGGATGAACCTTCCAAGATGCTTGATGACTACAGAGGACCTGAGTTTGAAAATTATGACTCACCAAGTAATCGCTATGTTCCACGGACAGCAGTTTCAGCTACAACTGAAGACCTTGAAGTGAACATGTACTATACAGCCAAAGTTGCTACAAGTATCGAACAAAAAACGGTAGTACGCACGATCCAATTGCACTTCCCAGATGGTACGTTCAAAAAAGTGACGCAACAGGTGACGTTCAAACGCGAAGTGAAGACAAATTTGGCCACGGGTGAAAAAGAATACGGTGCTTGGGATATGGACAAAAATACTTTGCCCGAGTACAAAGTAGACCAAGTAGAAAACTATGAACCAAGCCAATCAGTGGTCGAGGCAGTGGTGGTAACGCCAGAAACAGCTGGCAACTGGACCGTAGATATTTACTACAACGCTAAGATCGCAACAGAAGTAGAACAAAAGATCGTGTTGCGTCGGATCTTAATGCATTTTCCAGATGGTACAGTAAAAGAAGTAACACAACAAGTGACATTCAAACGCGAAGTGAAGACAAACTTGGCCACGGGTGAAAAAGAATACGGTGCTTGGGATATGGACAAAAATACTTTGCCCGAGTACAAAGTAGACCAAGTGGAAAATTATGAACCAAGCCAGTCAGTGGTCGAGGCAGTGGTGGTAACGCCAGAAACAGAAACTTTGACCGTAGACATCTACTACAACGCTAAGACAGCAACCGAAGTAGAAGAAAAAGTAGCGTTGCGCCAGATCTTGTTGCATCTCCCGGATGGTACGGTAAAAGAAGTAACACAACAAGTGACATTCAAGCGCGAAGTGAAGACGAACTTGGCCACAGGTGAAAAAGAATACGGTGCTTGGGATATAGAAGAAGGCACATTGCCAGAATATCAAGTAGATCAAGTAGAAAACTATGAACCAAGTCAATCAGTAGCCGAAGCAATGGTGGTAACGCCAGAAACAGCTGGCAACTGGACTGTAGATATTTACTACAACGCTAAGACAGCAACCGAAGTAGAAGAAAGAGTAGCGTTGCGCCAGATCTTGTTGCACCTCCCGGATGGCACGGTAAAAGAAGTAACACAACAAGTGATGTTCAAGCGCGAAATAAAGACGAACTTGGCAACGGGTGAAAAAGAATACGGTGCTTGGGACATAGAAGAAGGCACATTGCCAGAATATCAAGTGGAGCAAGTGGAAAACTACGAACCAAGCCAATCAGTGGTCGAAGCAATGAAGGTAACGCCAGAAACAGCTGGCAACTGGACCGTAGATATTTACTACAACGCTAAAACTACAACTAGAACTGAGTATTATACAGCTAAGCGTGTTATCTCACTTGTTAAAGATGGTAAAAAAGTAGATGAGATCACGCAGAGCGTACTTTTCAAACGTGAGGTAACTAAGAACTTAGCGACCGGCGAGGAAACATTTAGTGACTGGAGCACTGATAATGATAGCTGGGAAGCTTTTGTTGCACCAAGTTTTGAAAATTATGTCGCAAACATCCCACAATTGGAGGCTGTGAAAGTTGACCCTAACACTAAAGATACTGAAGTAACGATCAACTATACTGCAGCTACAAAAGAAGTTCAAGAAACACGGACTGTCAAACGAGTGATCAACATTTATCGTGATGGTAAAAAGGTCGACGAGATTACACAACGAGTAGTGTTTACACGCACAAATATCGTGAATTTAGCAACGGGTGAGATCACATATGGTGCTTGGAATGAGGACCAAAAACATTTCGCAGAATATGAAGTGCCTGAAGTATACGGCTATGAACCAGAAGAAAAAATCATTTCTGCAATGGCAGTAGATCCTGAAATGCAAGATACCACGGCTAATGTGAATTATAAATCGATCGTTACAACTGAAATCGAAGAAAAAGTTGTTGACCGTAAGATCATTTTAAATCTGCCAAATGGAATGACACGTGAGCATATCCAAAGTGTGACTTTCAAACGTGAGGTCTATAAAAACTTGGCGACGGGTGAAATGACGTATGGTGCTTGGGATATCCCACAAGCAATGTTTGAAGCTTATCAAGTTCCCGGATTTAGTGGTTATGTTGCTTCGGTCAAGCATATTGAAGCTTTAGAAGTGACAGCTGATTCTGAAAGTACCACAGTGGTCGTTGATTATTATCAACAAAGTAAGGAAGAAAAAGATGTTTTTCGCATCTTTAATATTCAAGTGATCGATGGTGTATTGCCCCGTGGAAAGCAACAATATACGCAAAAAGTAACATTTACTCGTGATGTTTACTTAGATGCTAATGGTAAAGTTGTGGGTCACGGTGATTGGGAACAGACAGAATTGATGTTTGAAGATTTTGAGATCCCACAACGTGAAGGTTATGCGACCTTTAGATCGGTGATCGCAGGTCAAAAAGTGACAGTCGATTCAGCAGATCTAGAAAGTGAGATCACTTATGTTGCGCATGCTAATGATACTGAAACAAAAGAAGTAAAGCGTAAAGTGACGATCATTTTGCCAAATGGCTCAAAGCATGAAGAGATCCAAACAGTAACTTTTGTTCGTGATAAGGTGACAAACCAAATATCAGGTAAAACATCATACGGTAACTGGTTACCGGCGACGGAGAATAGTGAGTTTCCTGAAATGGTATTACCAGATATTGCAGGGTATAAACCTTCGCAGACAGTAGATCGTCTTGATGTTACATCAGACATGGCTAATATTGAAGTGACTGTGACCTATGAACGTGACGGTGATGCAGGAGAGACAACGCCAGACGCCCCAGGCAATGGCGAAGTAACCCCAGATGTACCAGGTAACGGCGAAATAACACCAGACGCCCCAGATGCAGGAGAGACAACGCCAGATGCACCAGGCAATGGCGAAGTAACCCCAGATGTACCAGGTAACGGCGAAACAACACCAGACGCCCCAAATGCGGGTGAAACAACACCGGATGTGCCAGGCAATGGTGAAGCAACACCAGATATCCCAGATGCAGGAGAGACAACACCGGACACACCGGGGGATGGTGAAGTAACCCCAGATACTCCAGATGCAGGTGAAACAACACCGGACACACCAGAGAATGGTGAAACGCCATCAGGTACTCCTGAAGCAGGCGCTGACTCAGATTCTGATGATACGGATCAGAGTGATCTGGGGATGAAGCCAGAGATTGGGCCAGGTCAAAATTCTCCATCTAAGATGAAGAATAACGGCTCAGGTGCTAAGGTGCCTAATATGGCAAATAGCTCAGCAGATAAAGCAACAAAAAACAATGCAGCTGCAGGCACTGAATTACCGAACTTAGGTGATGAAACTATAGGGCTCAAGGGTTTAGGTGCTTTACTAGCGGCAATGGCATGTGCATCATTGTTCATGTCGGCAACAGCTAAAAAACGAAAAAATTAAACTAACAAAAAGTAGTATGGATAAAAGTGCCATACTACTTTTTTTATGTTTTCAGTTTTCAAAAACACGCCGATAATTTCCCAGTTCAGCATCGGTTGCTTGTGTGCTGAGAAATGCGTTAGGATCGATCGCTTGAACGAGCTGTTTTAAATAGTTGAGCTGGCCTTTTTGGGCAACAATGATGATGATGTCAGTATTTTCGCCCGTGTAGATCCCAGTTCCCTTAACTAAAGTTGCACCGTGAACGAATTTCTTTAGTGCATCTGCGATCGGGGCGGAATTTTTGGTGAAGACCAAAATGTTGACATCTTTTTGCAAGACGAAAACGGAATCCATCAAATAGCTGGTGATCAACATACCTAAGAGGCTGTAAACAGTTCGCCCTAAGTCAAAGAAGAGAGCGGTAATGATCAATGTTCCACTATTTAAGAGATTGTTTAGGAAACCGACTTTCTTATGGTAGTGCAGTTGGATGTAATTGACGATAATATCCGTTCCACCAGTCGAAAAGCCGCTATTAAAGCAAAGTCCGATCCCCAAACCGACCAACGCTGAGCCAACCAAAGTATTAGTCAATTGGTCCTTAACGATCACGGCTTCCGGGATGAGACGTAAAAAGACGATATTTGACCCCACAGCCAGTAGTGAGTACACGATATATTTGATCCCAAATGCACGCCAAGCAAAGAGAAAGAGGGGCACATTAAAGAAGATCAGCAAGATACTCATTGAAAGGTCGATCCCAAACGTTGCCAGAACAGCTTGGAGTAACTGCGCGATCCCGGTCACTCCGACGGAATAGGATTGAGCGTTATTGAGAAACAGATTGATTGCGATCGCCGAAAGAAATCCATAAAGAAGTGCGAAAAAACTATTTCGGATCTGCTGTTTTTGACTGAAAAATGAAAAAAATTTGAACATGATCTAGCCCCCTTCGTTTAGCTGGTTGAATTATATTATATAGAAGTATACACCTATTACATATAGTGCTTAAACTGAAAAGTTACAAAATTATATTATATATAAATTACGTGTAGCTTTTTGTTGTTTAATTTTATTAAATTTAAATAAATTTATGTTGCGAAAACTTACTGTATAAAAGCTCGAAATTGGTATAAAACGAGACTTAAACAAAAATTAATAGTTGTTTTATTATTAAGTAAAAATTAATATTATAGTGATAAGATAATTAATTTATCTTGTTTATTTAAGGAAAGTTCAAACAAAATGGAGGTTTTGGTGGAATGCTTTCAAAAAACAATAAAAAATTACAAGCCCAAAAGATGGAGCCAAAGCAACAACGCTTTGCGATCAAAAAATTCACAGTTGGTGTGGCTTCAGTCTTAGTTGGGACGACATTTGCGCTTTATTCAGGCGCAGGTAGTGTTTCAGCTGATGAAACAGCTACTCAAGAAGCAACAGCTGAAGTGGTGGAAGACAAAGCTGCTGACCAAACTGATGACAAAGAGGTAGCTTTAACTGCAACTGGTACAGCAGATACTGAAGCAGGTACCGCAAATACTGATGTTTCAGAAGCAACTCCTACCGTAGAAGAAGCAACTGATCAAAGTGCGCAAACCCCAAGTACAAGCAACAAATGATCAAAACACACAAGCAGAAGAAGTAGCCAAGGAAGAAGCAACTCCTGTAAATGAGACTAACACAGCTACAGAAGAAGCTCCCGTAACTTCTGGCTTCAGACGTGTAGCTACAACAACAGCTGATGCAACACCGGCTGCTGATGAGACAGCTACGAATCCAGCTGATCAAGATGTATCAGATCAACTCCAAAATGAGTTGGAAAAAATGCGATCTATAGTCCTGGGGATCCAACCGCTAAACAAACTTATTCTGGTAAGGCATGGGTCAAGGAAAAAGGTTCAGTTATTGATGGCTTTAACGCAAACAATGACAAACCGATCGCTGGAGTAAATGTTTATTTGCAATGGGTAAACGGTAAGGGATACGTATCTAAAGTTTACTATACGACGACTAATGCTGATGGGACTTTTGCAATTGATCTATCTAAACCAGAAGTGAGCAGTGATGGTACTGAGCACAAATTTGTGATTGCCGGTGATGGAGGTTTTGCGGTCAGAACATGGATCAAGAATCCAGACCCAGATAAATATAGTGTCATTAAACAAGGCGATCAAGTCTATGGGTTCCATACACGCTTGAACCGTAAGAACGAATCTTGGGACTTTACAGTGGGTGTTAATAAGATCGTTAACTCGCAAGTTATCTTACAAGAAAAGATGTTATTAGAAGATTGGTTGGTCAAACCAGAAGCTGAATGGGAAAAATCGCCTAATGTAGATGGTATCTGGCCAGATCGTGGTGCTTTTGGTAAAGCTAGTGGTTATGTGTGGTTCGATAACGGTGATGCGGCTGGAACATTGGCTAACCAATGGATCAATGACAGTAATGATGTCAAAGCTACGGGGACTAGAGTAGTTGGATCCTATTTGAATGGTGATGTAACGATCTTGTTGGATAACTGTAAAAAGGAACATAAGGGTTATTCAGTTGAAGATATGAAGGCTGCCCAAGCTGAAATCATTACTGCTTATGAAGCAGAACATGGTAAAGGTTCACATATTGCTGAAACAGTAGTTGCGACTGTGGATTCTAATGGTTACTACTACATGCCATTTAGAGGATTGTACGGTAAGACTGCAACAGACAAGGGGGGTAAAATCTCAGAAGATCAATGGCATACTTTAGTTAGTGATGAAGATGTTCGGAACAATAATTTGATGCAATGGAACGGTACTGCAGGCCAAATCGTACGTCATATCAATCAGGATTATATGTATATTGCACCATTGATTGATAATTACAACGTTTGGACGAATGCCTTTGCAACAAATATGTTCCAAGATCCAGCTAATTTCTTAACAAATGTTACGTCTTCTTACAACATTAATTCGGTCAACTTTGCTTTGTTGGCACCACAACCAATGATCGATGTAACTAACTAAGATACAACAGATAAGATCGCATTCAAGGGTGATGTAGCAACGACAGTAGTTGGTGGGTTACTGCCTAATTGTGAATATCAGATCCAATGGTTCCGTGATGGTAAGGCTATTGGCGATCCTACAACGATCACATCAACCGTAAATGGTGAAGCTACAGTGGCTGACTTTAATGTACCAGATGATATCACAGGTCAAACAAACTTTACTGTTGCGATTTTTGAGCAAGGTGAAAATACCAAGAGTTTAGATAATGCACAAGCTTTAGATTCCTTTATCGCTAACGTGCCAGTAGCTGACTCATATGAACCAGCTTACAAAGAAGTTGAAGGTACGATCGGTAAAGACACTGAACCTGTAACACCAACATTTACTGATGCAGCAGGTAAAGATACAACGGCGCCAGAAGGCACAACTTTTGCAACAGCTAAGGATGCTGATATTCCAGCTGATATCAAAGCTACTGTACCAGCCGATGCTAAAGTGCTCGATCCAGCTGATGTAACAGTTGATGAAAAGACAGGTGCAGTTACAGTTAAGCGTTCTGCTTTGACAGGTAAAGGCACATATGTCACACCAGTTCAAGTGACTTACCCAGATGGCTCAAAAGACTACACTTATGTAACGGTCAATGTAGCTAAATCAGCAACTGAACTCTTTGAGGCAAATGGTAGTCAGATCGATAAAGAACTTGGTCAACCTACAACAGAAGATGACATCAAGAATGCGGTAACTTTCAAAGACAGTGAAGGTAACGATGCAACAGCGCCAGAAGGTACAACGGTTGTGCCTAAAGAAGGTAGAACTCTGCCAGATGGTAATACACCAGGCGTTTACGAAGTGCCAGTAACGGTAACATATTCAGATGGCACAACAGATGAAACGACTGTAACAGTTGTTGTTGGTAATGTGATCCCAGTTGATGATCCAAGCAAGCCAACACCAGCAGGTTATGTACGCGTAACCTTTGAAAAGGGCGATCACGGTGAATTTGCTGCCGATGCTAAGACAGTCTTTGACGTTAAGGAAGGCACGGCTGGCTCAGAATTAGCAAAAGTTGCTCCAGAAGTGACTCCAGCAGAAGACTATATCTTTACAGCATGGAGCCCAGAAGTTCCAGAAACGATCACAGCTGCTGGAACATTTACCGCTCAATACAAAGAAAAAGATACTGTAGCTTATGCAGCAGAATTTGGTACGATCACCAAACCAGCTGGTGAAGCAACAACAGAAGATGACATTGCAGGTGCAGTTACCTTCAAGGATAAAGATGGTAATGATACAAAAGCTCCAGAAGGAACAACGATCAAACCAAAAGAAGGAACAACATTACCAAATGGCGATGAACCAGGTGATTATGAAGTACCAGCGACGGTAACATATCCAGACGGAACTACAGATGAAGGTGTAGTTAAGGTAACAGTTTTAGGTAAAGTTATCGATCGTACAGATGACCCAAGCCAACCAACGCCAGAAGGTTATGTGCGTGTAACCTTTGAAGCAGGTGAAAATGGTAAGTTTGGAGAAGGTGCTAAGACCGTCTTTGATGTACGTGAAGGCACACCAGTAAGTGAAGTAACAGTACCAGCAGTTACAGCAAATGAAGGTTTCGTACAAAAATCAGGTGCAGATGCCTGGAGCCCAGCCTTGCCAACAGATACATTCACAGCAGCTGGCACATATGTAGCACAATACGAAAAAGCTGCTACTGACGCAGATAAGTACGAACCACAAGTAGAACCAGTTGAAAAACCATATGGTGAACCAACAACAGCAGACGATGTAACTTCTAAGGTAACAGTGCCAGACTACCCAACAGAGGGGGAACAACCAAAAGTAACGGTAGCTGATCCAAGCAAGTTGCCAGATGGTAAGACACCAGGTGAATATGATGTACCAGTAACGGTAACATATCCAGATGGATCAACAGATGAAGTTACAGTGAAAGTAACCGTAAAAGAATCTGACGCAGATAAGAACACACTAGAAGGTCAAGACATCACAACACCAGTAGGCGGCAAGCCAGAAGCTAAGTCTGGTATCGCTAATGTGGATAAATTGCCAGAAGGTACGAAGTACGAATGGAAGACCCCAGTGGATACAACAACAGCTGGCGAAAAAGAAGGTACAGTCGTAGTAACATATCCAGATGGTTCAAGTGAAGAAGTGACAGTTAAAGTTGCTGTAACGGAAAATCCAACTGATGCTGATAAGTACACCCCAGAAGCTAAAGAACAAAAGGTTGAATTAAACGAAACACCAAATCCAAATGATTCGATCGGCAATTTGGGTGATCTACCAGCAGGGACAACAACGGCATTCAAAAATCCAGTCGATACAACGACAGAAGGTACAAAAGATGCGACGGTAGTAGTGACCTACCCAGATGGATCTAAGGATGAAGTACCAGTTAAGATCGTGGTAACAGATGGTCGCGCAGACGCAGAAAAGAATGAACCACAAGGCAAGCCAGTCGATGTAGAGTTGGGCAAGACGCCAGAAGCTAAGGACGGTATCGCAAATGTAGATGATCTACCAAAAGGCACAGACTTTACATGGAAAGAACCGATCGATACAACAACACCAGGTGAAAAAGAAGGTACGATCGTAGTGATCTACCCAGATGGCTCACGTGAAGAGATCAAGGCCGTTGTCAATGTAGTTGATGATCGCAAAGATGCAGACAAGTACGAACCAACAACTAAACCAATTGAGGTCGTTGAAGGTCAAGTGCCAGATGCTAAAGATACGATCACTAACTTAGATGAACTTCCAGAAGGCACAACGGTCGAATGGATCGTAGCACCAAATACTGCGAACCCAGGGACAGTCAATGGTTTAGTCAAGGTAACTTACCCAGACGGATCATTTGATATCGTTGAAGTTGAAGTTGTAGTTAAAGCTAAGGCTTCAAACGGCGATAAACAAGATGTTGCCGGAGCTAAGGAAGAAACCGTAGCTCAACCAAAACCAACGAATGTTTCTAAACCAGCTAAAAACAAGCAACAACAAGAGTTACCACAAACAGGTGATGCAGATACCCAAGCTGCTTCAGTTGCCGGTGTACTCATGACAGCTTTAGCCGGACTCTTTGGTCTAGGTGCCGTAGCTGACAAGAAGAAACGCAAAAACTAATTAGGTAATTATTTATCTAAATGAATAGTTTGAGGCCTCCACCCAAATCAAAATTGGGTGGAGGCCTTTTTGTGTACAAAAAAAGCAGTCAAGAATAGACTGAGTACCGCAAATACTCGTCGATCTGACTGCCGTAGAGGATAGTGTTCAAGAACTTCTGTGGAAAATGCGCAAACCCAAGCACAACCAATCGAAGACGTAGCTAAAGCAGCTACTGTAAATAACACTAACGACGAGATTATAACATATTGTTTTATTAGGGGCAAATTACTTTATTTATTGTTAATATTAGTAAATTTAACTTTTTAAAGTGTGAAAGAACTTATTATTCAATATTTTTTATTGTTATCTAATTTTAAAATTATAAAAAACGTAATGTTATTATTTGGCTTCTGTGATAAAACCTTGATTTTAAAGAGTTTTAAAGTTTAAGATTTTAAATATACGAGTAATATAATTTGAGTTTTTTATATAAAAAGTTAATATTGTGTTACGGAATGTAAATGTTTGCAAGGATTTAATATTCTTGTAAATGGTCAAATAGAGATGGAGGTTTTGATATGCTCTCAAAAAACAATTAAGAAGCAACAATCTCAAAAGATGGAACCAAAACATCAACGATTTACGATCAAAAAGTTTAGTGTTGGGGTAGCTTCTGTTTTGATCGGGACGACATTTGCAGTTCATCGAACTAATAGCGTTTTGGCCGATCAGACAAACACTGAGCCTGGAACTGAAATGGTCGAAACAGCGGCCGAAGATCCAGGTGATACCTTAGCAGCTACCGGAGAGGCAAATAATGAAAATGGAGCTCCAGTTGAGGATGCCACTACCAATGAAACATCTCAAGCTGAAACTCCAATGACAGATAGTAATGAGACGACTGAAGCGCCAACTTCAGAAGACACTACTATAACTAATGATAGCACAATTGTACCTGAAACACCAGAAGTAGCGGATACTCCTGAAACAACACCAGAAGTGACCGATACGACCCAAACAACAGAAGCGCCGGCTGAAACAGAAACACAACCAAGTGAAACGACCACAGCTGAGACGCCACAACCTGAAGTGCAACCAGAAACTGAGGCACAACCAGCAGCTGAGGAAGCACCAATATTCCGTGCAGCAACCACGACTGGTGAAGAGGCACAACCAAGCGCACAAGCTGATGGTCCAAGTGTTTCTGATACACTGCAAGAAGAGTTAGAAAAAAATGCGATCTATAGCCCTGGTGACCCAACTGCTAAACAAACCTATTCTGGTAAAGCTTGGCTGGATACGAGCCGTGATGGTTTGGATGGTATGGGGAAAGATTCGACCCCAATGGCGGGCGTTAAGGTTTATTTGCAGTGGGTAAATGGTAATGGTTATGTATCTAAGATCTATTACACCACGACTAATGCTGATGGGACCTTTGCGATCGATCTTTCTGATCCAAATGGGCTAGAAAAAGCTAAGTTCGTACTTGCAGGTGATGCAAAATTTTCGATCAGAACATGGGTCCAAAATCCAGATCCTAAAAAATACAGTATCATCCAAGCTGGAGATAAGATCTATGGGTTCCATACCCGGACTAACCGTAAGAATGAATCCTGGGACTTCACCGCTGGGATCAACCGGATCGTTAACTCAATGGTCATCTTCCAAGAAAAGATGGGCTTAGAAGATTGGCTCGTTAAACCAGAAGATCAGTGGGAAACTCCACCAAATGCTGATGGTAGTTGGCCGGATCGTGGTTTATCTGGGGCAGTTACCGGTTGGGTCTGGTATGAAAGTGGTGATGCAGCTGGTACTTTAGCTAACCAATGGATCAATGACAGTAATGACGTCAAAGCAACTGGGACTAAAGTTGTTGCCTCATACTTGAATGATGAAGTGACCATTTTGATCGATAACTGGGCTACTTCCTACAAAGGCTACTCACTTGATGATATGAAAGCTGCGCAAGCTGAGATCATTGCCAAATACCAAGAAGAACATGGGGTAGGTTCGCATATTGCCGAATCTGTTGTCGGAACTGCTGACGCTAATGGTAGATACTATATTCCATTTAGAGGTCTGTATGGTGCTAGTGCAACGACAAAAGGTCTTGCAGTTGGTGAAGATAAGTGGCATACCTTGGTTTCTGATGCCGATGTCAATAATAGCAATATTACGTTGTGGAACGGAACTGCTCTCGGGCCATTGCGTCACATCAATGCGAAGTATATATATGTTATGCCATTGATCGATAACTACAACATTTGGAATGATGCCTTTACGAATAACATGTTCCAAGATGCAAGTAGTTACTTGACCTCAGTGGGGACGACGCAAAACTACGGTTCGGTCAACTTTGCTTTATTGACTCCACAACCAATGATCGACATTTTAGATTATAATACCGGAGATGATCATGGATTTGCAGGTGACAAAGTTGAGTCAGTCGTAGGTGGTTTATTCCCATCTCGTGAATATCAAGTCCAATGGTTCAAAGATGGTGTTGCTTATGGTTCAGCTCAAACGATCACTTCTAGTACAGATGGGACCTACAAGCCAGATATCTTTACGGTACCTGATGATATCAAAGGTGATACCGACTTTACGGTCGCGATCTTTGAACAAGGTGAAAATACTAAGAGCTTAGACAATGCTTTAGCCTTAGATTCCTTTATCGCAAGCGTACCTGTGGCCGATTCTTATGTTCCAGTATATAAAGAAGTAGCTGGTACGATCGGTCAAGATACGGCACCAGTGACACCAACGTTTACTGATGCGACAGGTCAAGCTACAACAGCGCCAACGGGTACGAAATTTACACCAGCAGCTGATGCGGATATCCCAGCTGACATTAAAGCTACTGTGCCAGCCAATGCCAAGGTGCTCGATCCGGCAGATGTTACGATCGATGAAGCTACCGGTGCAGTTACGGTTAAAGGTACTGCTTTGACAGGTAAAGGTACCTATGTCACACCAGTTCAAGTGACCTATCCAGATGGTTCTAAGGACTTTGTTTATGTCACTGTTAATGTAGCAAATGATGCAGCTACGACCTTTGAAGCAACTGGTGGCGAATTGACCAAAGACTTTGGCCAAACGCCAACACCAGAAGAGATCTTGGGCAAGGTAACGACCAACTATCCAGATACGCTAAATGAACAACCAACAATGGCAATCAAAGAAGGTACGACCTTGCCAGATGGACAAACTCCTGGTGACTTTGATATCCCGGTAGTTGTGACCTATCCGGATGGTTCAACTGATGAAGTGACTGTTAAAGTAACGATCAAGGCGCCGATCGCTGATGATTATGATGTAACTGGTGGACAATTGGATAAGGAACTTGGCAGTCCAACCACGGCTGATGAAGTGATCGGTAAAGTGACCTTCACTGAAGCCGGTAAGACTGAGCCGATCGCAACTCCAGCCGGAGCAACGATCACAGTAGACGATCCGGCTAGCCTCCCAGATGGCAATACAGCTGGTGTCTATGATGTTCCAGTAACGGTAACGTATCCAGATGGCACAACCGACAAGACAAGCGTCAAAGTCGTAGTAGGTAACGTGATCCCGATCACTGATCCGACCCAATCGACCCCAGAAGGCTATGTTCGTGTGACCTTTGATCAAGGTGCAAACGGGACTTTTGTCGCTGATGCTAAGACGATGTTTGATGTTAAAGTTGGAACGGCAATGACAGAAGGGCCAGTGCCGACTGTAACGCCAGAAGCTGATCACTTGCATACTGGCTGGAGTCCAGAATTAGCCGAGACTGTTACAGATGCAGCTAATTATGTGGCCCAATACAAGATCAAAGACAATGTTCAATATGTTGTTGAAGGTGGTACCATCAACAAGGCCTTTGGTGATCCAACGACAGCTGATGAAGTGATCGGTGCCGTGATCACAGGTTACCCAACAGATCAAACGCCACAGCCAACGATCACCGTGGACGATCCATCTAAATTGCCAAATGGTACCGAAGCTGGTGAATTTGATATCCCTGTAACGGTGACCTTGCCAGATGGCACGACCTCAACCACAACGGTCAAAGTTATCGTAATGGATAAGGTCATCGATCGGACAAATGATCCAAATGCGCCGACCCCAGAAGGTTATGTCAGAGTAACCTTTGATGCAGGCACTGATGGTAAATTTGCTGACGGCGCAAGCTACATCTTTGATGTCAAAGAAGGTACAAGCATCGGTGAAGTTCAGATCCCAACAGTCATTGCTAACGAAGGGTTCGTTCAAAAAGACGGTGCTGAGGCTTGGAGTCCAGTCTTACCAGAAACCTTTACCACAGGTGGGACTTTTGTGGCTCAATACCGGACGGCAGCAAGTGATGCTGACAAGTATGACCCAATCTACAATTCGATCGAAAAACCAGCGGGTGAAGCAACGACTGAAGCTGATGTGATCGGGGCGGTTATCGTTCCTGATTTCCCAACGGATGGCGAACAACCAAAAGTAACGGTAGATGATCCAAGCAAGCTACCAGATGGCAATACGCCAGGTGTCTTTGATATCCCTGTAACAGTGACCTATCCAGATGGTTCGACCGATAACGGTACAGTTAAGGTAACTGTGCTAGACAAGATCATCGATCGGACAAATGATCCGGATGCTCCAACGCCAGCGGGTTATGTCAGAGTGACCTTTGATGCTGGTGCAAACGGTAAATTTGCTGATGGTGCAAGCTACATCTTTGATGTTCGTGAAGGCACGCCAGCAAGTGAAGTCACCGTTCCAACGATCGAACCAGCAGAAGGTTACGTTCAAGATGGTTGGGATCCAGTCTTGCCAGATACCTTTACTACAGGTGGAACTTTCGTAGCTCAATACAAAGTTGCAGCAACGGATGCTGATAAGTATGACCTAACTGGTAAAGACATCACAACGCCAGTAGGTAGTACCCCAGCAGCCGAAGACGGTATCGGTAATGTACCAGAACTTCCACCAGGTACAAAATTCGAATGGAAGACTCCAGTCGATACAACGACACCAGGTGATAAGGAAGGCACGATCGTAGTAACGTATCCAGATGGTTCTAGTGAAGAAGTGACCGTGAAAGTCACAGTAACAGAAAACCCAACAGATGCGGACAAGTACGAACCAACTGGTAAAGATATCACAACACTAGTAGGAGGCACTCCAGCAGCCGAAGATGGTATCGGTAATGTACCAGAACTTCCACCAGGCACGAAGTTTGAATGGAAGACCCCAGTCGATACAACAACGCCGGGCGATAAGGAAGGCACGATCGTAGTAACGTATCCAGATGGTTCTAGTGAAGAAGTGACCGTGAAAGTCACAGTAACAGAAAATCCAACGGATGCGGACAAGTACGAACCAACTGGTAAAGATATCACAACACCAGTAGGAGGCACTCCAGCAGCCGAAGATGGTATCGGTAATGTACCAGAACTTCCACCAGGTACAAAATTCGAATGGAAGACCCCAGTTGATACAACGACACCAGGTGATAAGGAAGGCACGATCATCGTGACCTACCCAGATGGCTCAACTGATGAGATCACAGTGAAGATCACGGTCACAGATAACAAGACTGATGCCGATAAGAACGAACCAATCACTAAACAGATCGAGGTCGTTCAAGGGCAAGTGCCAGATGCTAAAGATGCGATCGCAAACTTAGGCGATCTCCCAGCTGGTACTAAAGTCGAATGGGTCGAAACGCCAGATACTTCTAAAGTTGGTACGTTCAAAGCGTTAGTCAAAGTAACGTATCCAGATGGCTCTGTTGACATCGTTGAAACAACGATCACTGTCAAAGCCAAAGCAACTGCTGGTGGACAAACGCCAGGTACTCCAAGTCAAAAACCGGAGGCACCAGCTACGACCTCAACAACTAACAAGCAAACACCACCAAGTGCAGCTAAGACTGAGTTACCACAAACGGGTGATTCAGACGATCAAAAGGCTAAAGCCCTTGGAGCAGCTTTAGCTGGCTTGGCAGGACTTGCAGGTTTAGGTGCTTTGAAGAGCAAGAAGAAACGTGAAGAAGAATAAGCGTTGATCCGTTAGCTGAGACTTACTCAGCCTAAAAGAGGCAGGCTATTTCAAGTAATTGAAATATGCCTGCCTCTTTTGTGTGCAAAAAATAAGACCTTGAGTCGTTTCAAGGCCTTAGATCATTATTTCAAATTTTCCTCAGTGGAGCGAGCCACTAACACATCACATTTAGCTGTTCGAGTCACATGCGAAGCAACAGAACCAGTTACGATGCGGTGTAAGAAACTCTTACCGGTCGAACCAACGATGATCATGTCAATGTTGTATTCGGGTTGGAAATCTTCGGTGATCACGATCTTGGGATTACCAAAACGAATGTGGACATTGATCTGATCGGTCTTAAAACCATGCTTTTCAATGAGTTCTTCACGTAATTTGAGCAAATATGCTTCGTTTTCTTGTTCGATCCGATATATCTGTTCCCCATCTAAAGCGATCCCGGCGCCACCGTATTCGAGTGAATTGAGATCCAAGACACGTAAAATATCTAAATGAGCCTCATTTCTTTTAGTTACATCGATCGCAGTTTCTAACGCTATATCAGAACCCTTAGAACCATCGATCGCTACTAATACACGCTTATAATTAAGTGCCATCATGCATCACCTTACCTTTATCTCTTTATTTAATGATACTCCCTTGGCTTAAAAATCTGCAAGCGATATCCCTTACTTGAGTGGGGTCAATCCACTGATCATTTCCCACAGACAGATAGCGAGCAAAAGGCAGAAGGGTAAGTTGAAAATAGCGGCTTTTATGACGGTGAGATCGACTGGGGCGAGTAGTTTGTGTTGGCGCATTTTAAACTTACGCCAGAGGTAATAGAGCCCTAATAGCGCCAGTCCGCCCATAATGATGATGTTTATGACTGTAGCTATATTTTCCGGGAAAAGTCCCAAAAAGCAGTCCATCACGTCAGCTAAGATCATATTATTGAAGATGTGGACGTAGATCGCATATTTCAAACCGTATACAACAGCGACATACCCTAAAAGGATGCCTAAAATGAAGGCGAAAGGTGTCTGGACGATATTGCCATGGTAGATGCCAAATAAAAAGGCTGAAAAAATAATTGCAAAACGGGTGCCATAGCGTTTGAAGTTTTGCAGGAGAAAACCACGAAATAAGATCTCTTCTCCAAACGGGGCTAGAAATGACCCATAGATAAACATCGAGAGCGTTTCAGTAGCTCCAGTGGCACTTTCTTCTTGGCTTTGAGCACTCAGATGAAAGAAGTTTAAGAGCATCTCGATCAAGGCACTGTTGTAGCTGAAAATGATCTGTGTCAGCCCTAAAAAGCAGACCCATTGAAAAAATTCTTGCGCAGTTGGTTTGCGATAAACATCAAACAGGTGGCGTTGGGTCCTTTTATTTGTAGCGGCAAAAATAATGAACAATTCAGCAGCAACGTCAAAAAAGTACGGGATGCCAGTTTCATCGGGATTTTCTGGATTTAAGATGACAAGCGCTTCTAAAATAGCAATGTTAAATGCTATTAAGCAGGTAAGACCGACCCAAAGTGTTTTTCTGAGATCTTTACGTTCAGTTTTTTCCATATAACAAAACCTTTTTCCATAAAAAAATAGAGCTAAGAAAGTGCTCTCAGCTCTATTATTACCCAACTTCATTTAATAATTCAAGATGTTGTTTCTTTAGTTCATCAAGTTGTTCTTTACTGATCTTGTTTAGTTCGTAAAGCTTTTCTTCAACTTGTTCTAAGACGGCGATCCGATCAGCCACACTGCCAACAAAATCGTATTTGTCGCCATCGATGATCAAAAGGGGCGAAGAATCGTATTCTTCCATCCAAACAGCGTAATGACGTAAAAGACGTTGGTAGTATTCGACTAAGGAAGGATCACGTTCGACTAATTCGTAATCACGGCCGCGTTTTTCGATCCGTTTTAACATCGTATCATAGGACACTTTGATCGTGATCATCAAATCGGGTGACTTCTTATGGGAAGCAAATGGAAGTTCTTCCATCATGTTTGAAAGTAAGCTCTTGTAGATATCGTATTCGACTTCGGTTGCGTTGCCCATTTCGGTGTTCATCTTCATGAAGATCTCATCTTCGTAGATCGAGCGGTCCAAGATATTGTTGTCTTCTTGCATAGCAGCCTTGATCATCGCAAAACGGCGGTTTAAGAAGAATGTTTGTAAGAGGTAGGCATATGGGTTAGTGGCATCTTTATCGCCCGCAGCGCGCTTTTTAGCGGCGATCTCGTTACCTTTGTAGAAGATAGGTAAGACGGGATTGTCTTTGACCGGTTCATAATATGCTTTGGTGCCTAATTCTTGCGCTAAAATTTCGGTTAAACTCGACTTCCCAGAGCCGATGATTCCTGATAGTGTGATCAAAATGATTGAAGCATCCTTTCCTAATAATGTCTGGTTAGTGTTAAATTATTTAAGTACCTCTACAATCATACTCGGAAATCGATCAAAAATAAAGCTTATCTTGTGTTTTTTTAAAATTAACCACAACATGTTGTAGGAATGGAGACGCGTATCGTTTTAACAGTAATAACTTGCTTTTACTGATTTTGGTCACGTATACTGAAAATATACTTACTTTAGGAGGCCACAAAATGAAATCTGTATATCTTGCATCACCATTTTTTAGTCCAGCCCAAAAAGAACGGATCGCTAAAGTCAAAGAAGCATTGAGCAATAATAAAACGATCGATGCTCAAAATATTTTTATTCCCCATGAACATGAATATAAAGCAGCTGAATTTGGAAGCTTTGAGTGGCAAAAAGCTACTTTTGGCCTTGATACTAACCAAATCGATGCTAGCGATGTAGTCGTAGCGATCGTGGACTACAAATTAGAAGAGACCAAAGAAAACGAACCAGACTCAGGAACAGCCTTTGAGATCGGTTATGCTTATGCCACCAAGACGCCAGTGATCGTTGTGCAATTTGATCCTGAAAAAGAAGTCAACTTGATGATCGCCCAAGGCTTGACCGCATATTTTGATGTTACAAAAGAAGGTTTGGAAGCGTTGGAAGAATATAATTTTGACGAATTGATGCCAAAATTCTGCCCACGCCCTGTGATTTAAATAAATTTTGCTAACTCCTACTACGTGTAGGGGTTATTTTTTAGCTTATTACTTAAAAAAATAAAGTTTAAAAAAATATTTCACATTTGTGGCATTTTACACTTGTGAAGTATCACAAATGTGGTATAATTATTTTTGTGGAGGTGAGAACCAATGGAGATCGACATCAAAGGTTACCTACGTGAAAAGGAATTGACCATTTATGAGGTATCCAAGAGGTCGGGGTATGGTTATACGACCCTTCATAAATCGTTCAACAAGCAACAAACTCGGGCAACTTCCTTGAATTTGCGTGATCTTGATGCCTTAGCTAGGGCACAACATGCAACGATGTGGCAAGTTTTGCAAGAGCTCGAAGAAAACTATATGAATTGGAAGTAATGTAGTATTACGATTTATGATCTAAAAAGCTCCGGTTGGTCACTTGGGCTTTTTTCTGCAGGCGAGTGTTTTTGTTTGCAATGTAAAATTATAAGTTGTATATTACAAGCGTTATAAATTTAGAAAATTATTTAAGTAAAAAAGCGAGGGATTATTTATGGCTAGATATACAGATCCATTTGGAGACATGGACGACATTTTTAATCAATTATGGGGCAACAACGGCTTAAGCTCAGAAAGTAGTCGTTACATGATCAATGGTCATGAAGTTACACCTGAAGAATTCAGACAATATCGTCAAACAGGTCGCTTGCCAAATCAAGCACAACAACAAGCTGCTGCTCAAGCTCAACAAGCTGCAATGCAACAACAAGCTGGCCAACAAGAAGGTAGTGTTTTGCAAAAGCTTGGTCGCAATTTGACCCAAGATGCACGTGAAGGTAAGTTAGATCCAGTTATCGGACGTAAGAAAGAGATCCAAGAAGCAGCTGAGATCTTGGCTCGTCGGACAAAGAACAACCCTGTTTTAGTTGGGGATGCTGGTGTTGGTAAGACAGCTGTTGTTGAAGGCTTAGCCCAAGCCATCGTGAACGGCGATGTACCAGCTGCGATCAAGAATAAAGAGATCGTAAGTATTGATATCTCTTCACTTGAAGCTGGGACACAATATCGTGGTAGCTTTGAAGAAAACATCCAAAACTTGGTCAACGAAGTCAAAGAAGCTGGCAACATCATCTTGTTCTTTGATGAGATCCATCAAATTTTAGGTGCTGGTTCGACCGGTGGTGACAGTGGCTCGAAAGGTTTAGCTGATATTTTGAAACCTGCATTGTCGCGTGGTGAAATTTCAGTTATCGGTGCAACGACACAAGACGAATATCGTAACACTATTTTGAAGAATGCTGCTTTAGCACGGCGTTTCAATGAAGTTGTCGTTAACGAACCTACACCAGAAGACACCTTCAAGATCTTGGAAGGTATCCGTAAACTTTACGAAGACCACCACAATGTTGTCTTACCAGACGATGTTTTGAAGGCAGCCGTTGACTTATCAGTACAATATATCCCACAACGGACATTACCTGATAAGGCGATCGACTTAGTAGATATGACGGCCGCTCACTTAGCATCACAACACACAGTTACAGATGCTAAGCAGATCGAAGCTGAGATCAAGAAAGCTAAAGATGAACAACAAGCTGCTGCTGATAAAGAAGATTACGAAGAAGCTTTGAATGTTAAAGCTAAGATCGATGAATTAGAAGCAAAATTAAACAGCAATTCAGAAGCACAAAAAGTTACAGCAACCGTTGACGATGTAGCTCAATCCGTAGAACGTTTGACAGGTATTCCTGTATCTAAGATGGGTGCAAGCGACATCGAACGCTTACGCAATATCGAAAGCCGTTTGAAGGGCAAAGTTATCGGTCAAGACGAAGCAGTCGAAGCTGTTTCGCGCGCTATCCGTCGTAACCGTGCTGGCTTTGATGATGGCAACCGTCCAATTGGTTCCTTCTTATTCGTTGGGCCTACAGGTGTTGGTAAGACTGAATTAGCTAAACAATTAGCTTATGACATGTTTGGTAACAAAGATGCGATCATCCGCTTAGATATGTCTGAATACTCAGATCGGACAGCTGTTTCTAAGTTGATCGGGACAACAGCCGGTTATGTTGGTTATGATGACAACAGCAATACTTTGACTGAACGTGTTCGTCGTCAACCATATTCGATCGTCTTGTTAGATGAGATCGAAAAGGCTGATCCACAAGTTATCACCTTGTTATTACAAGTGCTTGATGATGGTCGTTTGACAGATGGTCAAGGTAACACAGTCAACTTCAAGAACACAGTGATCATCGCAACTTCAAACGCTGGCTTTGGTAACGAAGCTTTGACAGGCGATGAAGATAAAGACGAAGAGATCATGAAGAAGTTAGCTCCATACTTCAGACCTGAATTCTTGAACCGTTTCAACGCGGTCATCGAATTCTCACACTTGACCAAGGAAGACTTGCACCACATCGTTGACTTAATGTTAGCTGATGTAAACCACAACTTGGCTAAGAAGGGCTTAGACTTAGAAGTTTCTGAACCAGCTAAGGAATTCTTGATCGAACAAGGCTACGATGAAGCTATGGGTGCTCGTCCATTGCGTCGTGTCATCGAACAACAAATTCGTGATAAAGTAACTGACTTCTACTTGGATAACATTGATGTTAAGCATTTAGAAGCAGATATGAAAGATGGAGTCTTAGTTATCGCAGAACGTAAAGACGATGCTAAGAAAGAAGAACCTGAAACAGAAGCTAAAGACTAAAACTTCTCCTAAACAATGAAATAACACACACGAAGCAATCGTCAGTTCTTGGCGGTTGCTTTTTTTGTAGTGCGTAGCTTATGCTTGAGATGAGGGGGGATACTGATGCAGACTAAAATAGAATTTCGCAAACGACAATTAGAAAAATTAGCCAATAATACGCTCGAAACCAACGCTTCCGGAAGTAAGTTAGCAGAAAAATTATTTATGACAGACATTTGGCAACAAGCGCAGACGATCGGGCTGACGATGGCAGGTAAGATCGAAGTACCGACTGAAGTGATAAGCATTCAGGCTAAACGTGAAGGAAAAAAAGTTTTTTATCCGCGCACGCTGCCTAAGCGCCAGATGGTATTTTTACCAGCAGAGACGGAAAATGATTTTGAAATGAGTAAGTTTGGTGTCTTAGAACCTAAATATGATGCTAAAAAAGTTCAAACTGACATAGATCTTTTGATCGTTCCGGGCATAGCCTATGCTTTGGACAGTAAGATCCGTTTAGGGTTTGGTGGGGGCTACTATGATCGCTATTTGAAGAATTTCCCAGGAAATACTGTATCTTTGGCGGCGCCAGCAATGGCTTATCCAACAGCGCAGTGGCCAGTAGATGAATTTGATGTTCCACTCCAAAACGTGATCACGCTGACAGACTAAAAATTTAGTGCTATAGAAATAGCGCGGGCCCCACTATCATGGTGGAGTCCGCGCTATTTTCAATAATTATTTCATTTTCTTTTGCACGTAATTTGATAACCAGGTCAAAAGTGTGATGATGATCAGGTAGATCAAAGCGATGATCGTCCAAACCTTGAAGCCTTCAAGGTTACGGGCGATGATGATCTTACCCGTCTGAGTCAATTCTAAGATCCCAATGATCGAGAGGATCGAGGTATCTTTTAAGGTAATGATGAACTGGTTGACAAAGGATGGCACCATGATCTTGAGCCCTTGTGGCAAGATAACTTTACGCATGGCGGTACCAAATGGAAGACCTAATGAACGGGCTGCTTCCATTTGACCCTTATCGACCGCTTCGATCCCACCTTTGACGAAGGCCGCGGTGTAGGCACCTTCGTTTAACATCAAGGTGATCACCCCAGCGACAAAGGCCGGGATCTTGACCCCAGTTAGCGATGGGAGCCCGTTATAGATGAACAAGGCCAGCACTAGGAGTGGTAAACCACGGAAAATATAGATAACAGTGGTAGAGAAGCCTTGCGCAAATTTATTTGGCAAGATCCCGAGCAATCCGATGATCACCCCGAAGATCGTCGCACAAATGATCCCAACGACAGTTAAATATAAAGTTTCGCCGAGACCTTTTAACAAGGCTTGGCGATTTTGTTTTAGTAACCCGAAAAATGTTCGTTCACTGTTGCCATCTTTTTTGGCATCTTTTTGTGCAGCAACGGTCTCAGAGCTCAAATAACGGTCCACGATCTTTTTATACTCGCCGTTTTGCTTGATCTTAGCTAGACCAGCGTTGAATTTTTTGAGTAATTCTTGGTTTTGACCTTTCATGACCGCAAACCCGTAGTAACCACCACGTGCAGGTTTAGTCACGATCTTAAGGGCCGTGCCGGTTTTGATCGCATATTGCATAACTGGGACGTCTTCAAAACATGCGACCGAGTTTCCGTTGACGACATCGTTATACATATTGTCAGAGTCGTCAAATGTAACAGTGGTAAAGCCATATTTGTCTTTTAAAGACATGGCATATTCACCAGCAGCCGTACCGGTTTTGATCGCCACGCGTTTACCACGCAACTGTTCGAGATTAGTGATCTTACTGTCTTTAGCGACTGCCATCACAAAGCCAGTTTTGTAGTATGGATCAGAGAAATCAAATTTTACTTTGCGTTCGTCGGTCATCGCCATCCCCGCCATGATCCCATCTAATTGGCCCGATTGAAGCGATTGGACCGCAGCATTAAAACCAACGGGCTTGATCTCAACTTTGAAATTTTCTTCTTTGGCGATCGCTTTTAACAGATCGATATCGATCCCGACATATTGACTATCTTTATTGGCAAATTCAAATGGTGGATAAGTAACATCTGTCCCGATCTGATAAGTTTTTTCTGCATGAGCTGTGGTGCTAAAGCTAAAGAAAAATAGGCACGCACAGAGTAGACTCACGAGTCCGAATAGCTTTTTAGTCATAAAAATACCCCTTACAATGATATATATATTAATATACCATAATCGGGGTTTTAAAAATGGATAAATTTTTTAATTAATTTAGCGCTAAGCCCAGCTCATAGTCTCGACACTAGACTGTGCTATAATGTAAACGGATGCTTATTGAGTAAAGATGCGATGAAAGAAGGGCATTATGTGAAAATTATTGGAATTGCGGGCTGCTATAAGCGGGATGGAATAACCAAGCAGATGCTAGATCAAGTTTTAGCCAATGTCGGACCCGAAAATGAAGTCGAACAGATCTTTTTATTGGACCATGCGATCTATCCTGGAAGTCCTGACCTAGATAAGCTTGTTGAAAAGTTAAAGCAAGCCGATGTTTGGGTCTTAGCAGCTCCGACATATTGGGGCGCGTTATCGGGTGTGATGAAAAACTTTTTGGATTGTTTACGCCAAGTGACCTTACGTTTTGATAAAAATGGCGATCCGCACCCGATCGAGCCATTTGAACATAAACACTATGTTTTACTGACGAATTGCTATGCTAAAACTTGGGAAAACATGTTCACCGGGACAACCGATGCGGCGTTGCGGACAATGGATAAGGTCATGACGACCCTTGGCTTGATCAAAGCGGGTGAGGCTGTTCAAACTGATACATATTTTCTCACGTCTTTACCGGCTAAAAAACAAGTTGAATTACAACGTTTAGGCCAAAAAGCTGGCACTTTACAGCGAAAGGATGATCAGACTGTGAAACGTTATATCGAGTTATTTTTCATTGTAGCCGCGATGGCTTTTATCACGATGTTGATCCAAACGGGGGTCTTGCATCTATTGGGGCAAACACTGGGATTTTGGAATAATTATATCTCTTTTGTAGTGATCTTTTTTATTCTCTTATCGATCACACTGCATTTCTTCACGGTGGTCAAACATAAGCGCAAATAAGCTATATAGCGAGAAAGTAGCTCTCAAGAAATAACAAGAAAATCACCACGATGCGTTTTTGGCATCATGGTGATTTTTTCGTTATCTATACAGTACTGACCGCTTTTACACTATATTTTAAACTTTAACGATCCAACCTTCAGGCGCTTTTTTGTCGCCAAATTGGATCCCAGTCAATTCATCATAGAGTTTCTTGGTGACTGGACCAACTTCAGTCTCAGAATAAAAGACGTGTAACTTGTCCCCGATCTGGAAACCACCGATCGGAGAGATCACAGCAGCAGTCCCACAGGCACCAGCTTCGACTAAATGATCAAGATCATCTAAGTAAATATCAGTTTCTTCAGTCTCCATCCCCAAGCGCTCTTTGGCGAGATAGAGCAAGGAATATTTGGTGATACTTGGTAAGATCGAAGGGGATTTTGGAGTAACGAACTTGTTGTCGTTAGTGATCCCAAAGAAGTTAGCTGAACCAACTTCTTCGATCTTCTTATGTTCAAGTGGATCTAAATAGATACAGTCCGAAAAGCCCTGTTTTTTAGCTTCAGCCCCAGGTAAAAGACTAGCCGCATAGTTACCGCCAACCTTGCTTTGACCAGTACCTTTATGCGCAGCTCGGTCATAGTTAGCCGCTAAGAAGTTAGTTGGTTGGAGCCCACCTTTAAAGTAGTTACCAACGGGCATGGCAAAGACGGTAAAGATGTATTCAGAAGCGGGATGGACGCCGATATTTGGTCCGACCCCGATGATATTTGGCCGTAAGTAAAGGGTACCACCTGAACCGTATGGAGGAACATAGGCTTCATTTGCCTTTACCACTTGCTTTAGAGCGTCGATGAACATCTCTGTCGGCACTTCTGGCATTAATAAACGTTGGCAGCTACGTTGTAACCGTGCTGCATTTTGATCGGGCCGGAAAAGATTGATACTACCGTCTTTACAGCGATACGCTTTTAGGCCTTCAAATGCAGCTTGGCCATAGTGAAAGACAGGTGAGCCTTCATTGATCGCGATCGTCGCGTCCTCAGTCAAGCCAGCTTTGTGCCACTGGCCATCTTTATAATGTGCTCGATAACGATAGGGTAGCTCCATATAGTCGAACCCTAAATTTTCCCAGTCAAGATCAACTAGATCAGTCATAAAAATTCCTCCTTTGTAGGCTGGTTAGATCGCCTTATATGGATTATAGCACGCTTTAGAGGATTATGAAAAAATAATTAAAACAGCTCGATGATTAAAGCTTATTATTTTTAGCGAATTCGATAAATTCTTGGGCTGCGAGGGATAATTCGGTATTTTTACACCACGCCAAGATGTGTTTACTGTGACGAAGTGGAGTGAAGGGGATAAAGACGAGCTCAGAGGTATCAAACATCTCAAAGGCACTTTTGACACACAATAGGCAAACATCACTTTGTCTTGCCAAAGGTGTAACATTGCCCAAGAGATTGCTAGTCCCCAAAACATTGGCACTGTCGGGGATCGCTTTGAGCCAAGCTTGTAGTTCGCTCTAAAGTTAAATAGTTATATTTAGCTACTTCGAAAGGATAGTTTTTTGCAACCGCTGGCCGAGATAACCTGAGAAATTTTGCACCCAAGTTTGCCGAATTGAATGATGATGTTTTGTTTGGTGAAGTTTGTTCACGGGAAGATAAATTATCCGCCCATGACCGTAGTGTGATCACTTTAGCAGCTTTGATCTCAGGGGGAAACTTTGAGCAAGCTAGAGCCCACATGAACATTGGCAAAGCTTATGGGATCACCAAAGATGAGATGGCTGAGATCATTACCCACCTAGCCTTTTATGTTGGATGGCCGAAAGCTTGGTCAGCCTTTAATATCGCTAAAGAGATTTGGGGCGAATAGAAAAAGCGATCCATCAAATGCGTTTTGGTGGATCGCTTGTTGATTATATAGCGTAGATGCATTACGGTCACTTTTTGTCAGTGGCTTTTTTTTGCTTGCGCCGTTTAGCTAAGAGTTTTTCTAAACGTGGGAGATAGAGCATGAAGATCACACTGATCAACGAGCTTAAAGCGAAAAATAGTAATAAAAATAGTGTCAATAGTAGCATTTTTGAAGCGTTATTCAAGGCACAGACAATGAAGATCCCGCTAACGATCAAGGTGATGACAGTCAGGATAACAGTATAGCGTTGTAGTTTAGCGCGATATTTTTGCATAGGGATCCCTCTTTTCTAAAAAATATTATACACGATAATAGTGTGCTATACTGTAAAATAGAAATTTTATTGAAAGAGGGTCAGGGTTTTGATCGACCTGCAAGATATTTTGGCAAAAATGAACCTAAATCAAAAGATCAACTATGATAAAGTCATGATGAAGATGGTCTCGACATGGCAAAAAGACCAAATTCGTCCCAAAATCTTACTGCACTCCTGTTGTGCGCCATGTAGTACGACGACACTTGAGCGCATGACAGAATTTGCGGATGTGACGATCTATTTTGCTAATTCAAATATTCACCCCCGGGCGGAGTACCAACGGCGTGAATATGTCCAACAAAAATTTATCCATGATTTCAACGAAAAGACCGGTAACAATGTGCAATTTGTGGCCGCTCCGTATAAACCGCAAGAATATTTACAAGCAGTCCGTGGGTTAGAAAAAGAGCCTGAAGGTGGCGATCGCTGTAAAGCTTGTTTTGACTACCGGTTAGATATGGTAGCTAAAAAAGCAGTCGAACTGGGCTTTGATTATTTTGGGAGCGCGTTGACGATCAGTCCACACAAAAATTCCCAAACGATCAATTCGGTCGGGATCGAGATCCAACGTTTTTACGACGTCAATTACTTGCCAAGTGATTTTAAGAAGGGCAATGGTTACCGCCGTTCAGTTGAGATGTGTAAGGAATATGACATCTACCGTCAATGTTACTGTGGCTGTATCTTTGCGGCAAAACAACAGGGTGTCGATTTATCGCAAACTAGACGGGATGCCCTCGAGTTTATGGAAGGTAAGAATGGGACCGAAGAATTTCCTGAGATCATCTTCCAGATCAATGGTGAAGAAGTATAGAAGAAACGCCTGTGACTTAGTGTCACGGGCGTTCTTAATACTAGTGAGGAATAAAGAATTCATATTATAAAATATTTTCGTCAGTGCTAAGGAGCCTGATCGTTTTGCCGTCAGTCGTGGTAAAAGTCAAAGTTGAACCAACAATGAGGTCAAGATAGTCTGTTGTTTTGACACTTGCAAGCATTTTTCGAGGTAAGATATAAGTCCGTTTATTGATGAGGCCACTGGTAAAGATAAAGTAGTCTGGGGTATGAGCCATCCGTGTTGTTAGTGGTTCAAATAATAAACGCGACAACAAAATCATCCCGGTAATGCTCACACCTAAAGCACTGAGCCAACTTATGAAAAATTGCAGGATAAAGTATAAGCTTGCTCCTAGAGTGCCGATTTTTAGCAAATATCCTAGCCGATAGCGCAACTTAGGCTGATAGCTTGGAAGCTCAAAAAGTTCGCGCGGGATCTGAGGGAAATAACGGGCTAAAGTCGGTAAGAGCTCATGTGTTGGGAGTAGGGGAAATAAGAAATTTTTGGAGCGGTTTTCGTCTTGGTCAGCATCACTGTTAGCCAAGATCGCAGTAACGCAGGTCAGTTTAAAGAGTCGGCGGTTAAGCTCGCTGGTCAACTCTAGCCCAACGATCGCCTTTTTAGGAATCGTATTTTGGTCAGCGGTAAAGAAATGATTTTTAACGATAAAATTATGCTCAGTTTCCCACAGTGAAAACTTGGCAAAGCTTATATAATGGTGAGTGAGATTGAACAAAAGTGCCCCACTGACTAAGATCACCCCAAACCATAACGCTGTGATATCGAAGAAATGTTGTAGCCGTGGGAACTGTTCTTCTAATTGGAGGACTAAGGCCAAATAAGCTAAGTATCGTGTGGAAATAAAGCCTGTTTTTACAATTGTTAGGAAATCAGCTTGTGATTTTTCAATGAGTCTCGTCTTGTTTTCTGCAACTGTTTTTGCTGCTGGCTGGAATGCGACTAAAAAGTCCTGTAATTGCGCTAACTGCTCAGGGGTTAAAGCAAAAAACTCGATTGCTTCTTCTGTGGTACTGTTGTTTAGATAGATCTGAATACCTTGCGTGCGGAAGAGTTTTTGATAGATAGTTTGTTCAACGCGGAAGTTTGACAGCGTGTGGCTGAGTTCAGCTTGTTTGAGGTCGAGCGTTGTTTTGGCAATGATTCCGGTCGTGAGCGTCAAAGTATCAGCCTCAATGCGGTAGGTGGTAGTGAAATAGCGTAAAAAGATCGCAATGAGCGAGCTAGTATAACCCAGGAAAAGTAAAAGTGTCCAAAAATTGGGAAGAATGAAGATAAGAACCAATAATGGCAGGTAGATCAGACCATTGCGGACAAAAAATTCAGTATATTTGACGGCAAAATATTTTGCCGATTGGCGTCTAGCCTTCATCACGGCCACCTACTTTCACAGGTAGTTGGAAGTCTTCGATGATCCCAGCAAAACTAGATGCCTGTGCGATCGTTTGAAAAATTAGTCTTTTCAATTTGAAAAGCTGTAAGTAGGCATTTGTGCTTTCTGAAACGATATATATTTTTTTCAAGCGGGATCGTTGTTTTTGAATAAAAGAAACGCCCCTTGGTAACGATGACTGCTGTAGAACTGAAATGGAGTCGAGCATATTTCCAATAAAAGAAGCTACGTAGACAATCTAAACTAAAACAAATGCTCCCAAAGAATAAAGTATATTGAAAATAATCACTATAATTAAAGTATTGGAGTAAAAAATATCCCAGTAAAAGTAGCAATGCGTAAGTGATAAAGGCTAATGAGAAGCGGTAATACAGGTATTGTTTGGCAACAGTAAAGGTTTGCATCTAGATCCCCCCTAATAGTCTTTTCTTTTATTATACAGTTTACCGGTAAGCGGTTTCAATCGGACAAAATGAAAAGCGCATCTCCCAAAGAGAAGATGCGCGGGTAATTCTCAAATTAATAGACTTGACCGACTTTAGATCTTGTCAAAGTCGAATTCAACACTTTCAGTGTTTCTTCGGATAATCGAATATAGACGTTTAAAGATAGGGTCTGAAATAAGGTAACTAATATCTTCAGACTGCGAATCTTCAAGCTGAACTGGCACATTTTTGATCTTATGACCAGAGATTTGAATATCCTTTTTTACGATAGTCATGTCTTTAGCTAAGTTCTCAGTGTCAAACGCACGAACACGTCTAAATTTAACCATTGTATTCTTCCCCCTTGCAAAAATTACTTTAAATTTTACCATAGTAATTTGCAAATGCAAGAAAAATTTTAGAATTTGTGAAAATATAAAGTTAAGGTTTTCTTAATATATAGACTTTTTCTAGGTATACCAGCAATGTAAGCAGGCTAGTATATGAAACTTGTACTCTAGTCACTGGTTAAGCTTGAGGGGATGTGTTACGGTTAAAAATCATCAATGGCAGTCGCGCTTAATCGTTGCCGATCGCTACGCTGACTTGAGCCGATAAATTACGCCAGTAGAGCAGATCATTATCTGTGAGATCTTGTGAAAAGGTCTCGAATCCTTTTCGCGGATAAACTTTGGCGATCTCTTCTCCCAGACTTCCCGTAATCGTTAAGATCATATCGGGCTTTTCCCACGCGGTCCCCCAATATGGACCCTCAAGTGCTGTGTCGAGCATATCTTGGACACCGTCTTGCGTCATGTCGTTGATGACACTTTCTCTGGTAGCTGTGTTATAGCCATTTGCTTTTAGCCAAGCTAACTTTTCGAGTGCTTGGGGTAGATCATTTGGTATTAGATGTAACATTGATATTTTCCTCCTCGTTCTAGCTAGCTATATTATAACAAGTTGGCTTCTGATTAACAGGGGGAATAGAAATACCAGGATAATTTGGGAAAGGAAAAGCTATACTTTTATTCGAGATAGTTGCCAAAAAAATGAAAATCAATAGAACATTTATCCCGTTTGAGGTAAAGTTGCTCAATATCATTTGGTGTTTTGATCGAACGACTAACCAAGTGAAGGTGGTCTTAAAAGATGAGGGTGACTGGACTTTACCTGAAACTTGTCTTATCCAGGATGAGGATGCCCTTGATGCAACGATCAGACTGACACGTGAGTTGACGGGACAGACTGTTTCACCTAAAAATATTGAACAATTAGAAACATTGACTAATCCTAAACGGGCAGTTGATGGAAAACGCTTAGTGACAATGGCTTATATGACTTATTTACCGGAGTTTCCGGATATGATGAATTCGACCTTGGAACTATTTACCTTAGAGAACTTGAATAATCACTACTATTTCACTAAAGGTGAGAAACAATTAGCGGTGGCAACAGTTGATACAGAAACTGAGTATTACCAAAAACGCTTGCGAAAAAACAAATTCTACCAAGTCAACGATTATGTTTTGAAAAAGGCTTGTCTGCGGATCCGACGCTCGTTAGACACTCAGCCAGATGTCTTGCGGATCTTGGGCGAAGTTTTTACTTTACGTGAAGCGCGGAGTTTATATGCACCGTTTTTAGGGGTCAGTTTTCATGAGATCGATAATTCGAACTTTAAAAAGACCCACCAGCGACTTTTCCGCGAGATCGGAAAGACAAATAAGCGTGGGCCGGGACGTCCAGCTAGTCTGTATCACTTGCGCTTTTAAATGAACTAAAAAACAAGCTTTCCTGGGAAATTATTTCCCGGGAAAGCTTGTTTTTCATTTAGGCTTGTAAAACTTCAAAAACTGCTTGAACTAAGGCTTGCTTAGTAAAGTAACCTTGTTGAAGTAGTGGTGCAAATTCTTTGACTGTATTTTTGTATTGTAGATATTCTTCTTGAGTGAGGTTCGCTAATTTTTCTAAAGCTTCGGCGATCGAATCAACTGCAAAGCCGAGGTTATTTTTGACGATCAGCTCTTCATTTGAGATGCCACGTGGAACGATGACATGTAGCCCCGCAGCCAGATAAGTTCCTAGTTTATAGGAGATATATTTAGAAGTATATTCTTGGGTATAGCCACCATCATTCCAAACCAAAACAAAACCACCATTTTTAGAAAGCCTGATGCAAAGCTCGGCATCATTGAGCCAGCCTTCGTGGATAAGGTTCAGGT
Source organism: Ligilactobacillus animalis (assembly GCF_009933595.1). Lineage (NCBI taxonomy): Bacteria > Bacillati > Bacillota > Bacilli > Lactobacillales > Lactobacillaceae > Ligilactobacillus > Ligilactobacillus animalis. Next base: position 106,530 of record NZ_CP047141.1, read on the forward strand.
CAGTTGCTTCAGACTTTTCAGAAGCGAATAGATGTAGTGGAATATCGTGATGCCATTCTTGAACAAATGCGAATTTTTGGGGATCACCTGCAAAATTCAAACGTTTGATCTCAGTGGTGTCATAAAGCATATCGGCATCTAAAGGATGATCCCACATCTGTTGGACCACATATTTTTTCTCTGCCAGACCATTTTCTCGTAAGAAATGATACATCTGTTCAGACGGCACGATCAAAAGATCAGCTTTTTGGTAAAAATCGATAAATGTTGGTAGCAAGTAGCGATTTTCGGCAAACATCAGTGGCGTCACATCATGGATAAAGATGATCAAATTCAACTGAGAATAAAGTTTGGGCTATCTGAGCAACACTATTTTTCGCCATCACGTGAATGTTGGTCATGTGAACTTTCATTGTGCACATCTCATATGTTTTTATCCCTAATTATATGGCATGTTTCATGCTTCTGTTGAATTATGTGGTTGATATTCAGCTGTTACTTTAGCCAATAGTTCACCAAATACCTGTGCTTCGTGTGGTGTCAAACTTGCGAGAGCACGTTGGTTGATCTGACGATGGATCAGTTTGATCTTAGGTAAGATAGCCTCGCTTTTCGGTGTCAAATATAGCTCAGATCTCCGATGATCAGAAATGGCAAATTTTTTTTGGACCCAACCATCAGCTACTAATTTATTGATTTGGCGTGTCACGATACTTTGATCTTGATAAAGAGAGCGCAGTAATTCTGCTTGGCTTATACCTGGATTTTCATGGATCTTTTCAAGATAAAAGTAATTTTTATAACTTAACCCCAAATGCTCATACTGATTATTTATCTCAGTACGTAACTTACGATTAAAAATTGCAACTAGCTTACTTATTTTTGGGGAATCCATAGAAGCTCAATCCTTTCGAGAATTTTGGTGTAAGTAAAGACTAAAGCAGATCAGCATCAATAAGACCAAGCTGACTGTGATCCACATGGAAAGACGCATCCCAGCTGTAAATGTCGCTGGGATATTGGATAAGACGATCAAGATGGTGATCGAGGAAGCGCCGAATGCCTGACGTAAACTGTTGTTAAGGGCTGTAGCGTGGCTGACTTCATCCGGCCGAACATCAACAAAGGCTTCTGACATCGCGGGTGAAAATACGAGGGCATTTCCGATCATCCGCAGCATATAAGCAACCGTTAAGAGCCAAACAGGCGTAGTCTCGGAGATCATGACAAATGGGATCGCAGCGATCAACATTAAGATCCCCCCGGAAATGATCAAATATTTAGGACCATGTTTGTCGTAAAGACGGCCGACTATAGCAGCACTGAGCGCATTGGCGATCGCACCAGGCAACAAGATCATCCCAGAGACCATACTATTTAGGTGTAAAACATTTTGCGTGAAGATCGGCAGCATTTGTTCAGTCCCAAGTAAGACCATGAAAGCACAGATCCCAACTAAAGTCATCAATCTAAATGAGCGATTTTTGACGAGTTGAACTTTGAGCATCGGTTGTTTGAGGCGAAGTTGACGTTTAACAAAGACAAAGAGGATCGCTAGCCCTAAAACTAACATGATCCAGCCTTGTAAAGCTGAAGTTTGAAAGAAGGTCAAACTTGCTAAAGTCAATCCCGAACCAAGCAAGGAGAGACCTACGGAAGCAAAGTCGATCTTGATATCTTTAGGTTCGGAGAAGTTAGGAAAGGCAAAGAAGCCGATCAACCAAACCAGTATCATCATTGGTAAAACTAAGATGAAAATATAGCGCCACCCCAAAGTGTTAACGATCAGACCAGAAAGTGTTGGCCCGATAGCTGGACCAAAAGCGATGACTAGCCCAGACATCCCTAGGATCGTGCCCCGTTTTTCGAGAGGGTAGATCGAGATCATCGTTGTCATTTGAAATGACATCAAGATCCCACTAGCACATGCTTGAACTAAGCGGGCGAGTAGTAAGATCCAAAAATCAGTCGCAAAACACCCGATCAAAGTCCCTAAGATGAAGATCGCGATCGTGGTCAAAAAGATATTGCGCTTTTTGAATTTTTCATACAAATTAGATGAGAGCGGTGTAATGACCCCGATCATCAAAGTGTACCCCGTTGTGAGCCATTGAACTAGAGTCAATGAGACGTTCATCTCATGTTCGATGACGGGCAAGGCAGTGATCATCATCGTTTGACTAGCTAGACTGACAAACCCAGAAAATAAAAGCAATATAGTAACGATCAGGCGGATCTTAGGATCGATCGTTTTAGAAATGTTATCCATACATAAAGTCCTTTCACTAATAAATTGCATGCAAACGCATATAAATACTCAATCTATATTACATGTAATTGCATGTATTAGCAAGCAAAAGAAAATATTTCCCAGGTTAAATAATTTCTTGCACTTTAGATAAGTTAATTATATAGTTAAGGTGTCGTTTGGTAACGATGGTTTGTCGTAGTCGGAGAAACCGGTTTTCTCCGCAGTAGTCGTGCTACAGAACACAACTCCTAGGAAATAACAATAAGCCTGCTTTGAGACAAAAAGCGCCTCAAAGCATTCTTACCGTTATTTCTACGGAGCTATCCGTGTTCTTCCGCACTGTTATAGTAGTCGTGTTGTGAAATGCAATGCCTAGTGTATAACAATAATGAAAGCCCGAGATAAAAAAACCTCAAACTTTCCTTACCGTTATCCATACGGCCTAACCCGCATTTCTCTGCACTGTTATACATAGGGGGCATACATAATGAAAGCTATTTTAACTGTTGTTGGTCAAGATAAGGTCGGGATCGTGGCTGAAGTTAGTCGCTTTTTGGCTGAACAAGATATCAATATCCTCGATATTAGTCAAACTATTTTAGAGGGGCACTTTACGATGATGATGGCGGTCCAAGTGCCGGAACAAAGCGATCTGCAACTTATCTCAGCTAAACTTGCCGAATTGGGTCAGACCTTGAAAGTTGAGATCAATTTGCGCAATGAAGAAGTTTATCGCGCAATGCACCAACTATAGGAGGACAGCTCATGGAATTTGATAAGATTTTAGAAACGATCCACATGATATCTGACCAAAATCTCGATGTCCGCACCGTTACCATGGGTATCTCCTTGATGGATTGCATTGATAGCGACAGTGATGTGGCTTGCCAAAAGATCTACGATAAGATCACGACTAAAGCTAAAGATCTAGTCAAAACGGCTGAACAGATCGAGATGGAATATGGGATCCCGATCGTCAATAAACGCGTGGCAGTGACGCCGATCTCTTTAGTTGCGGGTGCCAGCCAAGATAAGGATTACGTCAAGTACGCTAAAACTTTGGACAGGGCAGCTCAAACATTGGGGATCGATTTTATCGGTGGCTTTTCTGCGCTTGTTCAAAAGGGTATGACTAAAGGTGACCAAACCTTGATCGCATCATTACCCGAAGCTTTGGCCCAAACGAACTTAGTCTGTGCCTCAGTCAATGTCGGTTCCAGCAAGAGTGGGATCAATATGGATGCGGTCAAACAAATGGGTGAAGTTATCACAACGGCTGCTAAATTAGATTATATGACCAACGCTAAATTAGTCGTCTTCTGTAATGCGGTCGAAGATAATCCATTCATGGCCGGTGGTTTCCATGGGGTCAGTGAACCAGATGTAGTGATCAATGTCGGGGTCTCAGGACCTGGTGTCGTTAAAGCAGCTTTAGAGCATGTTAAAGGTCAACCGCTCGATCAAGTGGCAGAAACGATCAAACAGACAGCTTTTAAGGTCACACGGATGGGGCAGTTAGTCGGCAGTGTAGCAGCTAAACGGTTAAATGTACCCTTTGGGATCGTCGACCTTTCCTTAGCGCCGACCCCAGCTGTTGGTGATTCGGTTGCGCAGATCTTAGAAGAGATCGGTCTTGCTCAAGTTGGGACTCATGGGACCACGGCTGCGTTGGCGATGTTAAATGATGCAGTCAAAAAAGGCGGGATCATGGCCTGCAGTCACGTAGGCGGGTTGTCCGGTGCTTTTATCCCAGTCTCTGAAGATGCGGGGATGATCGCTGCTGTTGAAGCGGGAACCCTGTCCTTGGATAAATTAGAAGCGATGACAGCTGTTTGTTCGGTTGGCTTGGATATGATCGCTTTACCAGGTGATATTCCAGCCACAACGGTCAGCGCGATGATCGCCGATGAAGCTGCGATCGGGATGATCAACAATAAAACGACCGCTGTCCGGGTGATCCCTGTTCCAGGCAAAAAAGTCGGAGACCAAGTTGAATTTGGCGGTTTATTGGGACATGCGCCGATCATGCCATACAATCAGACTTCAAGTGCTGCGATGATCACGCGTGGTGGGTTGATCCCTGCTCCGATCCACAGTTTTAAGAATTGATGACTGTTTTTGACCGGATATAATTTCAAATAATTGTAAATAAAATGCCGTTTTCAAATAGAAAACGGCATTTTTTAGATGTATATTTAAATTTTTTCATGAAAGATAATATGTTAAATTTTTTTGAAATTTAATGACGTTTTTTGATTTTTTGTGATTGATTTTTGCTGGTTCAGATGATATTATAATTTTGGAGGTGTGATGAAAGTGCTTGCAGAAGAAAGACAACAGCATATTTTGCAGATGTTAAAGGAAAATAATATCGTTAAGCTTCAAGAGATCCGTGAACAAACTAATTGCTCTGAATCATCGGCGCGGCGAGACCTCCAACTTTTGGAAGAAAAAGGCTTGTTAGTCCGGGTGCATGGCGGGGCCAAGATCAAGCATTCGCTTCAACGTGAACTTGATATGAGTGGTAAAGCGTCGAAGAATACGACCCAAAAAGAAACGATCGCTAAAGCAGCGGCCAAGTTAGTCGAAGCTGAAGATGTGATCTACTTGGATGCGGGAACGACGACTTTGGCGATGATCCCTTATTTAAACAAGCCAGAACTGACAGTCGTGACTAATGGGGTCATGCATGCTTCGTTATTAGCTGATCAAAATGTGCGAACGATTTTGGTCGGTGGTGAGTTGAAAAATACTACTAAAGCAATTATTGGTGTCAAAGCAATCAGTTCACTGACGCAATTCCGGTTCAACAAAGCGTTTTTGGGTATCAACGGGATCCATCCCCGTTATGGGTTCACTACGCCCGATCCCGATGAGGCGGCAGTCAAGACAGCGGCATTGGAGCAAAGCGAGGAATGCTTTGTTTTGGCTGATCCAAGCAAGTTTGACAATGTTTCCTTTGTCAAAGTAGCTGAACTTTCGCAAGCAACGATCATTACCAGTAGTCTTTCACGACCAGTGAGAGCGCGTTATTACGAACAAACGACGATTCAGGAGGATTTTTGATGATTTATACAGTAACTGTCAACCCTTCGATCGACTATATCGTCCAGTTAAATGAACTAACTTTAGGCGAAGTCAACCGAATGGATTACGACAATAAATTACCTGGGGGCAAAGGGATCAATGTTTCCCGCATCTTGAAGGAATTAGGCTTAGATAATACAGCTTGGGGCTTTTTAGGTGGTTTTACCGGTGAGTTTGTTAAAGAAGCTCTAGAAAAGACAGGACTTAAGACGAACTTTACTCCGATCAAAGCTGATACACGGATCAACGTTAAGATCAAAGCGCAAGCAGAAACCGAGATCAACGGCCGCGGACCTGAATTGACTAAAGAAGAGATCGCAGCCTTTACAGCGCAATTCGATAAATTGACCGCTGATGATGTGGTGATCTTTGCCGGGAGTTTAGTCCCAAGTTTGAGTGATGATTTTTACTTTGATCTGATCAAAGTCATCCGTCAAAAAGGTGCCCAATTTGTGATCGATACAACGGGTGAAAGTTTGTTGAAGACTTTGCCAGAAAATCCATTAGTGGTCAAACCTAACAACCATGAATTAGCTGAATTATTCGGTGTAAAACTAAATAGCATCGATGACATCGTTAAATACGGTAAGAAATTACTTGAAATGGGCGCGCAACACGTCTTGATCTCGATGGCAGGCGATGGTGGTTTGATGATCACTAAAGATAAAGTTTATCGTTCATACGCACCAAAAGGCACCGTGATCAACTCGGTCGGTGCTGGTGACTCGATGATTGGTGGTTTTACTGGCACATACGCTAAGACTAAAGATCCACTTGAAGCTTTCCGTTATGGACTTGCTTGTGGTTCTGCAACAGCCTTTTCTGAAGACTTGGCTGATGCTGACAAGATCAATGAGATCTTACCAATGATCGAGATCGAAGAATATAAATAATTAAAAAGGAAGTGTAAGACATGGACATTCGTGACTTATTGATGACCGACCTTATGATCATGGATCTTAAGGCTACGACCAAAAATGAAGTTATCGATGAAATGGTGCATAACTTATTTGTTAAAGGCATCATCGACGACGAAGAATTATACAAAAAAGATATCTTAAAACGTGAAGCTGAAAGCTCAACTGGTATGGGTGAAGGGATCGCGATCCCTCACGCTCATGATACGGCAGTTAAGAAGCCAGCGGTAATGTTTGCGCGCAGTGTCAATGGAGTCGATTACCAATCAATGGACGGTCAACCAGCGCACTTGTTCTTTATGATCGCAGCTCCAGAAGGTGGAGATAATACCCATTTACAAGCTTTAGCAGCTTTATCTCAAGTTTTGATGAACCCAGATGTGGTCAATGCTTTGAAAGCAGCTGACACACCACAAAAGGTCCAAGACATCTTTGCTAAAGCAGTTGCGCAAAAAGAAGCTGAAAACAAAGCGCAAGAAGAACGCGAAAAAGCAGCTGCTAACCAACCAGCTGACGATTCTCGTCCATACATCGTAGCGGTAACAGCTTGTCCAAACGGGATCGCGCATACTTACATGGCGGAAGAAAACTTGAAAAAACAAGCTGATAAGATGGGCGTTGATATCAAAGTTGAAACAAACGGTTCTGAAGGTATCAAGCACCGTTTGACAGCTGATGAGATCAAGCGCGCTAAGGGTGTTATCGTGGCTGCCGACAAGAAAGTCGAAATGGCACGTTTTGATGGCAAGAACTTGGTCAACAAACCAGTTACCGATGCGATCAAAGCCCCTGAAAAGTTGATCAATGAAGTCTTAGAAGATAAAGCTCCCGTCTTTCATGCAAGTGCTAATGATGCAACTGAAGAAAGTGATTCGACCGGTTCTGTTTGGGGCGATATCTATAAACAATTGATGAACGGGATCTCCCACATGTTACCATTCGTTATCGGTGGTGGGATCTTGATGGCGATCTCCTTTATCGTCGAACAATACATGGGTGGTGCTAAATCACCAGCCTTCATCTTCTTGAACAATGCTGGTAACATGGCATTTGCTTTCATGGTTCCTGTTTTAGCTGCTTATATCGCTGAAGCTATCGGCGATCGTCCAGCCTTGATGCCCGGTTTTGTCGGTGGTTTCATGGCAACAGTTTACGGTGGTTCATTTGGTGGAGCTTACACAGCTAATGTGATGGCTGATGCTAAATCGGCAGCTGGTTTCTTAGGTGGTATCGCAGCTGGTTTCATCGCTGGTTACTTGATGGTCGGCTTGAAGAAACTTTGTGCTCACTTACCTAAGAGTGTCGAAGGGATGAAGCCGATGTTGATCTACCCAGTCTTGGGCTTGTTGTTCATCGCTTTGATCATGTACTTTATCATCAATCCGATCTTCTCAACGATCAACATTTGGATCACAAACTTCTTGAACCACTTAGGTACAGGTAACTTAGTCGTGCTTACCTTAGTCTTAGCTGGGATGATGGCGATCGATATGGGTGGTCCTTTCAACAAGGCTGCTTATGTCTTTGCTTCCGGCGCGTTTGCTAACGATCCTAAATCTGTGGTAGCTGCGACCTTGATGGCGGCAGTTATGGTCGGAGGGATGATCCCACCATTTGCTACAGCAATCGCAACAGCTTTCTTCCCTAACAAATTCCCAGAACAAGAACGCCGTGCTGGTATCTCTAACTGGGTCTTAGGGTTCTCATTTATTACAGAAGGTGCGATCCCATTTGCTACAGCTGATCCAGGTCGTGTGATCCCATCATGTGTCTTGGGTTCTGCGATCGGTGGGGCTTTAGTTGGTCTCTGGCATGTTTCCGTACCAGCGCCACACGGTGGTTTCTGGGTAACACCATTGGCAACTAACCCACTTGGCTATATCGCAGCCGTTGCGATCGGCTCGATCATTGCAGGTGTGGTCTTAGGCCTTTGGAAAAAAGAACACAAAGGTTAATTTGATTTAAAATAAGGAATACGGTGTGAGCTCTGTGCTTGCGCCGTATTTTTTATGATGTAGATAAACTATAATAGCACTAACGACTGTATATTTGATATACTAGCATTGATATACAGTACGATAGAAAGTTAGAAGTTCGGAGTAACTATGAATAAAGATAGGATATATTCTGCACAGAATATAAGGCAATTAGTAAGTAAATTTAAAGTTTATCTATTTACTTACGGAATAATATTGTTGACTGCATTTAGTAGTTTATATTGGCGGCAGGCTTCTCATATCTTGTTACAAGAAGGGATCAGTAAAAAGTATCTGATAGCCAATGTACTACAAGGGTTTTCAGTAACAAGTATACCGATCATTCTTCTTTTGCTTGGATATTTCATGACTAAGGTCAAAAAGATCGGTATTTTTCAAGTTTGGGGCTTTTTGTTTATTGGAACATGGATCTGCTTGTTAGTGGCGTGTTTTTTACAAGATTCAACATGGATCGGGCACTTTTATAATGCGCTCCTACCATTTCTGCGTAATACTTCGCCGTTATTTAGTGGGATCTTATTAGCGATTTTAACTAATAAAGTAATCGCGGATCATTTGTTGAATAATCGATACGCCTACTATATTTTCTTTTTGCTTACATTTGGTGTACCAACAGTATTTGGGAGTGATATTTTTAACTATAGTGGTGGAACAACAGCAATTTATGCGTGGATGGTCTTTACTTTGGGGGCTAATTTATCGGATAGCAAATTGACTAAGAAAACATGGTATTTGTTGACTGGCATTTCAGCTACCTTATTGGCTATCATGTTGGTACTTATGCCGTTGATATCTGAGGGAACTCATGGGGATCTGAGCACAGCAACTAGATTGACAGATGCAGCTAATTTATTTACAGTGTCATTTTCATTTTGTTTAGTGCACCTTCTTTTGGTGTTGAAGTTGGATGAGGCACAGCTATTTAGCTTGCTGGGAATTGTTTTATTCTCTGCGTCAGCAGTTTTGATCGAAGCACTGAATACTGTTAATGAAAAATCGACTTTGAGTATCAGATATATGGAATTATGTGAAGCAATCTCAGTGCCTTTGATTATTTGGATAATAGTACATGTATACATTAAGTCGAAATTCTTTCAAAAACTGGGTACATTAGATCGGAAGCTGGATTCTTGGCATTTGGCCGATTTAGAAAAAAATATCAAACTGACATGGGGACATTTGAAGAGATCATTACATGAGCATAGGCTAGCGTTGATCGTTAGTGGCGTAATGTTGATCTTAGCGTATATTTCTATGTTCATGACAAATGTTGGTGGTCGTGTAGCTGATACTATTGAGGGTGATAAGTCATATAATGCTTTGACTTATGCGATCTTACAACGCCCACAGATCATTGTGATCAACGCGTTATTATTTATTGGACTATATCTATTTTTGCGTGGTTTAACGAATAGTTTTTGGTTTTCATTTTTAGTAAGTGATTATTTGATAATTATTTGGTGTATTGCAACATATTTGAAGATAGCAAGTCGTCGCGAACCTATCTTGCCTTCAGAAGTGGTCATGCTAGAGGCATATGGCAATCTTTTGAACATGGTCCCACACTGGCTATTGCTCTTAGGTGTGGTCACCTTGATCATATTGTTGTGTGTAGTCTTTTTGCTATCATGGAAAGTGAAGGTCAAAAAATTATCTTTAAAGACACGTGTAAAATACTTATTAATACCGGCTGTGGTCGTATGTAGTAGCTTTTTTTGGAATCACGATAATTTTATATTGAAAAAGCCGATGAGAATGTTAGGGATAGATCCAACATTTTATAACCAATTAAATGGGGCTCAGATAAATGGTCCGACTTTGCAGTTTTTAAATAATTTAGATGTTGTTATCATGCAACGACCTGAGGATTATTCTAAAGCTAAGGTCGAAGAGATAGTTGCTAAATATAGAAATAAAGCTGCAGAGATCAACAAAACACGTACAAATGATCTGTCAAAGCAAACGATCATCTTTAATTTGAGTGAGAGTTTTAGTGATCCTAATCATGTTAAAGACACTAAATTAAAGGGAGATCCGATCCCGTATATCCATCAGTTGATGAACGAAACAACTTCTGGATATATGATAAGTTCTGGTTTTGGTGGTGGCACAGCTAATATTGAATATATGACAATGACAGGCTTACCACTGGCTAACTTTTCACCAACATTGAGTACACCGTATACGCAATTAGTTTCGGCTCGCAATTATAACCCATCGATCGTGAATTACTTTTCAAATGCGGTAGCTATTCATCCGTATGTAGGAAATTTCTATAGTCGACCAAAGGTATATGAAAAGTTTGGGTTTAATGATTTTATTTATCTAGGCAGTAAGACGGAGATCAAACATCAAGAAAAGATCCAAAATAATCCATATTTATCAGATAAAGTCGCATATGCCAATGCGCTTGATGTGATCAATGAAAATAAGGATAATGGACAATTTATCAATTTGGTAACGATGCAAAATCACATGCCGTATAATAAAGATTATTACAGTGATAACACTGATTTTGCGGTAGAACAGGCAGTTGAATTAGATGATGAAATTCGTGAGCAGATCAATAACTTTGCAACAGGGATCCATTACACAGATGGATATGTAGCTGATTTTATCGAGCAATTAGAAGCTATCGATAAACCGATCACACTTGTTTTTTACGGAGATCATTTACCGGGAATTTACGCTAATGACATGGCAAAAGATGGTTTGAATCTTCATGAAACGGACTACTTTATCTATTCAAATAAGGTTGCTCGTGAACAAGGTGCCAAGACTGATTTAGTAAAATCACGCTATATTTCACCTAATGATTTTCCGGCGATGGTGTCTGAGGCAACGAATTCGAAAATTTCTCCGTACTATGCTTTGCTGACTAGTGTCTATCAAACTCTGCCAGCTTTCTATATTGGCAGTGAATCTAATAGTACATCAGTTAGAAATGTTGAGTATGTGACTGAAGCTGAGAAACTTGTAAGTGAAAAAAATTTGACAGAAGAGCAAAAAGAGATATTGAATGATTTGAGAGTCATTCAATATGATATTACTGCTGGGAAAAATTACGTAAAAGATACAGATTTTATGAAGATCCAAAGTAGTTATGGGGATGAATAAAGTGAAGAATATAAAAATAAATAGTGTGGTACTGTTGCTTTTTTTAGTGATCACAATAAGTATGATCTATCCATTGGCAGCCACAGGAAGAATTGCGGCTCAGGTTGATTGGTTGTTTCATGCGGCACGCGTAGAACAGATCTATCGCAATTTGAGCGAAGGTAGCTTATTCACTTATATAGCAACTTCTACTTTTCAAAGTACCGGTGTCGGATCGTTTTTATTTTATCCAGTGATCTTTATTTATCCTTGGGCCTGGTTACGTTTTATTACGACACCAGTAGTCGCTTACTATATTTGGGTAGGCTTGTTTATGTTTATGACCTTCGTAATTAGCTACTTTTCTATGCTCTCTTTTTCGAAGGGAAAATATCTTAGGAGTTTTATCTTTGCACTCCTCTACACATTAGCGCCATATAGACTTTATCTAGGGCCAGCTAGTTTTGTTGTTGGTGAGTACATTGCAAGTACGTTTATTCCATTAGCATTTTTAGGCTTTTACCATATTATCTGTGGCGACAAAAGAAAGTGGTACTGGTTGACTATAGGGATGACGTTACTAGCGTATAGTCATATGTTGAGTATCTTATTGATCAGTGAGATCTTTACAGTTTTATTGCTCGTAGCACTTTTTACAGGTAAGTTTGATCTTAAAAGATCGAAATATTTACTGATAAGCGCAATTGCTACAGTGATCCTAGCTTTGCCAGTAATTATTCCGTTGCTTACAGATTATTTTGGAAAGGGAATAACAGCAACTTATCCCGGGGTAGGTATGATTCAAAACTTAGGTGAGGTATTTACGACATCACTAAGTAATACCGCTACTAGTTCAAGTATCGGGATCGTTTTATTGCTAGTATTGCTTAGCGGATGGAGATGGATCAAACAAGATTCCTTGGAGGTACCGCTCTATATTTTGGCGATCTGCTTAACTTTGATATCAACAGCAATATTTCCCTGGAAATCTTTTAACGGTTCTTTCCTAGCTTTACTCCAATTACCGTATCGTTATTTGATATATGTTGTTTTATTGACAGCTATTTTAGGCTCGAGAATAATTGTTGAGTTGTTAACAAAATATGGGGCATTAAAAACGAATTGGCGTAGAGCGATGACGATACTGGCACTATTGTTAGTAAGTTTGATCAGTTATTATGGTTCGATCAGTAATTTATCAGATCGCTTGGCTAATACAGCCAAAAATAAAGAAACGATCATTAAGCCTTTAAAAGCTGACGAGCAAGCTATCTTATATGCAGGTATTTTGACAAATAAGAACTATCAGGCACAGTTTGATTATTGGGCGCAAACTGGTGAAGTTGATTATTTCCCGACCAAAACATTGAAGAAGAATCATTTTCTGGAATACATCATTATGGATTGGGATAAAGCTTATCGAACAAACAAAGATGTTTATAGTATCATATCTGGTGTTACCAGAATAAATGGACAAGAGATGCATATAAAGCCATATGCAAGTGCCAATGCGCTACAATATCAGGTAGAACTAGCTAGAAAGAGCAAGGTAGATCTGCCGGTAGTTCATTATGCGCATACAGCAGTGACAGTCGATGGCAAACCGGCCGCTTATCAAAATAGTAAACGAAATACAGTACAACTTGATTTGGAAAAAGGTAAACATACAGTTATTGTTGGTTATTTGCCATCAAAGGTATTTTTTATAGGAACCAAGATAGCTTTGATCGGATGGGGACTTTTACTCATTTGGATCATATGTCAAACTTGTTATTTTAAACGTAAGAACTAAATAAGCACCGTTAGTTACTAGCTAACGGTGCTTATTTTTAACAATTTTTTAGTTTTTAGCTTTCTTATTGCGACTAAAGAAAACAGCGGTCAAGATGAGCAAGAAGATAGCTCCGACCGAAACTGATACACGGGTATCGGGATTGATGAACATGAAGATCATGATCACAACAAGTGAAATGATCGCAAAATAGTTTGAGAACGGATAAAGTGGCATCTTGAACGGATGATCCGTTAATTCATGTGCATTTTGCCGTCTAAACCGCAATTCTGAGATCAAGATCACAAACCATGGCACCATTCCAGGTAAAACACTAGAGCTATACACAACAACGAAGAGATTAGCCGTATTTTTGTTCAAGCTAGTCAAAATGATGTTTAGGATAAACCCAAGCAAGATCCCACCTGAGATAGCTAAGATCGCAATGTTTGGTACCACGTGCTTAGAGAGCTTGCTGAAAATCTTAGGAGCTTCATGGTCGATCGAAAGTTTAAAGAGCATCCGACTGGAACTGTAGATCCCAGAGTTAGCCCCTGACATGGCAGCTGTTAAGACTACGAAATTGATGATCCCGGCAGCACCAGCGATCCCGACTTTAGAGAAAGTTTCAACGAATGGAGAGCCGATCGCAGCTAGTTGATCCCATGGGTAGATCGTTACGATGACAAAGATCGCACCGATATAGAAGATCAAGATACGCCAAACGATCGATTTAACGGCTGCGACGATCGCGTGTTTAGGGTTAGCTGCTTCACCGGCTGTGATCCCTAGAAGTTCGATCCCTTGATAGGAACCAACGATGATCGAAAGTGAGAACATGAAGCCTTTAAAGCCACCAGGGAAAAAGCCACCGTGATCCCATAAATTAGACAAGCCTAGTGGTTGCCAGTTATTTCCAAAGCCAAGGAAGATCACGGCTAGCCCCATAATGATCATCAAGATGATCGTGACTACTTTGATCAAGGCAAAGTAGAACTCTAAAGTCCCGTAAGCCTTGGCTGAGGCTAGATTAGCCAAGGTCAGGGTGATCACAACGACAAGCCCAGATACCCAGTCAGGGAGATTAGGCCACCAGTAATTCAAATACTGTGTAACAGCGATGACTTCACTGATCCCAACGACGATATATTGAAAGATGTTGCTCCATTTAGTTAAATAGCCAGCAAGTGGATGGATATAATCGGTAGCGTAATCAGCAAAAGAACCAGTCCCAGGTTTGATGTAGATCATTTCACCTAGAGCACGCATGACCGCATATAAGACGATCCCAACAAAAGCATAAGCTAGCAAAACAGATGGACCTGTCCATTTGATAGTGGAGGTCGACCCCATAAATAATCCGACCCCGATCGTTCCACCAAGGGCGATCATTTCCATCTGACCAGACGTGAGCGACCGATTTAAATGATTTTTTGGCTGCTCGTTTGAATCCTTACTCATAAAAAATCCCCATTTCTTTGTCCTATGCAAAAAAGCTAACTAAAAAGCGGTATCGACGTAACATTTATTGTTAGGTGATATTGCTGATCAGTTAGCTTTATTAATCGACATTTTATTATCTCAAATAGCCCCAACCAGCCTACATAGTAGTGGTTGAGGTGGTGGTTGCTGTAGTTTGTGTATCAATACTGTAATTCATGGTAACAACCTCCGTGAGCTTTATAAGGTTAGAATACCATTAAAGCTTTGATCGTGCAAGGTAAATTTTTAAGTAGTTTGATAAGTGACTATAGTTATGGGATAGTTGAAGAATTTGTAATATAATATTCTTGACTATTGAGTATAGAGTTTCACGTGAAACATATAGTGCTTGATTTTAAATACATAATTTTTGGAGGAAATATGAAGAAGAGAGTTGATTGGATAGATATAGTTCGTGCAGTGGGCATGTTTCTGATCATTATGGGTCACACATTGGAGGTATACACCTACTCAATTGTGGGGAAATTGATTTTCGCTGTGCATGTACCAGTGTTCTTTGTTTTATCAGGATATCTTTATAAAGAAAAACCATTTAAAAAGGTTTTTAAGGGGGGAAATGTCAATCTATTATTGCCATATTTGGCAACTTTGCTCATTGTAGTTATTATTACGAGATTTAATTTTATTTTTCCCAACTGGATCTACAATTTAGATATGCGTAACTTTTGGATATCAGCTCTTTATGGTAGTGGGACAACATTAAATCCTTTTTGGGATAAGTCGTTAACGATCAATGCAATAGGTGCCATTTGGTTCTTACTAGCAATGTATTTTGGCAATATTTTATTTGATCTTATCATAAAAAGTAGTCGTGGAAATTTATACATAAGTGGGATCATGGCAACGCTCATAACATTTAGTGGCTTTTATTTGAGCGATATGGGAATTTTATTACCATGGTCTATTAATGCAGCATTGGCTAGCCAACTATTTTATTATGGTGGTTATTTGATCAGAAAATTCGATCTGATCGGAAAATATGGTATGTTTGGATGCATTATAGGCGGTGTGTTGTGGATCATATCAGCACAAAGTGGCTTTTTATATCTCAACATCGCACATGCAGATTCACCGATCTTAGCAGTTTTAGGTGGTATTGGTGGTAGTCTTACTTTGATGTACTTGGCAAAGTTACTTTGTGAAACTAAAGTGAATTTGAAGGCTGTTAAATATTATGGACAGATGTCGTTGATCGTTTTATGTGTTCACCTGATAGATTTAAATTCATTTGCTATTTCAGGTAAGATCTATGGAACTTTAGCTCAAACAACGGGAAATCAAATTTTTGCGGTCAGCATGGAGATTTTGTATCGCTTCTTCTTAACTGTTGTAGGTATTATTATTATTCCAAAGTTACCAGTGGTTCGTTCTTTTTACTTGAATCGGACATATCCTTTTTTCGTAAGAAAATAATATTTCGATCGGTCAAAAATAAAATTACGGAGAGCTATGTTTTGTTATTTATGTTAAATTCATTATGTTTAAAATTCTTGGCAGTTTTTTTAAGCACGTGTAAAAGTAGCGATCCACCGATAGTATGTTGAAAAAATTGATCACTATATAAAAGGAGAAGAGGGATGTTATCAGTGCTGAAAAAATATAGTCTATATATTGGTAATTTTTTGTTTGCTTTTTTGATATTAAGTGCGATCCTATTTATAGGAGGATTTGCTCCTTTTGGCAATAAATCATTAGCTATCATGGATGCCTCGATACAGTATCTTGATTTCTTTGCCTATTGGAAAGATGTTTTATTAGGACAAAACAGTGCTACGTTTACTTTCAGTAATTTATTGGGATCGGGAAATTGGTCGCAAATAACTTATTATCTACTATCACCGTTCAATCTCTTAGTTGTGTTTTTTTCTAAAGAGAATTTAAATACTTTTTTTAATTTAGTGGTTGTTTTGAAGCTATCTGTCGCTGCAATGACTAGTACCATATTTTTGAATGTGAGAACTAAATATAGTTTAAAAAAATGGTTACTTACTTTACTTGCGCTAAGTTATGCATTGATGCAGTATAATATCGCTCAAAGTAGTAATATCATGTGGTTAGACGGTGTTTATCTATTACCGTTGAGTTTGCTAGGTGTTTACCTTGTTACGCAACAACGATCACGTGGTCTTTATCTTTTAGCATTGTCGATCGGTTTTGGCTTGATCGTAAATTGGTATGTTGGTGCGATCAATTGTCTATTTTCTTTTGGATGGTTGATCTTGGAGATATGTCTAGCTGAAAATATCACTTTAAAGAAAACTGGCTGGTCAATTTTAAGTTATGCATGGGCGATGATCATCGGAATAATGATAAGTGCAGTTACATTCTTGCCTACTGTATCTTCTATGGGACAACAATCCCGTTCAGGATTAGATTGGTCATTAATGACTAATACTTTTAGGGGGAATATTTTATCGGTTATTCCTAGCTATACTTTGGGAGCTACAAGTTCACCGACTAATGTTTCACTTTTTTGTGGAAGTTTGGTCTTATTAGGTGCAGTATCACTTTTCTTTTCAAGTGGTTTTAAAACCAAAGAAAAACTAGTTCTAGGTATCTTTTTGATCATTTCTTTATTGATGTATTATTGGCAACCGCTATTTATGTTATTTTCACTTTTGAAAGATGCTACGAGTTACTGGTATCGTTATTCGTACGTGGGATCAATGTTTTTAGTATTTATGGCGAGTCTATTTTTTGAAAAATGGTCCAATGAACCCCAAAATAACATAGTACCTTTGCTCAAAGCGACTGTCAGTATTGCAGGTATATCATTGGTCGCATGGTATTTCTTGCCCAAAGTTTCTGAGATACGCTGGGTGCAAAGTGGTATCTTTTTAGGGATGATAGTATTTATATTATGCTTAGTCAGTGCTTCACACTTACAACGTTACAAAAAATACGTTGTAGTTAGTTTATGTTTATTGGTCGGTAGCGAATTAAGCTATAACACTTATTTACTGATCATGAATATGTTTAGCGAGGTTAAAGTTTATCAAAACTATGTTAAACAACAGGATAGGCAGATCACTGCATTAAAGAAATATGACGCTGGTTATTATCGGATCAGTCAGACGAAAGTCAAAGGAGAAGAAGATAATATCAACATCACTGCAAATTATAATGAAGCTTATGGTTTTAATTATTGGTCGATAGCTTCATATATTTCAAGCCCAAGTGGGACGCAGTTAAAGCTATTATCTGATTTAGGCTATCGCACAGAAGGAGATCGTATAAGTATAGTTAATACATCGATCCTACCAACAGACTCTTTTTTAGGTGTGAAATATATTCTTTCGCCATATCCGATAAAGGGGTTAGAAAAAATTACGTTGCAGAAAGCAAATGAAAAAGATGTCTATAAAAATCCTTATGCCTTGCCATTAGGTTTTATCGTTCATGATATAGCTGAGCGATCAAATGGGCTGAATGTGTTTGATTATGAAAACGAAGTCTATACTCAAGCAGCTGCTATACCAACCAAGATATTTAAACCTTTAGCATATGAAAAAGTAGCTACAAAGGGTGGGATGCGCTATAAATTTAAAATTCCCACAGGAAACTACAGTGTATATGGTTCTTTACCTTGGAAATGGAGTGTTGACGGAACAAAATTGGATCTAAATGGAAAAATGCAACAAGTGTATAGTACATGGCTATCCCCAAGCGTTTTCTATGTTCCAACAACAGATGAAGATAGCGGATATATTGAGCTCCAGACTAATGATCAAAATGCTTTCAATGAACTACAACTATATCTACTAGATTTAGACCAATTAGCTAAAGTAACTAATGAGCTTAAGGAGCAAAGTGTGGATGTTAAACTTAATGTGGAAAACGGTAAAGCAAACTTCACGGTAGATAATAAGCAGAACAAGCGTTATTTGCAAACCACAATTCCTTACGAAAGCGGATGGGTCGTGAAGTTGAATGGAAAAGAGATCATGCCAAAATTACTGGATAATACGCTGATGGCACTTCCCTTGGAAAAAGGGAAAAATAATATTACAATGGAGTATCATGTAGTACATTTAAAATTAGGTGCCTTACTAACACTGGTGGGAATTATTTTACTAAGTGGTACTTGGTACTTAACGAAAAAGTACAATAGAGGGAGAAAGTAATGGCAAAAAAATTATCGATCATTGTACCCTGTTACTTTGAAGAAGAATCAGTACCGTTATTTTACGAAGCGGTCGAGAAAGTGAAGGATAAACTAGTAGACGTTGAATTAGAGTATTGGTTTGTAAATGATGGTTCAACGGATAATACTTTGAATGAAATGCAAAAATTACAAATTAAAGATCCAGAACATGTACACTATGTTTCTTTTTCGCGTAATTTTGGTAAAGAAGCTGCGCTGTATTGTGGCTTGCGGGAGGCAACTGGTGACTATGTAACTGTAATGGATGTTGATCTACAAGATCCACCTGATATGTTACCAGAGATGCTAAATATAATCGAAACCACTGATTATGATTGTGTAGGTACTAGACGAGTAGATCGTTCGGGTGAGCCACCAATTCGATCATTTTTTGCACGGATGTTTTATAAATTGATCAATAAGATCTCTGATACTGAGATCATTGATGGTGCACGAGATTTTCGCTTGATGACGCGTCAAATGGTCGATGCGATTCTTGAAATGAGCGAGTACAACCGCTTTTCGAAGGGGATCTTTAGCTGGGTCGGTTTCAAGACTAAATATTTAAATTACGAAAACCAAGAGCGTGTAGCTGGTAAAACTAGTTGGAATTTCTGGAGTTTGTTTAAATATTCTATTGATGGTATAGTGAATTTTTCACAATTTCCTTTAGATATTGCGGCTTTTGTAGGTTTCATTTCCTCAGTGATCTCAGGGCTAGGTATTTTATTTATCATTGCGCGTTATTTGATCCAAGGTGATCCAACTAGTGGTTGGGCCTCAACGATCTGTATCATGCTTTTTATCGGTGGGATTCAACTGTTTTGTTTAGGGATCGTGGGTAAGTACATTGGTAAGATCTTTACCGAAGTCAAAAATCGCCCGGTTTATATCATCAAAGAAAAGAAATAATACTAAAAGCCCCCAATTTTTGGGGGTTTTTAGTTGATATAGATTAGACTATTTAGAGCCGATAAAGTAAAATAACAGTATATAAATCACGTTAAGGACTGATAATTATCATTAACAAATTTAAAAATTTATTCGATGCCACAATGATTAAATTTATCTTAGTAGGGATCGTCAATACGATTTTTGGAATGGGGATCATGTTTATTTTTTATAACTTTTTCCATTTCAGTTACTGGGTATCATCGGCCTCAAATTATATTTTTGGTAGTATTTTGAGTTACTTTTTAAACAAACATTTCACCTTTCAAAATAAATCTAAGAGTTTGGTGACCGTGATCAAGTTCACTGTAAATATCACTGTGTGCTATCTGATCGCGTATGGTGTCGCTAAACCACTAGCCATGTGGGTATTTAGTGGATTTGATACACATGTGCAAAATAATGTAGCTATGTTGGCTGGGTCAGTATTTTTTGTAGGACTAAATTATCTAGGTCAAAGATTCTGGGCCTTTAAAGAAGAGTAGTTAGGGGGCTGTCTGGTGCTTGAAAAATTAGCGTTAAACAAAAATAACCTGGGAAATCAGCTCTATATGTTCTGTTTCAGTCTATATCTGATCGTCAATTTTATGGCAGGAACGACACTTTCGCGGGCTCTAGGATTAGGTACGATCGTTATTTTATTGCGGCTTTCACAATTGGCAGCATTCTTGGTTTTTTGTAAGATCATTATTTTTGATCGACACAAGTTTAATACGATCCTAGCGATCTTAGTTGGAGCGTGTTTTTTATTTATTGTTTGTAAGCAGGCACATGAATTAGATCCGTTTTTTATGTATTTATTTATCGTTGGCGCATATAGAATAGATTTTAAACAAATTTTAAATAAATATATTTTGGTTGTCCTATCAATGCTTTTGTTGGTTTATGCAGCAGCAGTTTTAGGGCTTGTTCCTAACAATATCATGTGGCGCGAAGGTGCAGGTGTAGTTAGAGCTGGGCTAGGGTTAGCTACTCCATCTGATCTAGCGGCGCATGTTTTCTATTTGATGCTTGCTTTTGCGCTGGTGCGGGATTTTATTTTTTCACGCCAAGAGATCGGGTTTATGGCTTTGATCGCAGTATTGATCTTTGCTATCACTAATAGTCGGTTGGATGCATTGCTAATGTTATTATTGCTTATAACAATGTATTTTAGAGGATATATTTTTAAGGCGGTAAAATATATTGGCTTTAAAGGGACAGCTCTACTAGTAGCATTGTATGCACTAAGTAATCTGTTATTGACTTATTTTTTTGATCCATATGATCCAGTTTTTGCTCAGCTAGATACTTTGTTATCCCGTCGTTTATTGTTTGGAAATATGGCGTTTGAAAAGTATCCGATCCACTTATTTGGGCAATATATCTATCAAAATGGTAATGGAGATCCGAGGGGCTTTGTAGTCTATTACTTTATCGATTCTGCCTATGTTCAAGCTTTGATGATGTTTGGAGTTATCTTTTTACTATTTATGCTTGGTTTACTAGCCTATCTGCTTTATCGGGCATTCAAAATACGATACTATGGATTGGCGATCGCAGTTTTATTGATAGCTTTGAGTATGGCAGTCAATCA
Organism: Ligilactobacillus animalis; assembly: GCF_009933595.1. Classification (NCBI taxonomy): domain Bacteria; kingdom Bacillati; phylum Bacillota; class Bacilli; order Lactobacillales; family Lactobacillaceae; genus Ligilactobacillus; species Ligilactobacillus animalis. Next base: position 127,823 of record NZ_CP047141.1, read on the forward strand.
TCATTTCTGGCACATGTCTTATAATGTCAGTTTACTAGCTTTATTAGCGGTTTTGCCTCCAGCATTAGATACCGAATAAAACTTAATTTTTTAGCCTACTTTGTAAGAAAGTAGGCTAAGTTTTTATTCTGTGGTATAATGCAAAAGGAATTACCGTCATTGTGACGGCTTTTTGTTTAATTAGAAGAGATAAATCAGATATCTTTGGAGGAGTACATATTATGTCTAAGTATTTAGTTGTTGGTGCAGGACTTTTTGGGGCTGTCTTTGCCAATGAAGCGGCTAAGCGTGGCCATGAAGTTACAGTGATCGAAAAGCGTGACCACTTAGCGGGAAATATTTATACGAAAGAAGTCAATGGGATCCAAGTGCACCAATATGGCGCACATATTTTCCACACTTCAAACAAAAAAGTTTGGGATTACGTGAACCAATTTGCTGAATTTAACCGGTATACGAATACCCCAGTGGCAAATTATAACGGCGAGATCTATAACTTGCCTTTCAACATGAATACTTTCAATAAGCTTTGGGGAGTAGTCACACCTAAAGAAGCACAAGCAAAGATCGATGAACAACGTGCTGTTTTGAACGGTAAGACACCCGAAAACTTGGAAGAACAAGCTATTTCGTTGATCGGTACCGATATCTATGAAAAATTGATCAAGGGTTATACTGAGAAGCAATGGGGGCGTAAGGCAACTGAATTGCCAGCCTTTATCATTCGCCGTTTACCGGTACGTTTGACTTACGATAACAACTATTTCAACGATGATTATCAAGGGATCCCAGTTGGTGGCTACACACAGATCGTGGAAAAGATGTTAGATCACGACAACATCACCGTCAAAACCAATACTGATTTCTTTGATAACAAAGACCAATACTTGAGTAATTACGATAAAGTCTTATTCACTGGGATGATCGATCAATTCTTTGATTATAAACTAGGTGAATTAGAATATCGGAGTTTACGGTTTGAGACTGAAACCTTAGACGTTGATAACTATCAAGGTAATGCGGTCGTTAACTACACCGATGCTAAGACACCATATACACGGATCATTGAGCATAAGCACTTTGAATTTGGTAAAGGTGATAAGAATAAGACCGTTATAACCCGAGAATACCCTGCTGATTGGAAACGGGGCGATGAACCATATTATCCGGTCAACGATAAGAAGAACAATGCGCTTTATACTAAATACCAAGATCTAGCTAAACAAGAAGCGCAAAATGTGATTTTTGGTGGACGTTTAGGTCAATATCGCTATTACAACATGGATCAAGTGATCTCGGCTGCTTTGACCACAGTTAAGCAAGAATTTGGTGATTAAAAATGAAAGTTCTCCGCAACTATTTATATAATGCGGGCTACCAAGTGTTAGCGATCATTGTACCGTTGATCACAAGTCCCTATATCAGTCGTGTCTTACATGCGTCAGGGGTCGGCGATAATGCTTATACTAATTCGATCATCCAGTACTTTGTTATGTTTGCTGCTTTAGGTGTCGGCTATTACGGAAATCGTGAAATCGCATATGTGAGAGAAGATCGACAAAAAATGTCAGAAACTTTTTGGGAGATCCAGATCCTAAAAACTTTGACGACTTTAGTGGCATATTTAGCATTTGTGATTTTTTTGCAGATCTATACAGAATACACCTGGTATTTATGGATCCAGTCGATCAATGTGCTTGCCGTCGCATTTGATATCTCATGGCTCTTTATGGGGATCGAAGATTTTAAGCGAACGGTCATCAGAAACACGATCGTTAAATTAGCTTCAATGGTCATGATTTTTACACTTGTACGTGATGCAAACGATGTAGCTTTGTATATCTTTATTATTGGTGCATCGACCTTCTTTGGAAATTTGATCTTATGGCCATATCTAAAAAAGATCTTGGTTCCAGTCAAATTTAAAGAGCTACATCCACTAAAGCATTTTAATCCAACAGTGTCGTTATTTATTCCGCAAGTTGCGACATCAGTTTATCTGCAACTGAATAAGACAATGTTAGGTGCAATGGTCGGTGCTGAGTATGCGGGATTTTATTTTAATGCCGATCAGATCGTTAAAATGGTTTTAACTTTGGCGACCTCACTAGGAACGGTGATGTTGCCACATATGGCTTCAGCTTTTGCTAAGGGAAAACATAAAGAAGTAAATAAGATGTTGTATACATCTTTTGACTTCATATCCTTATTATCCGTTGCGATGACCTTTGGGCTAGCTGCAGTATCATTGCATTTGGGACCTTATTTCTATGGACATGGTTTTGGTCCTGTGGGTAAGGCAATGTTGATCGAAGCTGCTGTTATTTTATTTATTGCTTGGAGCAATACTGTTGGTGCCCAGTACTTATTGCCGACTAATAAGGTCAAAGCATTTACGACATCAGTTGTTTTAGGCGCAGTCGTAAATATGATCGCTAACTTACCATTTATCTATTTATGGGGCTTAGAAGGTGCCATGTATGCGACTGTTATTTCTGAATTTGTAGTTACTGCATATCAAATTTGGTATATTCGTGATCTCGTGGATCTGAAGCAGATGTTTATCAATATCCCTAAGTATCTAATTGCAGGTATAGTAATGTTTGTTCCTGTATTTATGTTAGATAATTACCTAAAGACAAGTATCTTGACATTGGCAATAGAAGTTATTATTGGGATCTTGATCTATATTGTTATGATCATCGTGTTACGACCTACATCGCTTAATCAAATTACGACTATGATAAAGAGTAAAGTAAAAGGTAATTAAAAACATGGTAAGTTGCGGTAAAACACCAATTGCTTACCATGTTTTTTTATAAGATCACGGATGCTACATTTTAAGTCGTAAGTATAGTATAATTACGAAGTATTGAAGCTAGAAGTAAAGGGGCTTTAAAAATGAAAAATTATGTATTGTTATGGCATGATAGTGCACGTGCCACGGGTGGTATCAAAGCCAAAGAAGATACTAATAATTTTTTTAGACAAGAAAATTATCAAGTTATAGATACTCCAACTGGAAAGATCGCAAAAGTTTTGTACGTTTTTTGTGTACTTCCTTTTATCTTCTTAAAAATCAGAAGCGGAAATGTTATCGTTCAATTTCCTTCAGGGAAAACATTTTTACAGAAAATGATGTTAGGTTGCATCAAATATCTTTCGGGTGCGAAACTGATCTTGATCGTTCATGATATCGAGGCATTACGTGCTAATGCTGGGGATGGTCATAGCCGTGAAAATGAGACCGAATTGAAATTATTGGGAATGGCTGATGGTTTAGTCTCTTTGAACGATGTGATGACAGATTGGTTGCATGAGCATGGGATCAATGGTTTGATCACTAATTTAAATGTTTGGGATTATGATAATCCTAATCCGATAAATCCGATGCTACCATACACCGGAAATATCTGTTTTGCTGGAAATTTAGATAAATCGACATTTCTAACTAAATATGATTTGAAACATAAGTTACTAGTTTTTGGGCGTAAAACGACACCCGTGAATTTTCCAGGTAATATAGAATATGGTGGTGTCTTTAGTCCTGAAGAATTACCGAGCAAGTTAAAGGCGAACTTTGGCTTGATCTGGGATGGGGATGAATTAACAACTTGTTCGGGTAACTTTGGAAAATATTTACGGTATAATGCGCCGCATAAGACATCGTTATATTTAAGTTCAGGTGTTCCCGTTATTGTTTGGAAAGAGGCAGCTATCGCTAAATTTATTGAACATTATGGCTGTGGCTTGACTATTTCAAGTTTGAACGAACTAGACAATGTCTTAGACGATTTGACATCAGAGCAATATGAAAAATTATACAAAAACACAGTTCAAGTTGCTGATATGATGCGTCGAGGTGTATTCATGCAAACAGCAATAAATTCATTGATCAAAATGTTAGACGAAGGGAAAAAAGATGAATAAATATGTTTTAACGATCGGAGACCCAAATAAGAATAATGCGGGTCCTAAGGCTAAGGAAGATGTGCTATATTTTTTGAAAGATGAAGGCTTTTTACCACTGCCACTTAACCTTAAGTTAGATCCTGAAGATCGGAGCTTTGGAGCAAAATTACGCAAAGTATATGATGTTAAATTTAAGATACCGCGTGTATTTAAGAAATTAAAAGCAGAAGTGATAGTTTTACAGTACCCGATCTATTCAACGTACTTGACGAATAATATCATTAAAGCAATCAGAAGTTATACTGATGCTAAGTTGTATTTAGTGATCCATGATGTTGAAACGTTAAGACTTTTTAAGGATGACCAGAATTTTTCCCAAAATGAGATCGAAGTGTTCAACAGTGTTGATGGGATCATTGACCATAATCGAAAAATGCATGCTTGGTTAGATGAACAAGGTGTAACGACACCATGTATAGATCTAGGTATATTTGATTATCATAATCCAACTGAATTACGTGAAGAATATGATTATGATCGCTCATTGGTTTTTGCTGGAAATTTAGCTAAGTCAAAATTTTTGACCAGTAAGGAGTTTGAAAAGCTAGCTTTCAAATTAGAACTTTTCGGACCCTCACCAGCTGAGAAATATGCAGAAAATATAAATTATCAGGGTGTTTATTCACCGGAGGAATTGCCAGAGCACTTAAAGCAAAATTTTGGCTTGGTTTGGGATGGTAATAGTATAGCTAAATGTGATGGAACCTTTGGTGAGTATACTAAGTACAATAACCCTCATAAGGCATCGCTTTATTTAAGCAGTGGCTTGCCGATCATAGTGTGGAAAAAAGCGGCATTAGCTGATTTTGTGATCGATAATAATGTTGGTTTTGCAGTTGATAGCTTGACTGAAATTGATGAGCGGCTTGAAAATATGCCACGTGAAGAATATTCAGTGCTGAAGAAGAATGCTTTAGCGGTAGCACAAAAGATCCGTACTGGTGAGTTTATTAAAACAGCAATGACAAAGTTAGAAAAAGTAAAGGATTAAAAATGGAAAATATAGTTAATTATCGCGCAAAGATCCAGCAAAAGTTAACAACAAAATTTCCTGGGTTAAGTAATTGGTCATATTTAACGGCCTTAGCAATTTATATTTTAGCAACGTCTTTAAAAGGTACAATGCTGGTCAATTTTTTGATCACAGAGCGAGGGTTATTTTATCTTTCAGCTTTACCGGCAGCACTTGTTCTATTTAAAGTAACATTTTTAGATAATTATGATTGGAAGGAATATATAATTTTTATCCTACTAGAAATCATTTTATTCGCAGTAGGTACTAGTGCAAATGAATTCCAAATATTTTATCTGATGTTCTTTATTGTAGGTGCTAAAAATATCAATATTGATCGAATACTAAAGGTGTTCTTATGGGTCAATTTATTTGTTATCGCTCTAGCATTCTTCTTCTCAATGATGGGAAGCGTAAAAAATGTCATTATTACTAGAGGGGATTCTCCCGCTGTTAGATATGCCTTAGGGGCTGTTTATCCGACTGATCTGGCATCAAGGGTGTTCTTTATGATGATCGCATATGCAGTCTTGAAACGCTTTAAGTTTTCAATAGCGGAGTATGTATCGTATATTGCACTAACTCTTTTAACTTATATTGTTACAGATACGCGGATCGATCTAATGTTGATGTGTGTATTGATCGTTAGCATCGTTATTTATGGACGTTTCGATGCATTATTCAAGCATGTAAATGTTTATGTATTGTCGTTATTGAGCACAGCTTATGCGTTTTGTATCATCTTACTAGGTTATCTTTATACACCTAGAATAGGTTTACTAGAAAAAATCAATGGTTTTTTATCAGGAAGATTATTTTTTGAAAAAGTCGCTTTTGAAAATTATAATATACCTCTTTTAGGCCAATTTATCTACCAAAATGGCTTTGGTGGAGGTTTTAAAGTGTATGATTATTTCTATATAGATTCATCTTTTGTAAGAACACTGATGATGCATGGCTTGATCGTTTTTGTACTCATGCTATTACTGATTTGTCTATTGTTTGCCAAATTTAAGAAATTAAATCTGAATTATTGGATAATTTGTTTGATTTTAGTAGTTTTGACTTCTGGAATCGATCAACATCTTTGGGATATTTCATATAATTTTGTTTTCTTAGCTTTGATGGCAAATTTAAATGTAGAAGATAAACTAAATTAAAAATGGCGTTTCACTTGGTGATGCTGCGAGTGAAACGCCATTTTTTTAATTTACAAAGTTTTTTAAAGTAGCTTCAAAGTTATCAAAATATTTTTTGGGATAAAATGCTTGGATACTCTGCTTGATGGCTTGTTCAGTCAATTGAGTATGTTCTAAGTGTTCCATTTGTTCAACTAATTTAGAGACATCGTGTAGCGGATAGCTAAAGCCATTGATGCCAGTTTTCAATACATCATGATAGCCATTAAACTCACTACATATTACCGGTATACCATGGGCAATAGCTTCCAACATTATCATTGGTAGTCCTTCATAGGTTGATGTCATGAGTAGAGCTGTTGGCTTTTCTTTTATCTCATGCCAAAGCTCAGGGGTATATCCATGCCAAATTATCCGTTGATCAACATTCAGTTCTCGAGCATACTCTTGACAACGCTTGACATCTTCTCCAGTACCAAAGACATCTAGGGTTGCACTCTCAGTCTTGGAGATAGCATAAATCATTTCTTTTAGATTTTTTTGTCCTTCAAAAATAACTCGACCAGCATAAAAGAATTTTGGTAGAGGCGAATTTGATGTAGGAATAGATGTTGCTATAGGATCAATTGGATTGAAAATTAGACTTATTTTTTCGTCGGGTACGCCATAGCTCAATAATTGTTCTTTAATTGTAGAACTGATAGCCAGATGTCCATCAGCTAGTGGAACAGTAGTTTTAGCATTGAACATATCTTGATCATCAAGTGAAAAATGGATCCAAGATATTATTTTATACTTACGCTTGAAGATACTTCTTATTTTAGCGCCTAATTTTATCATCTTAGGGCTAAGTGAGATGAAGCAAGTATCCGCTGAAGCCAGTAAAAACTTTTTAGTGATTGTAAGTGGTTTGTTTATTTTGCCTGAACAAATACTGATCTGTATTCTAGGATCAAGTTTAGTTAAAAAGTTTTGTTGAGGTGGGGCATTAGTTAAGATGAGTTCGATCTTGTGATGTTCACAAAGTTGATTTAATACTTTAACTAAAACCGTTTCGGTACCACCAGTGCCAGAGAGTTCCATGCATAAAAATTTTAATTTCATGAGTTATTTTCCTTTTGTTCATTTTGTTTGATTCTAAGTTTAAATAGCAAGATCGCTAAAGAAGATAGATGTAATTTTAGGAATAACCCGGGAAGTAGATGAGGTGTCAGACATTGTTTTAGTGTGACCTGTTCAAGTGCTTTTTTAACTACTGGAGCAGTAATGACCTTATCTAATTCTGCTCTTTTTTGTTTATTAGAGGCAGGGTTACCTAGAGTATATATTAAGCGTACTGCGATAATATTAACTTGGATCAAAGTATAGCTTAAAAAACTTTGTTTAATTACTTGAGGTTGTGAGTCAATGAATTCTTCAGCAATATTTAGCGCATTTAGATAAGCTTGGATTTTTTTTGTATCAAAACTTCTAGTTGCGGATGGTGTATCGATCGTGTAGTGATATAAAACCAGTGCAGAAGTTGTTATCGACCCACAAGCAGCAGTATAACGGATCAGAAATTCACTGTCTTCTGACATAGTAAGTTCCTCATTGAAGTAGATATCGTTATCGATCAACAAGGAACGCCTAAAGAATTTCCCCCAAACAGTCATATAGTTAGTGGGTTTTTCAAGCATTCGACACCGAACGTCTAAACTATTGGATGATGGTAAAGTGAGGTCGACAGAGTGTTTTCCGTGTTCAAAGCTAAAAATCTGTAGATCGGCTGGCTTCTTTTTAGCTTGGCTCAAAGCCTTGGGAAGAGCGGATCTGAGATAGTGATCATCAGCATCTAAAAATGCGATCATTTGCCCGCGAGCATGTTTGATACCGGTGTTACGTGCGTGTCCAACGCCCCTTCCAGCGGTCAAAACACGTATTCGTTGATTCTGTAAAGCAAGTTGGTTAGCTAAGATCAAAGTATTATCTTTTGAACCATCGTCAATGATCAATACTTCATATGTTTGATCGATAATTGAATTTGTAACGCTTTCTACTGCTCGTTTTAAAGTTTTCTCTGAATTATATGCTGGGATTATAAATGAAATTAACGACATATACGACACATCCTTATAAAAATTTTTAAAAAAGGTGCATGCAAAAAGCATGCACCTTTAAGGATCAGTAGGCACTATTGGGTTTAAATAAAATCTTGATAGTCATAAAGAGAATCTTAATGTCAAACCAAATACTGCTTTTTTGAATATATTCTAAATCTAGTTGGACCATTTCATGAAAACCAACTGAATTTCTAACTGTAGCTTGCCAAAGACCAGAACAGCCTGGAACTACAAGGAGTCGTTGCATATCATAGTCAGTATATTCAGCAACTTCACTAGGTAACGGTGGACGAGGACCAACTAAGCTCATATCACCACGGACGACATTGAACAGTTGGGGCAATTCATCAATACTTGTCTTACGGATGAAATGGCCGATCTTTGTAATACGAGGATCATTTTTCATTTTAAACATGGGTCCGTCAACTTCATTTTGTTTTTTTAGTTCGGCTAAGCGTTTATCAGCATCAACATGCATTGAGCGAAATTTGAACATATCAAATTCACGTTGTCCTTTGCCGACACGCTTTTGTTTATAAAAAACAGGACCATGGTCTTCTAATTTTATCAAGAGTGCTACAACTAGGAAAAGTGGACTCAAAATGATCAAACCACAAAGACTAGCTATAAAATCAAAAATACGCTTGATTATGTGATAGGTTATTTTTTTAGCAAGCTTATCTTGATCGATTATTATTTTTTGCTTCAATACCTTCACTCCAACATTAAAAACTATTTTCGTATCGCTGATGGAAGAATTTTGCTTTTAAGAAAGATGTTCCTTTTTTCCACCAGTTGACCCCTTCAACGTAAACAAGGGGTAATTCTTTGATTTGTGTAGGAGAAATATTTCCCCATTTGATTTGTTGTTGCAACCAAACATTAAAGATTATTTCGCTAACTCGACCGTAAAATCTTTGCTGGAAGGCGGATAACTCAGTCGAGCCCATTTTCTTTTCGAGCTCGAATAGGATATCAAATAGCCAAGTACAGTATTGATCCATCAAGTCTTTTTTCATGATAGCCATGTTAAACATGTAACCAGAGGTTTTGCCTAAAACTTCATCGTATGTAGCTAAGTAATCAGGATATTTTTCACTGATTATTTCGCGAGTGGCATCCAGCTGGTTTGAATAGTGAGTGTGCTCATAATGTGAATACAAGGTTTCAATATAGTAATGTCTTTTTTTAGGAAGTAAGACACTGTATTGATCTAACATTGGGAGCAATTCATTACTTTTGATGACCCAATTGAGCCGCTCTTTACCATGACGGTGTTTGGAACCAAAATGGCGACGGTAGTGGGCTAATCCAATGTAATCAGTGTCTAGATTTTTCCAAGCCCAATATAGGCCGGTCAATTCACTATAGCTATCATTTTTTTGAGAGATGTTTTCTCCCAAATTATCTTTTTGGTAACCCAAGTCAATATCTGGATGTAATGCAGCACCTACATGCAATGGGAGATACATTTCATCATTAGGCATTGCATACTTTTTGTGGGTTGCAACGACTATTTTAACTTTATTTTCCAAAAGGTTTCTCCTAATCTATAACTCATCATTAGTATTAAAGTAAAGATAATACTACCCATACTAATATAGCACAAATTGAAAAAAATTTCTTTAAAAATTACTAGTCATGTAGTCGGATAAAAGCTAGTTTTTATTAGCTTTATCGAGTATCTCGATCAAGTTATGTGAATACTCTTTTTCAAATTTCCGTGCAAAGAAATAATCGTTTGTCAAAATAGCATCCAAGTCATGCTCGTCTAGGATCGCTGGATAACTGTTATGTTGTCTTTCCCATTTAATATAGCGGTGATGATCATTAATGATCCTTTCTCTATATTCTGGGGAGTTGCATAGAATAGTTTGCATCCAAAATTCATCTGAGAAGCAACCAGTCTGCAGCATTTTTTGTAAATTAGGATGTGATTCGAGATATTCAACACAATAATTAGCTGCATCTCGGGGAAGATCGACCCAATTTGCACCGGCATAGATCTCAAGATCAATACCTAATTTTTTAAATTTATCAATTCTAAGTAAAGTTTGCCCTAAGAGTAGCGCACGGTGGTAAAATTTGCCAAAGAAAGTTCGGCGATTGATCTGATCATAGTTGAAGTAATATTTTTGCCACCAAATGATAGGTTCACCTGATTTTTTGACCTCGGAAGCTTTTTCGTAAGTCATATAGATCTTAGTGTCATTTTCAAATCGTTGATACAGATCATCGACATTTTGAGTGATCCAATCTTGACCAGATATCACATGAAGATATGAGATGTCTGGGTCAGATAAAGCTAGTTTCATTAAACGAACAGTGGCTTCACCGATACTCCAACTTCCCCAATTAACTGCTACTTCGGATATATATTGGATATTATGATCTACTAGACTAGATAGCTCTGTTGCAGTGATATTCATTTTTTTATCAAAATGGATATATACTTTAAAAGAACGATTAAGTTTTAACGCTAATTTTTTTACTTGTGGAAAATTTTTGTGGGCAAGGATCAAAATAGCTTGCATAGTAAGTTTTTTTGCCAAAAAGGCAGTCCTTTCTTTTTTATTCATTATCTATCTTAGCCATATCTATATTAAAAAACAAGTTGTAGAAAAGCTACAACTTGTTTGCATATTTCTCATGGGAATAGCGAGCCCGTAAGCCCCAAAGGATCGAAACGGTGTCGATGACTTCTTGAAACATTGCGCCTACGATCGCGGGGATCCACCCGGTGCTGGCAACTAACATTAAGAAGACACAGATGAAGATCCCGATCAACACAGCTTGACGTGCAATGCGTAAAGTATCTTGGGCGATCTCAACTGCTTTAGCGACTTTTAGCAGGTCATCTTTTAAGATCACGACATCAGCTGATTCACTGGCTGCTGTAGCTCCATGGGCCCCCATAGCGATCCCGACATCAGCGACGGTCAATGAAGGTGCATCGTTGACTCCATCACCGACCATGATGACCGGATGTTCACTTTCAGGTACTGTCTTTAAAGCCTGGATCTTTTCTTCAGGCAATAATTTTGCCCTGACATCATCGATCCCGACTTCTTTAGCGATCGTTTGGGCAATAGCTTGTTGGTCACCAGTTAACATCATCAAGTGTTTAACTCCATGGTCGCGTAAAGCTTGCATCGTTTGCGCAGCTTCGGGACGTAATTTATCGATAAAGGTGATCACTCCGATGTATTGGTCGTTTAAACTGATATAGACACAAGTTTGCGTCGTTTCAGCGATCTTGGCTGTTGGAGCCACAAATGAAGCCTTTCCGACTTTGACGGTCTGACCAGCGATCTGTGCAGTGACCCCGTTACCTGTAACTTCAGATAATTGCTGAACTTCTAATAACTTGACCTCATGTTTAACAGCATAATTGAGCAATGAACGGGCTAGGATATGACCTGAAGATTGTTCGGCACTAGCTGCATAACCTAAAAGCTCTTCTTTGGTCGTACCGGCCACGGGTTTGATCTGATCGACAAAGAGTCGACCGCTGGTGATCGTACCGGTCTTATCAAAGGCGGCTGTTTTGGCTGTGGCCATCTTTTCCAAGACGTTCCCAGTTTTGACCACGATCCCGTTACGTGACGAACGGCTCATCCCGGACACCAAAGCCACTGGAGCAGCTAAGATCAACGGACAAGGTGAAGCTACGACCAAAACTTCGGCAAAGCGCACAGGATCTTTGGAAACAAACCAAGCGATCCCAGCGATCACAAAGGCGATCCCAGTAAATGGAACGGCATAGCGGTCAGCCATTCGGACAAAATGAGCGGGTGTGCTGTCGGCTTGTTTGACTAATTGGATCAAGCGCTGATATTGACTATCTTTAGCGAGTTTATCAACTGTCATCGTTACTGCAGAATCACCATTGATCGAACCAGAATAGATAGTATCGCCGATATTTTTAGTGATTGGTCTAGATTCACCGGTCAAGCTCGATTCATCAAACATGCTACTGCCTTTGATGACATGGCCATCGACTGGGACTGTCTCGCCGGGTTTGACGACCAATTGATCGCCGATATTAGCTTCATCGACTTTGATATCGATAAGTTTGTCAGCTACGACCTTGTGAGCAGTCTGGGGTGAATTGTCGAGTAGGGCTTTTAATTCGGTATGAGCTTTTTTAGAAGCATAGTCTTCGAGCGAATCTCCACCGACTAACATGATCAAAACGATCATCGCTGCCCAATATTGGCCGACAGCAAGTGTCGCAGCGACCGCAGTGATCGCTAGGAGATCGACACCATAGCTGCCTGAGCGTAATGTTTTGATCATTTCTTTTAACATGGATAAGGCGATCAAAGTCCCGGTGGTAGTAATGATGATCTGCGCGACTAAACTAAGGCCAAAGCCAAATTCTAAGATCGCTGAGACCACCGCGATCGCAATGATCAAGCCCAATTTTGTTGAATGTTTCATAATTAACATCCCCTCGTAAAAAATAATTTCAGTTCTACTTTACTTAAACCGTAACACCAAAAATAACTAAAGTAAATTAGAATCGTTCTAAATAATAATGGTTCTCAATTAGCGGGGATAAAACCTTGATTTAATAGGGTTTGTGTATTCAGGTAAAAAAAGTGTAATTGAAAAAGGTTATCAATTAGAAGGCTCGATGTATAAAAAGGCATAAAATGTATATTGATACAAAAAAACAGCCACCCAATACATATGTATCGGCTGGCTACTTTTATCTATATGGTATTAAGCATCAGTTTTTTCAGGCTTTTCTGCCAAAGTGATCACACCCACGGCATTCAAACCAGTATGCGTCATGATGATCGGACTGGTCAAACGAGCTAGATAACTGGCATCGCTATTTTCTGGTAAGATCGTTTCTTTGATCTTTTCCAAAAATTCAGGATCAGTCCCGACATTTGAAAGCGAAAGAGCTTGGATCGGATTATCTTTGTGTTGTTCTGCTAATTCTTTGCAATGCTTGATAAAAGTTTTACGACTGCGGCCTTTTGTGAAGACATCAAGGCTGTGTTCATTTAAGCGGACAATGATCTTCAAGTTGATCAATTTTGTCAAGGCCCCGGCAAAGCGACTCACACGCCCACCAGCAACCAAACAATCGAGATTATCGACTAACACATCAACTGTAGTCCGTGAATAGATATCAGCACAGTGTTCTTTGATCTCTGCGATGGTTTTGCCTTCACGGGCGTCTTTAGCAGCAGCTAGAACTTGGAAAGCTAGCCCACGGTCCGTTGATTTACTGTTGATCACGGTAACGTCAGCATCTGACATGTCAGCAGCACTAAGCGCTGTTTCAAACGTACCGCTCAAAACATCGGAAATCAAGATCGCTAAGACTTGGCTTCCGTCTTTACCTAATTCATTGAAGGTATCGATGAACCGTCCCATCGCTGGTTGACTTGTCTTAGGGATGTTACCCTTACGTAATTGTTCCACGAGTTCTTCACGGCTGATATCCTCACCATCAATGTAGTTCTTACCGTTTACTTCCACTGATAGGGGGATGATCGTAATGTTATTTTCTTTTATTTCTTCAGGTGTCAATTGGACAGATGAATCCGTAACGATTTTGATCGGTTTTGTCATAGTATATTTAACTCCTTGGATCAAGCTCTATAATATTAATCATTTCCATTATATTATAACTTTTATGGCTTGTGAACCAATAAGAAATAGGATCCAAGTCTAGCAAAATCAACTGTTTTTTAGAGATGGTCGTATTTTTGCCTGAGATGATCTTTAATGAGTTTAGCTTCATTTTCCGTTGTGATCCCGTGTTCACGATAGATCAAGCTGATGATCATCAATAAGTAATCATCAAAGAGCGTGGCCAGTGAAAATGTACGCTCGAGTTGTTCATCTAAATAATAGAGAGGTGTAGTCTTAGTAGTCAGGTCAAAAGCACTACTTAGCTCATGGATGAGTTGGCGCAGGCGACAATAGATGGTAGCAGTTGTTTTCAAGTTACAAAGATAGGTCTTTTTATTGATAGGCAAGATAAAACGAGTCTTAGGATCGTGGTCAAAGATAATAGCGATGTGGGTGGGATCGACAAAATAGTTGTAATCGACGTGATCGAGTCTGAGCCAGCTAGTTGGATGGCGAGTGTAGCCACTTAGCGGGACGAGTAAGATCTTTCCCCAACGTAAGGTAGTTTTAGCAAGGGGGCTGATAAGGCAACGAGCCAGTAAAAGCCCAACTGGTTGGCGTTTGATAAATTGATTGACTAGACGGGTGGATTCCTTGTCACTGATGATGACTCCGCGTTTGGCGTCTAAGATCAAGGAGCGACAATTTTTGAGCCCAAGATCATGACAATCCCAGATCAAAAGCGAGGTCTGCGCATCTAAAATTGCATCAGCATCAAAATATCCTTGACGATAGAGCGCATGTACGCCATTTAGGTCTAGAAAGACGGTTTCCATAAAAATTCTCCTCCTAAAAATTAAGTGAATTTACACAAAATTCAAGTTATTTCAGTACTTCAAAGTTATTTGGAAGTATTTTTCAAACTATGAAAAAATTCATTTGTGCTATAGTAGCTGATGAATAGTTCGGACTCCAGCATAACAGGCTTTATGCGGAGTAAAAAAGCTACATGCAGGATTTTGTCGTTGAGATGCAGGTTTTGTTTGATATGATCTGGTCGTATGCTAAAAACAGTTTAGGGCCCTAGACCAAACTTTTAAGTAAGGGAAGTCTAGTTGATGTATGAAACAGGATTTGCATTTTTGTTGCAAGCAGAACATGAGAAAGTTATCTACGGTGTATTGAAGCGTTTGAATGTATCCCGCCAAAACCCCGCTTATGAAGATCTAGTGGTCGAGGGGCAGATCGCTTTTGCTCAGGCTTATTGTATTTATTGTCAAACACATGACAGTGTTACAGAGAAAGTAGTAATGCCTTATCTCTATCAGAAGGTCAAGTGGCGTCTGTTAGACCTATTGCGCAAGCAGACGCGAACTAAGCAGAGGGAATGTGGGTTACCAGAGAATGCTGATGAACTATGGATAGCTGTGAATTGTCAAAATGATGATGTTATTGTAAGAGATTTATTGGAAAGACTATGGAACTTATGTACACCAAAAGAACGTAAATTTTTAGAACTACAGCTGTATTCTAACTTAAGTTTAGTAAAAACAGCCAAAATATTGGAAATTAGTCGAAAAACGGTGTATAACTACAAGGGGGGTATTCTACGTAAATTAGATTCATTGTAAAATGCATATAAAAATTATACATATTATTTTATTTGGTCGTTAATAATGTTTCGTAGCCTAATGTCAACCTAGGTAATAAAATTTAAAGTTTAGTTACTTAATTTGAAATAGTCTAATTACTACTTAGCCATATAGATGGTGGCTATTTAGCTTAGTTGGGTAGTTAAATAAGAGATAGTTTTACAAGGGAGCATAGATGGAAGATTTTGCATACAATATAGTATACGCTGTAAATAATGATTTTTGTGAGGTTATGGGTGTCTCTATTGCATCATTGCTAGAAAATAATAGTGAAATTTTGAAGAACCTAAGAATCACCATATTATCAAGTAATATTATAGATGAAAACAAGAAGAAAATTGAGCAAATTTTTATAAAATTTGGGGCAGCTACTCCAAGATGGGTTGATGCTACTGATACAGAAACTAGGTTGAGATATAGGGTGACTCTTGATAGGGGATCCATATCACAGTACTCGCGTCTATTCATAGATGGAATTTTTGATAATTCAGTTTCAAGAGTATTATACTTAGATGCTGATACAGTCATTGAAAATTCTATTAAGGAGTTATGGGATCTAGATTTAGAAGGTAACACAATAGGGGCATTAAAGGATGCTTTTAGTAAATACTATAGGAAAAATGTAGGTCTAGAGGAGAATGACATAATGTTTAATTCTGGGGTGATGTTAATTGATGTACAGAAATGGAGAGAAAGAAATGTTGAAAAAAGATTATTAGATTTTATTGCTAATCATAGGGGATATATTCAACAGGGAGATCAGGGAGTATTGAATGGTGTTCTCAGTAAGGAAACGTATCCGTTAAAACCTAGATACAACCTAATTTCAGCATTTAGTATGTTTTCATACAAACAGATGATTCTATATAGAAAGCCGGTTGCTTGTTACTCAGAGAATGAAGTGACCGCAGCGGTGAAAGATCCAGTAATTATACATTATACTAGTAACTTTTTTTCTGACAGGCCTTGGTATGAGGGGTGTAACACGAAGTATGCCAAAAAATGGGTAGAGTATAGAAATTTAACGCCTTGGCAAAATAATAAACTAAGACCCCCTAACAAGAGTTTGCTTTCAAGAATTTATAATGTACTACCAGGTACCGTAGGGTTAAGATGTGCATCTATTTTTCAAGCGTATTTAAGACCTCTAAAAAATAGATTTATAATTCTAATACGTGGATTCTGAATGTAGTATTACATAAGATTATTAGATTATATTTGTAAAGAAGAAATAGGCTAAAAAAGTTATGTGGAGAAGTGTGGTGTTATTTTAGAACCCTGTTAGAAGTTATAGGATTTACATGCATAAAAAGAATGTGAATTTCTAGAGTAAAGGACTGTGTGTTAACTTAATACTAGTGGGAACGCTAAAAAGCATCGTATGGAAGGGATACTAACCTGATGAAAAACTTACTTGTAACAGGCGGTGCCGGCTTTATCGGTAGTAACTTTGTCCGCTATATGCTCGAAAAATATCCTGAATATAAGATCGTTAACTTAGATCTATTGACCTATGCTGGTAATATTCATAATTTAGATGATCTAAAGGACAACACTAATCATGTCTTTGTTCACGGCAATATTACAAACCGTGAATTGGTCGAACATTTAGTAAAAGAACATGATATCGATACGATCGTAAACTTTGCAGCTGAAAGTCATGTTGACCGTTCGATCTTGCATCCAGAAGTTTTCGTAGAAACAAATGTGCAAGGTACATTGGCACTCTTGCATGTAGCTAAGACAATGGGCTTAGAAAAATACTTGCAAGTTTCGACTGATGAAGTTTATGGTACTTTGGGTAAGGAAGGTTACTTCAGTGAAACTACACCGTTAGCACCTAACTCACCATATTCAGCAAGTAAGGCTTCTGCTGATCTGTTAGTTCGTGCTTACTATGAAACTTATGGTCTGAATGTGAATATCACACGTTGCTCAAACAACTACGGGCCATATCAATTCCCTGAAAAATTGATCCCATTGATGACATCAAATGGAATGGATGGTAAGAAATTACCGATCTATGGGGATGGTAAAAATATCCGCGATTGGCTTCATGTCTACGATCACTGCCAAGCAATCGACTTTGTTTTACATAAGGGTCGCAAGGGTGAAGTTTATAATGTCGGTGGACATAATGAACGGACAAATAATGAGATCGTGCACTTGATTGTTGAACAACTTGGTTTAGGTGAAGATACAATTGAATATGTTGCTGATCGTTTGGGTCACGACCGTCGTTATGCGATCGACCCAACAAAAATCGAAACTGAACTCGGTTGGAAGCCAAAATATACTTTTGATACAGGTATCGTTGAAACTGTTGATTGGTATTTAAATAATGAAGACTGGTGGCGCCCACTAAAAGAACGTGCAGCCTTGAAGTAAATAATGATAAGGAAATAAAAAGTTTTGAACTATGTAGTGTAGTAAATTACTGAGTAGTTTAAAAGATAATAATTTTTTAGGAGAATATTAATGAGTGAACAAACCAATAATACAGTTGATTTAAATAGAATTTTTTCAATTTTAAGAGCTAATTTGTTAAACATAGTTTTGTGTGCAGTTGTGGGAACAGTTATTGCGCTAATTGTGTCTTATTTTTTTGTAACTCCAAAATATAGTTCTACAATTGATTTATTAGTAAGTCAAAAAGATACAAATACTCAGACTCAGTATACAGCCCAACAAGCAGATTTGCAGGCAATTAATACGTACAAGGATGTATTGAAAAAATCAATAATTTTAACACCTGTTTTAAAGAAAATACGTGAAAATGTGAATTATCAAGGTGATTTATCTGATTTACAAAGCTCAGTTGATATATCTAATCAAACAAATTCACAAGTTATTAGTGTAACGGTAACTGATAAAAATGCATATATAGCTGCTGATATAGCAAATGAAATTGGAACAATTTTTACAGAAAAAATAAAAAAAATGATGAAAATTGACAATGTGACAGTTGTAAATAAAGCAACTGTAAACCTAACACCTGTTTCTCCAAATAAAAAATTAAATGTATTAATTGGACTACTATTAGGTAGTCTTATTGGAATCTGTATTTCCTTGATCAAAGAATTATTAGATACGACTGTTAAAGATAGTAATTTTTTAAGGGAAGAATTGGATTTAATAAATTTAGGATTTATTTATCATATAGATAACGGAAATAAGGATTATCGTGTTGTTGAAGTTATTACAGATACAAGTCATGAAGAAGATAGACGAATTTAGGAGAAGGGTCAAATGAAATTTTTTAAAACAAAAAAGCAACTGGATGTTAATAGCATGGAAAACGGTGTTCAAATGATAACAGTAACGGCACCTAATTCTACAAATACTGAGCAATTTAATACAATTCGAACGAATATTGAATTTTCAAATATAGATAAACAATTAAAATCAATTGTATTGACATCTTCTTCGGCTTCTGAAGGAAAATCAACGATGGCAGCAAATTTAGCGGTCTCATTTGCAAGACAAGGTAAAAAAGTATTGCTTATAGACTCTGATTTACGTAGACCAACTATTGGAGCCACATTTAATATTATAAATCCGATTGGCTTGACAAATTATCTAACTGAGCAATCAGTCTCTGTAAATGATATTTTTTATAAAACATCTATTGATAAATTGTATATTATTCCAAGTGGCCCTATTCCACCTAACCCATCGGAGTTAATTGGATCAAAAAAAATGAAAAAGCTGATAAAAATGCTAGAAGACGCGTTTGACTTAATTATCTATGATGCACCGCCAGTACTATCCGTTACTGATGCACAGATTTTATCAACAAAAGTAGATGGTACGATTATTGTAGTTAGGGTAAATAAGACGGAAAAAGAGGCTGTTAAGCAAGCTGTTGAATTAATTAAACATGTTAATGGGAAAATTATTGGAACTATTTTAAATGATGTCGTTGGAGAGTCGAATGGCTATTATGGATATTACGGGAAAAATGATAAAAGATAAGGAAGATGTGTATGTCTAATCTAGTTGATTTACATTGTCATATTTTACCGGGAGTAGATGACGGCTCTCCGGATTTAGAACACTCACTAAAGCTAGCATATCAAGCTGTAGCTGATGGGGTAACACACATTTTAGCTACACCACACCATTTGGATAAAAATTATGTTAACCATCATAAATCAGTTATTAAAAAGACTGCAGAATTTCAATCTGCCTTATGTGAGAGAAAAATACCTTTAAAAGTTTTTCCAGGACAAGAAATTCATATAAATGGTAACTTGTTGAGTAACTATGATGATTTTTTAGGTACAGATATTAAGAAAAAATACATATTACTAGAGTTACCTCATGGGGATGTGCCAGCGTATACTGATAGGATTATTTTCGAATTAAGGAAAAGGGGAACAACACCTGTAATAGTTCATCCAGAGCGTAATTTAAAAATTCAAAGTGATCAAAATATTTTGTATGATCTTGTACAAAAAGGAGCTTTAGCACAATTAACAGCAACTAGTTATATGGGAGGTTTTGGAGAACATGTAGCAAATATTTCGAAAAGTTTGATTTCTCATGGATTGATTCATGTCGTTGCTTCAGATGCACACGTGTTACCCGGACGAAATTTTGTCTTAAGGGAATCAATAAATGAAATTACTAAAGAATTTGGTAGGCAACAAAGTCAATTTTTTAAGTACAATGCAGAATGTTTACTTAACGGTATTGAAATAGTTCGACAACCATATAGCCCTATTATTAAGAGAAAGAAACGTTTTTATATATTTTAGTAGAGTAGTTGTTTATAGATATAGAGTAATATCAAATATATTGATTTGAATGTAGAAGTATTTGGGACAGTGGAGGCATATCATACATGGTTAGAAGGATATTACACTTTGAGATGACAGATAATATAGGTGGAATTGAAACTTTTATTATAAATATGTATAAAAATATGGATCCAAATGATATTAGGTTTGATGTTATAACGACTAGTCGAGATAAAATACCATTTGAGGAGAAGTTGAGAGAGAAAAATTCAAATATTTATCATATATCATCGCCTAAAAATATATATCTATATGTAATGGAAATTATACGTATAATACGGAACAATAACTATGATATTATACATATTCATAAAAATTCTTTAGTAAATATTATTCCAATAATTATTGCATATAAGATTAATGGTAGTCGAGTTATTGTTCATGCACATAATACAGCTCCTACTAAGGGAAATTTTAAATTTTTGCATTATATCAATAGGTGGTTACTCAAAAGTATGAATATACGAAGAGTGGCATGTTCTAGAAAAGCAGCAAAATGGATATTCAATACAGATATTTCTGATCAAGTATTGATTATTCCGAATGGGATAAAGCTGGAGCAATACGCTAGAGATAAAATAATTAGAGAGAAAATACGAAGAAAATATAGTTTAGATAGTGACGATATACTAATTGGAAATGTTGGTAGATTAACTAAACAGAAGAATCAAGAATATCTTATAGAATTGCTTGAGAAACTTGATGAAAAATTTAAGTTGATTATTATTGGTGATGGTAAGCTAAGAAGTACTTTAATTAGTAGTGCAAAAAGGAGAAAAGTTTTAGAGCGGATAATATTTACGGGAACTGTACAAAATGTGAATGACTATTTACAAGCGTTAGATATATTTGTAATGCCGTCATTGTTTGAAGGGTTACCTATTGCTGGTATTGAAGCTCAAGCTATGGGGATTCCTGTTCTCGTATCAGATGCGGTTTCAACCGAACTGAAGCTAACATCAAATATTGAATATTTGAATTTATCTAACAAGAAACAGTGGATAAACCATATAAAAAAATCTGTAGGGAAAGTTAACCATGAATCGATTAAACAAATAAAGGAAAATGGATATGACATCAGTCAAACAAGAATTAAATTAAGACAATTATACAATAAGATACTAGTGGGGAATAATGATTGTGAGTAAAGTTAGTGTAGTAATACCCAATTATAATGCTGAAAGATATATTGAAATATGTTTAGAATCAATAAAAAAAAATAAAAGTGAGCTAGAGATCATTATTATTGATGATGGATCAACTGATGGTTCACGTAAAAAATTGAGTAAATTATCAAAAGAAGATTCGAGAATAGTTGTTGAATATCAAGCAAATATGAATGCGTCTGTTGCAAGAAATAGAGGAATGGATTTAGCTACTGGCCAATACATTATATTTGTTGATGCAGATGATATTCTGGAAGCAGGAGCAATTGATTTGATGGTTGAAAGTATGGAAGAGTATCAAGTTGATTTAGTGATAGGGAATCATATTTTAGTGGATAAATCAGGTGAGTTAATTAATAAAAGTGATGATTTTATAGAAAAAAGTTATATAGAAAAGAATCCAATGAATCTGGTTGATAAAGTTCCGAATCCACCAAATAAACTTTATAAATTGGAAATAATTAGGGAAAATGGTATATCTTGGGGGAACGTTAGAATTGGACAAGATATTAATTTTTATCTAAAATATTTGTTGTTTTGCAAAAATGTAGCACTATTAAGTAATGTGGTTTATAGTTGGCGAATTCTATCTAGTAGTATGAGTCATAAGCCATCTCTTAAGATTTTAGATATTGTGAATTCATTTGAAAATATACGAAATTATTATATTTTAATGGATAGAGAGAAATTATACGTAGAGTACATACAATGCATAGAGTTTGAACACTACAATCGTCAAATGGAAAAACAAAAGTATTTCCAGGATAAAGCACAGAGAAAATTTATAGTGTCGTATTTTTTATATTTTTTAAAAAGAATAATGTCACAAGGAATAAAAAAAAGTGTAAACTTTCCTAATTATAAAAGACGGTATTTTACATGTAAAATAAAATTAACATGTAAATCTCTATATGCATCAAAGTTATATAGTCATATGATGAAAAATAGATAGGGGATGTTATCAAGTGATCATTTATATTTTGATGTTTATTTGCTCGTTGTTTTTTATCTACATAGGCGAGCAATTAGATGTGGAAAAAAATTTAAAAAAAACTGCAGTATTGGCGGGAAACGTAGTATTCTATGTACCAAGTATCATCAAAATGACAACAATAGGTGGGATATATTTACTTGCTATATTGCTCCCTAGTTTCTTAGCAGGATATAGAGATTATACAATTGGAACTGATGTTTTAGTGTATGGAAATATTTGGTTCCACAATGCGATACTATCAAATAATTTTTGGAATTATATAGAATGGGCTAATAATAGTTCAATAGGTGTATTGTATGCAACGTTTAATTATGTAGTATCTAGATTTACATCTAATGTTCATATTTTTTACTTCTGGTATAGTTTTGTTGAAACTGCGCTAGTCTTGATGACACTACGCAAGAATAGGATCGATATAGTGTTAGGAATGTCAACATACTATTTTTTGTTCTTCAATTTAACATTGAATATATTAAGACAAAGTTTAGCAATGATAGTTATTGTATGGGGATTTAACTATGTTACTGAAAAGAAATTATGGAAGTATTTGTTAATTGTTTTGATCGCAAGTGGTTTTCATAGTACTGCAATGATAGCAATTATCATCTATCCACTATACTGGATTGCGAATAATAGAGAAAAATTACTGAATGTATTTGTACTAAGTGTATGTGTGCTGTTCATTGTGTTTTCTGAAAAATTAACAGTGATTGCTTTAAATATTGGAATGTTGAATGAACGATATTCTAGTTATTTGATGAACTCAAATATTAGAGGGGGCTTTTTTGCACATTTATTATTTTGTTTGCCGATACTAATTCTATATCTAACAGCAAAAAATAACACTGGTGATAGTAGAGATAGTCAGAGATATAATGGATTTAGACTAATAGTAGCATTCACGACTGTTTTAAGTGGTTTGAACTTGAAATATGTGTATTTGAGCCGAGTTACTCAATATTTTGATTTTTTGTTTTTACTAGCTGTTCCATATATAGGGAATAGGTGTTATGTGAAAATAGGTAGATATAGGAATACGGTAGTAACAAAATTACTAATATATATATATCTAATTACATATTGGATTATTATTTATGGGGTACAAAATTCTGGTGAGACTGTTCCATATATTTGGAATTTTAACTAAAGAACACGGGAGATACGATGGAAAAAATAAAAATTGCAGTGTTTTTACATGGATTATCTGGTGGTGCTGGACAAGTTGTTATAGATTATTTTAGTCATATGAAATATAGAGAAGACTATGAGATAGATGTGATTACATTAAATATTGAATCAGATAAGCTACGTAGAAAGTATGAGTCGGCTGGAATGAGGGTATTGTTAATTCCAAGTAAAAAAGAATCTATTCTGAAGAATATGTTATCAATGTATCATATTTTTCGAAGAAAAAAATATGATATTGCTTATGGACATATGACATTAACTAATTGTTTTCCATTTTGTATAGCAAAGTTGTGTGGTATAAGAACGCGAATTAGTCATTCACACTTAGTAGTCTCACCAACAATTTTTAATAGAATATTAGCCAAGGCAACTCAGCTATTTTCTACGGACTATTTAGCTTGTGGGATAGAAGCTGGAAAGTCTTTATATGGTAATCACCCATTTGAAGTGTTTAATAATGCGATTGATTTACAAAAGTTCAAGTATAACAGTTATATACGATGCAAAATTCGGAAGAACAATGATATCACTGATGATAATTTTGTGATTGGACATATAGGTCGTTTTGATAGACAGAAAAATCACGATCAGTTAATTGATATTTTTAGGGTGATTATGTCTGAGAATAAAGATGCCAAACTTATATTGATAGGAGATGGAATATTACTTAGTAAAATCAAAGAAAAGGTTAAAAACTATGGTATTGAGAAAGATGTTATCTTTACTGGGGCAATAGATAATGTGGCAGAATATATACAAGCAATGGATGTTTTTGTGCTTCCTTCTTTATACGAAGGATTATGTTTATCTGCTATTGAGGCTCAATGTAGCGGAGTTCCTTGTGTGTTTTCAGATACTGTGTCTATAGAAACAAAAAAAATAGAAAATGTTTCTTTTGTAGGGTTAAATGATAGTTCCGAAAAGTGGGCTAGTGAAATATTAAGCATGGAAAATACTATGCGGGAAAAAAAGAGTATACAGATATTAAAAAATTATGGATATGATATAAATATTGAGGCCCAGAGACTGGATGTGTACCTAAGAAATAGTTTGACAGGTAAATAGTGTGGATAAAATTATTGGAGGAATATAATAATGAAGATAGCGGTAGCAGGTACTGGATATGTAGGATTAAGCATGGCAACTTTATTGGCCCAGCACAATGAAGTTATTGCAGTTGATATAATTCCTGAAAGAGTCGAATTGATTAACAATAAAAAATCACCAATTGTTGATAGAGAGATTGAAGATTTTTTGGCTAATAAAGAACTATCGTTGGTAGCTACTACTGATGCAAGTAAAGCGTATCAAGATGCTGATTTTGTTATTATTGCAACGCCAACTAATTATGATGCTGAAAAAAATTTTTTTGATACTTCGGCTGTAGAAAGTGTAATTGAAAAAGTTAAAAAAGTGAGTTCAACTGCTACTATAGTTATAAAATCAACAATTCCAGTTGGATTTACAGAGAGAATTCGTAAGGAGACCGCTAATAATAATATTATTTTTAGTCCAGAATTTTTACGTGAAAGTAAGGCATTGTATGATAACCTCCATCCTTCAAGAATTGTTGTGGGGACGGATTTAAGTGATGAAAAACTAGTAAATAAAGCTAAAATTTTTGCAAAATTACTAGGAGAGGGCGCAATAGATAAAAATATTCCAACGTTAATTATGGGATTTACGGAAGCTGAGGCGGTAAAGCTTTTTGCTAATACATATTTAGCACTAAGAGTGAGTTATTTTAATGAATTGGATACATATGCTGAATTAAAAGGATTAGATACTAAAAAAATAATTGAGGGTGTAGGACTGGATCCCAGAATAGGGACACACTATAATAATCCTTCTTTTGGCTATGGTGGGTATTGTTTACCTAAAGACACAAAGCAATTACTGGCAAATTATCAAGATGTTCCTGAAGATTTAATTGCAGCAATAGTGAAAGCAAATAGTACTCGTAAAGACTTTATTGCTGAACAGGTTTTAAAAAAGGCAAATTATGGTGGTAGTTATAACAAAAATAAGATCGTTGTAGGAGTTTATCGTTTAACGATGAAATCCAATAGTGATAATTTTCGTCATAGTTCGATTCAAGGTATTATGAAGCGCATTAAGAATAAGGGAGGGGAAATAATTATTTATGAGCCTTCTTTGGGAGAAAATACTAGCTTCTTTGGAGATAAGCTTGTTAACGATTTAGGTGAATTTAAAACTATATCAGACGTAATTATTGCTAACAGATATACATCAGATTTGGATGATGTTTCTGATAAAGTTTATACAAGAGATATATTTAACCGAGACTAATTAAGAAGGAGTGAATTTAGTGATTTCAAAAGTAGTAGCCATTGTAGTTACGTACAATAGAAAGGAGTTGTTGATTGAATGCCTTCGTGCTCTATTGGAACAGTCGATTGAATTAGTAGAAATATTAGTGATAGATAATGATAGTACAGATGGTACAGAAAAATTTTTAGAGATGAAGGGAATTTTAAAGAAAAAATCTATAAATTACATAAGGCTTTCTCATAACATTGGTGGTGCTGGTGGATTTTACGAGGGTTTAAAACGGGTAAAAGATAAGGAATATGATTGGGTTTGGTTGATGGATGATGATACGATTCCACAAAAAAATGCACTAAAAGAATTATTAGATGCTAATGAGGTTGTTAATGATAATACAGGAGAAAAAGTATCTTTTCTAGCAAGTTCAGTGTATGGTGAAAATGGAGAAGTTATGAATGTACCTGAAATTGATAATAGGGCGGCCGCTAATGGGTACTTGTATTGGTATAAATTTTTAAAGAATGGGATTGTTAGTATAAAAAAAGCAACGTTTGTATCTATTTTAGTAAGTGGTGATGCTATAAAAAGGGTAGGATTGCCTTGCAAAGAATATTTTATTTGGGGAGATGATTCTGAGTATACTGAAAGAATGGTGAAGTATGCTGGAAATGCTTATATGGTTGGAAATAGCATTGTAACCCATAAAAGAAAGAATCCACGAAATTTAAATATTCTTAATGAGGATAATTTTGTTAGGTTAGAAATGTATCACTATATGTTTAGGAATCAATTGATAAATACTATATACTATCATGGTAAATGTGCAGGAGTAAGAAAGATATTAGTAGATATTAGAACAATAACTCGGGGAATGAAAAAAAAATCTAGACTCAAAATCGCTAAACAAATAATATATGGAGATTTCCAAGGGATTATACAGTATAAAAAATTTCATAAATATATTACTAAAGAAGTTAAAAATGGAGAATCTACTCTATTATTGTAAGGTATTATTTAGTAAAGACTAGAGAAAGTGGCTTGCAAGATGGGAGAATTTATATGAGACATGCTATTTTAGTTGAAGGGCATGGTAATAATGCTGAGGTTTTACAGGAAACGATACGAATTTTAGATGATGCGGAAATAGATTTTTGGATCCATTGGGATAAACGTTTCAAAAAACCTACACTAACTAGTTATAAAAGTAAACTGCATTTTATAAAATCAATAAAAAATAATTGGGGTGCTGATACGCAAATTATTACAGAAAAAAAATTGTTAGAGGCAGTTTCAAAAAAAAAATATGATTATATACATTTGATTTCTTCAAGTGATATTCCGCTTATGACAGCTAACTATTTTAAGAGTTATTTTAAAAATGAAGTGTATATTGGTTTTTTTAATAGCAAAAATCAAATTAGTGACAGAATAAAGTATTATTATCCAACAAGGTTTTTAAATTTGAGGAAAGATCCTTTTAAATTGAAACGTGTAATCTTCAGTATTATGGTACTTTTACAAAAGTTACTGAGAATTGATAGGTTAAGGAATAGTAATTATAAAATAAAGAAAGGTAGCAATTGGTTTTCTATAAAAAAGAAATACATATCAAATATACTGGAGTTTGATGACAGTATCTTTATGTACTCCTTTTTAGCAGATGAATTATATATTCAAACTATATTGGGCGATTTTGAAGACAGTATTGATAATAAGGATGGAAATTGTAGGTATATTGATTGGAATAGGGGAAGACCTTATGTGTTTACTGAAAAGGATACAAGAGAACTATCAAATTTGATAAATACAAAGTACAGCTTTGCTAGGAAAGTTAATAATGCAAATATACCAAGAAAAATATTTCAAGACCTGTAATTTTATAGAATAAGATCTAGATTTTATTTTTGATAGTTACAATATGGTTTTAAAATATGCAAGTACTTAAATATTTGGGACACCCATTTTTTAGGTGTTTTTGTAGAAAATAATAATCTTTGGGAGTAAAGGCCAGTATGTAAACGAATTTTGGCTTGGAAAATATATGAGAGATGAAAAAATTTTATTTTTAGAATATTTACGTAGTGTATATGATCATTGTCATGATCATTTATTAGAGCAAGGAAGAAAACGGGATCAGAGAATAACTTTTTATGTTGTATTACTGGCTTTTATCTTAACTAATAAAGATAAAGTAGAAACGGTTTTTGGTGGGGAGAGTACTTTCATTTTTATTAATGGTGGACTAGTCATTATTGGATGGATAGTTTTGTGCTTTTTGGCAGATCTTAGAAGTTGGCATACACAATACTTAGGAAGTATTTATACATTGAACTGGATTTTTGCCAATGAATCTAAATTTGATAGTGTCGATGACATAAAAAATCAAATGAAGACGATAATGACAGCTACGCTAAATACACAGAATGGACCTAGTTTTTCCAAGCACCCCATTAGATGGTGTTGTTATTGGATGAGTGGATTATGGAAATCAACAGATGATAAGGTATATACAGGCATGATAGCGTTAACAGCTACACCGTTGATGGGGATATTGAACAGAATGGAGTATACTAAAAATTATGTTTGTCAGTGGTTTATACTATACTTGTTGATTAGTATTATAGTTTTCGAATACTATGCAAAAAAGAAAATAGCTGAAGGAGAGAAATATAATACTTGGATATTAAGTTTCGACTATAATTCCAGACTAAAGTAGTGAGGCAGCGATTCTTTTGAAGTGGGAAAATAATTATTTTGAAATTAGTGGGACTGAAAATTCTTTCAAAATTGTACAAAAAACAGGCGGAGTAGTAATTGCTCCACAAGTGTTAAAGAAGTTTATTTTGATAAGGGTAAAAAGAATAGATCAAAAAGAGTATTGGGAATTTCCAAGAGGGTTTATTGAAAATGATGAATCTTTTGAACATGGAGCCATAAGAGAACTTAAAGAGGAGATAAATATAGTTGCTAACGATATCCATGATTTAGGAGAAATAAAAATTGATTCTGGGTTAATTCTATCTAATGTGCGGATGATGTTAGCTAAGGTACCTAAATATGAATTGAGTAAAATAGAATTACAAGATTCAGAAAAAATTTTAGATTATCGTCTTTTTAGTATAGGTGAACTTTGTAATTTGATTAGAAATAAGGAATTGGTTGATAGTTTTACAAGATCAGTATGTTTGGAATTGTTACTAAATAAGTATATATAAGAAATTTTTGATTTTGTAAATGAAAGAGGATAGGTGACGATGGCAAGGCGTATTACTACAGAAAAAAATTTGGTGCTTAATAAAGAGACTATAGAGCGTCAGTATACATATATGTTTTTTAAACGTATTTTTGATATTATTCTTAGTTTGATCGGCCTAATTGTAATTGCTATTCCTGGTTTGGTCATTTCATTGTTTATATATGCTTGTGATCGTGGACCGGTCTTTTATATGCAAGAAAGAGTAGGAAAGGATGGTAAACGTTTTAAGATATATAAATTTAGATCAATGTATGTGAATGCAGATACATTGCTTGAAAAGTTAAAAGAAAAAAATGAAGTTACTGGTCCGATGTTTAAAATGAAAAATGATCCTAGAGTTACTTCAGTTGGGCGTTTTTTACGGAAAACAAGTTTAGATGAATTACCACAGTTATTGAATGTTTTACGTGGTGATATGAGTTTGGTTGGTCCTCGTCCACCGCTGCCAAGTGAGGTCGAAGAGTATAGTGAATACGATAAGCAACGACTATGGGTAGTTCCAGGATGCACCGGTTTGTGGCAAGCAACTGAGCGTAATAATGTTGGATTTGCAGAAATGGTCGAATTGGATCTAAAGTATATTCAAAATAGAAGCTTGTTTTTAGATGCTAAGATAATTTTTCTAACCTTTTTAGTGATCATCCATCCTAATAGTGCATATTAACGATCAGCTCCCAGTTTTGGGGGCTTTTTTGTATTCTTCTAAAAAAATTGCTATATTCAACAAAAAAATTTAGATAAGAGGTTAAAAATATTTTAAGGGTAATTTTTGATATTGCGTTTTCATTATTAGCATAGTATCATTTAAATATAAATAAATTAACTTAACAGGCTACATAGTTAGTTTATACAATATATATTCTCTATTTCCCCGTGTTTGTCGCTGGTTCCGATGGCTGGGGATTTTTTTATTTTTGCTATAACAGCGGTACCGTAGAGTGCCTTTTTTTCTAATTATTGTAAACTACCTTTTGGAAAATATGAGCGGTCCAATTTATTTAGTGAGCCGTTTCTAATATAAAAAAAGCCCTGTCCATCTCACGGACAGGGGCCTTTACTAAATTAATTATTTCGTAATGTCGCCACCGACATATTTTTCAGAAATTTCTTTTAATTTACCATCTTTGCGGAGCTTATCGAGCGCCTTATCAACGCTCTTTTGTAATGATTTATCTTTCTTAGACATCAAAGCCCCGATCTTAGCTGGATCTTCTTCTTTGGAAACATCAGTTGCTTTAAGACCTTTAGTTGAGTGGTCCTTTTTATAAGCATACCAAGCAGACATCGAGTTGATCGCACCTTTAGCGCGGTCTTGTTTGACCAAGTCAAGTGAAGTTGTAAAGTCAGAGGATGGAACGACTGTCGCTTTATATTTTTTAGCGATGATCGCATTGTCAGTCCCAGTCCCAGCTGCGATCTTTTGGCCCTTGATCTGGCTTAGCTTAGTCAGATCAGAATCCTTTTTAGTGATCAAAGCAAAGTGTGAGTAGATATAAGGCTTGGAGAAGAGATATTTTTCTTTACGCTCTTTAGTGATCGTTACGTTGTTTAAAATAACATCATATTTTCCTGTATCAAGCCCAGCGATCAAACCATCCCACTTAGTAGGAACAAATTTAGCTTTGAGCCCCATTTCCTTGGCGAGTTGTTTACCTAGCTCCACTTCAAAGCCAGTCAATTTACCGTCCTTACGGTAAGAATATGGGGCAAATGTTCCTTCTAATCCAATGGTCAAAGTTCCCTTTTCCTTTAATTCTTTAGTTGTTTGTGCTGGAAGTTTTTCCGCAGCCGAAATATTTTGGGGTTTTACGGCATTCAAGGCAAAAGTCAAGCCTAGGACACCTGCGACAGCTAAGATGCTTTTAAATGTTTTTTTCATGATAAATTCCTTTCGTTAATTCAAGTTATCTAAAGTCATAGCACTGATGAATTCTTTGATCCGTAAATCATTTGAGTTGAAGAAATCATCTTTTGACCCTGAGAAATTGATCTGTCCGTCTTCGATAAAGAGGATCTTATCGGCAACATGACGCGCAAATTCCAAGTTATGAGTCACGATGATCAGTGATTGTTTTTCGTTCGCTAATTCTAAGAGCACTTTTAAAACTTCAAGTTCCAACTCAGGATCAAGCGCGCTAGTTGGCTCGTCTAAGAGAATGTAACGCGGGCGCATCGCCAGTGAACGGGCGATCGCAACGCGTTGAGCTTGACCACCTGAGAGTTGGTTAGGATAGGCATCGGCTTTTTGTTTGAGTCCGACTTTATCCAATAGTTCCAAGGCGCGTTTTTTAGCAGTTTGTTTATCTTCTTTTAAGACGTGAACTGGTCCTTCCATGACGTTTTTTAAGACCGTCAAATGGGGAAAGAGGTTGTAGTCTTGAAAGACCATTTCTGTTTTTTGGCGGACTGCTAAGGTTTCTTTTTTTGTGATCTTTTTGGCAAAATCAAGCTCGATCCCATCACAATCATAGGTTCCACTCTCAGGGCGTTCAAGTAAGTTCAACGAACGTAAGAGTGTCGATTTACCCGAGCCAGAGGGACCCACTAAGACCGTTGTTTCGTGGTCGTTAAATGCAGTTGTGATATCTTTGAGCGCAGTTTGTGTGCCAAAAGTTTTAGTTACATTTTTAAGTCTCAACATAATTATGCCTCCCTATACTTGGGGCTTGAGGTAACGGGTCGTCACCTTTTCAAGCCAACTTTGAACAAACGATAATATCGTACATAAAATCGCGTATAGAGCGGCCACCGTACAGTACATTACTAAAGGTTGGTAGTTTTCGGCTGCGATCTGTTGACTGACTTCAAACATTTCAACGATCGTGATCGTCGAAGCTAGTGAAGTGTCTTTGACTAAGCCGATAAAACTATTTGACAGCGGCGGTAACGAGACGCGCGCTGCTTGCGGAATGATGATCCTAAAGAGCGTCTGGAAGCGTGTCATCCCGATCGCTTGGGCTGCCTCCCATTGCCCCTTAGGAATCGATTCGATGGCTGCTCGGATCGTTTCGGAGGCATAAGCGCCAGTATTTAACGTAAAGACGATAATACCTGCCGTAAATGGTTCGAGCTTGATCCCGTCAGGAAAGACGCCTTTGATCGTCAAATATGGAAGTCCGAAGTAGACGATAAATAATTGAACGATCAAAGGAGTGCTACGGAAAAGCCACACATAGAATCTAAAAATTGCTTTGATAATCAAAAATGGACCTTTAGTCTGTGAAATACGGATCAAAGCCGTGATCAAAGCCAACACGAGCCCTAGGGCAAACGAGATGACTGCGAGCGGGATCGTATATTTGATCCCCGCGCTGATCAGTTCCGGCAATGATGACCAAACTGTGTGCCACATTTTATCCACCACCTTTAAAATTAATGTACTTTTAGTAAGTCAAGACCACTTAATTGTACGTGGTTCTGGCAAAATAAGCAATAGTAAAAGCCTAATTACTTAAAATAAGTTATTTTTGTTAAAAAAGATAACGATAGATCTGTTCCCCTTTCCCCGATAAGCTCAAATTAATGTTAAAATTAAGGTAACTAAACAAAAGTGGGTGATCAGATGTTTCCAGAAAGACTACGGGCCTTAAGACTAGGGGCGGGGCTATCGTTAAGTGAATTAGCACAAGCACTGAACCAAATGGAGGTCTCATATAGCAAACGCAACAAAACGATCTCACAGATCGGAAAATGGGAGCGAGGCACGACCACACCATCTTATCTGGAAGTTTTGCAGTTAGCAGAATATTTCCAGGTGTCACTAGATTATTTAAGTGGGCGTTCGTACGACAATTATGATCTCAATGAATTATTTGCTTCCAATGCGCAATTATCATTTCAACAACAGAAGCTGACAGCGAAGACACGTGGTGAGATCTATGCCTTGATCAAAGGTTATTTGAATCAGCCAATTGCTACAAAGCAAACGACTGAAGAGATCAGCTTAGATTTAGGGTGGGATCACAGTGAACATAAATAGAACTATTGTAAAAAATATTGCTTTAAATTTTATTGGCGCGCTCGTCTATGCGTTAGCGATCAATTCCTTTTTGATCCCAAGCAAATTAGGTGAAGGTGGCGTGACGGGGCTGATGACGATCTTTTATTACTGGATCGGATTTCCGCCAGCACTGACGAACTTGATCTTAAATGGGATCTTATTATTTGTGGGTTGGAAGATGCTGAGTAAACAGACAGTGTTATACACGATCGTGGCGATCGCTAGTATCTCGTTTTGGCTCAAACTCACCAGTCAGATCCAGTTCAAGCTCCATGATCCACTGGTGGCAGCGATCATTGGTGGTGTTTTGATGGGGATCGCAATGGGTATCATCATGAAAGGTGAAGGCACCACGGCGGGCAGTACGATCTTGGCTAAGATCATGAACAAATACTTTGGGATCAAGACCGGTTCGGCGATGCTCGGTTTTGATCTGCTGGTGGCGGTCCCGTCATTTGTCTTGATCGGTTTTGAAAATATGCTCCTGACGATCATCGAATTATACATTTCAGCAGTAGTTTTAAATAAAATGTTAGAAGCATTTATTGCGAAACGGGCTTTTACGATCATTTCAGATAAGAGTGAAACGATCGCCCAGGCGTTATCAAATCTCAACTAAACAGGGATCACATTACTGGATGGGCATGGCTATGTCAGTGGGCAGCCTAAAAAGATCATCTATTGTGTTTGTGAAGCTAAGTTGCAAGTCAAAGTTATGGATAAGATCGCCCGGATCGATCCGACCGCTTTTGTGGTCTTAGACGAGGTCAGAAGCGCTTATGGCAATAACTTAATTAAATTATTATAAAAATTAGTTGACATTGCTCTAATATGTTTGTATTATGAATAGCAACAGAAGTCGTAGAAGTAGTCCTATCATCTGGGAGTCAGAAAGCTGGCGGTTGATGCGAGCCAGTCAGGGTGGTAGGTACCAAATATAGACGACGTGATTCTGAACGGCAGACCGGACCGTTATCGCACCGGTGAAAGTGAAGTGAGTTTTATTACTTGCTTAAGCTGGGTGGTACCACGGTTTATTTAAGTCGTCCCTTTTTTTAGTTAAAGGGGCGACTTTTTTTGTGGTCAGTCAAGAATTTAGGAGGGAAATTTATGCACAAATGCGGTGGACTTTTGCGCTATTTACATAACGAGAGGAACTTAAGGTAACGAAGATAATTTCAGATTCGGGGGAATAATTAGGATGAAAAAGATAAATTTTGGAGAAGCAATTATTATTTTAGTTTTGATGTTAGCTATTTTAGGGACAGGGGTCATCGGATTTGGTCTCTCGCCTCAATTGCCCGTTTTATTTGTGGTCGCTTTGCTTATCGCATGGGCTAAGGTCAAAAAAGCAACTTGGGATGAAGTACATGATGGGATCACGGAAGGTATCACGACGGCGATCATTCCGATCTTTATCTTCTTGTTGATCGGGACTTTGATCGCAGTTTGGATCAAGGCGGGCATCATTCCAGCCTTGATGGTCTTTGGCTTTAATAGCTTGAGTGTTAAATTTTTTGTACCATCGGCCTTTATCGTTTGTTCGTTGGTCGGGTTATCGATCGGGAGTGGTTTTACCACGATCTCAACGGTCGGGATCGCGATCTTAGGCATGGGGATGACGATGGGCTTGAATCCAGCTTTAGTAGCGGGTGCGATCTTATCAGGTGCGATCTTTGGCGATAAGATGTCTCCGTTGTCTGATTCGACCAACTTAGCTTCAGCCGTGGCTGGGTCTGAACTTTTTGCCCACATTAAAAATATGATGTGGACAACGATCCCCGCATTTTTGATCTCTTTAGTTGGCTTTTTAGCACTCGGACATGCCAGCAAAGCACCAGATATGACCCGGGTCAATGAAACGATCAATATTTTAAATCAACATTTTACGATCAATTGGTGGGCTAGTTTACCGATCATCTTGATGTTTGTCTGTGCTTGGTGCAAGATCCCTGCGATCCCGACCTTGTTTATCAACATTTTTGTTTCAACGGTGATGATCTTTATCAATGATCCGCATTTTACGATCAAACAATTAGCTAGCTTGGTAGAGACCGGTTTTGTGGCCCAAACCAAAAATGCCGACGTAAACGCCCTATTGACTCGTGGTGGGATCTCCAACATGATGGGGACAGTTTCCTTGATCATCATGACATTGGCTTTAGGTGGACTTTTGATGAAATTTGGGATCGTCGCCGCTGCGATGGATCCATTAGCTAAGAAATTAAATACACCGGGCAAATTAGTTACCGTGACGATCTGTTCTGGGATCGCAATCAACTTATTTGTTGGAGAACAATACCTCTCTGTGATCTTACCAGGCCGTGCGTTTAAGGGTGCGTTTGAACGTTTGAAACTCGATCCGTTGAGCTTGAGTCGGGTCTTAGAAGACGGTGGGAGCGTCATCAACTACTTGGTCCCATGGGGCGTAGCTGGTTCATTTGCAGCTTCGACATTAGGCGTCTCAGTTTTAGCTTTCTTACCATTTACCTTCTTTAGTTTATTGTGTCCAGTATTTTCGATCTTGAGTGGGATCTCTGGTATTGGGTTGAAATGGCAAAAAAAGTTAGCATAGAAGTTAATTGATTTTACAAAATTTTTCGCAGTGTGCTAGGATAAAAGACGGAGAATAAATTAATAGAGAAAGCGAAGAGAAAAAGTGGATATCTTAACTAAATTATATGGTCCTTTTTTTGATGTAAACAACTGGAAGACGGTGATCGAATCCGGTGAAGACTGGATGATCATTTTCTCCTTAGTTTTGATCGAATGTCTATTGTCCGTCGATAATGCGATCGTGTTAGCTGCCCAGACCCAAAAGTTGCCCGATAAAAAGCAACAAGAAAAATCACTTTTCTATGGTCTTTGGGGCGCCTATATCTTCCGCTTTGCCTTGATCGGGGTCGGCTCTTATCTGATCCACTTCTGGGAGATCAAAGTATTGGGTGCAGGTTACCTGATGTATCTGTCACTCAACCACTTTTATCGGATGAAGTATCCTGAGCGTGCTAAGCGGAAAAAAGGTAAAAAACGCAAACCGATCTTGCCGTTGTTTTGGTCCGTCGTGATCTCGATCGAATTGATGGATATCGTCTTTTCGATCGACTCGATCTTAGCTTCGTTGGCGATCTCACCTAATCCAGTCATCGTCTTGATCGGTGGCTTGATCGGGATCTTATGTATGCGGGGGATCGCGGAAGTTATCATGCGTCTGATCGATATCGTGCCAGAGCTTGAAGTGATGGCATACTTTTTGATCGGTCTGATCGCGATCAAGTTATTCTTAACGATCCCGATGATCGATATCGAGATCCCGGCTGCGGCCTTTGGGATCGTAGTCTTGGCCTCGGTCGTAGTGACTTTGGTCGTTCATAAAGTTAGAAATTAAGAGGAAGTTTCATGTTATTGCAGCGGTTAAATTTTTTATTGCCGTACACAGTCAAACGATTGACCTCAGCTGATGTAGATGAGATCTTAGCTTTACAGGCTAAACATTCAGAATATCATCAGCATTATCAAACAAGTCCAGTAACTAAAGCAGATATTTTAGCTGAATTAGAAACATTGCCGCCAAAAGCTTTACCAGAGCAAAAGTTTTATCTAGGTTTTTATGCTCAAGACGAGTTAGTGGTACTGGTAGATCTGGTCTTAGATCATCCGCAAGCTAACTGCGCTTGGTTAGGGCTAGTGATGACCGAAAAGACAAAGTTGCGTCAGCACTATGCCACTAAAGTTTTGACGGCACTCAGATCCGCGTTGAAGCGTGAAGGCTACAAAGAATTAATGACTTCATCAGCCTTGTCAGATGTAAATGCGCAAGCCTTTTTGAATGCACAGGGGTTTGAACAAGGAATGGTGACTTCGGTGTATGACCCTAAATTAGGCCATGATATCCAAGTCGTCTTGCGTGGGATCGAGTTATAATTAGATATTTGGGGTGATGATTTGAACGCAGAGACATTTGCACAAAAAACAGCCAACGGTTTGGTCTTAGTTGATTTTTATGCTGACTGGTGTGGGCCTTGTAAGTTACTTGAGCCGGCATTAAAGACTTTGGAGCAAGAATTTGGTGAGCAGATCAAATTTGTCAAAGTCGACGTCCAACAAGACCAAGATCTAGCGGTGGCTAATAATGTGATGAGTATTCCAACGATGCTATTATTCGTCGATGGAGTTGCCAAAGAAAAATTGACTGGTTACAAACATTTGGCGGATATGCGTCAATATTTGACCAGTAAACTTGAACAATATAGTTAGATCAAAGAGGCTACAAAAACTTGTAGCCTCTTTTGTGATAGAATAATAGTAATTACTTTTTACAATAGGTGTCTTAATAAAATGAAAATAGCGATTTTAACGGATAGCTCAGCTGTGATCGATGCTGATGCTGCCGCGAATTTAGATGTAAAAATATTAGCTTTACCGTTACTTTTGGGACAAAAAGTATACTATGAAGGTCAAGATCTCCGTGATGGCGAGCTTTTTGACCTCGTGAATGACTCCAAAGAAACACTAAATATTGCTTCAGTCTCGCGGGAAACGCTCGCTCAACAGATGCAAATCTTAGCTGATGCCGGCTATACGGATGTGATCTGCATCTATTTAGCTAACGGGATCAATGCTTTAGATGAAAATTTACGAGCATACGCTAAAGCGGAAGTGCGCGCTTTGAATGTGCACCTGTTTGATTCACATACAACAGGCTTGGCGCAGGCAAAATTAGTGCGTCACGCGGCCAAACTAGTCAAAGCCGGTGAAAATGTCACCCAGATTTTAGCCGAGTTAAGTGTGATGCGTGATAAGACGCAGACCATCGTGATCGATGATATTCGCAATTTGCGTAAAACTGGTTATGTCTCAAATGGAACTCCAGTCGTTGGCAATGCTTTATTACACTTAAAGACGCTACTGGAATTTACAGATGATGGTAAATTAGCAGTCTTGGATACGAGTGTTCGGATGAAAAAGGCATACCATAAGGTGCTCGAACAGATCAATAGTAGTGGACAAGTAGTGACTGATCTCATGTTGATGTGTGATGAAGCTTCAGCTGAAACGGCCAATAAATGGCTACAAAAATTTCAAGTTGATCTTCCAGAAACAAGACTTGAGATCACACGGCTCAAACCCTCGATCAGAGCGCATGTGGGTGAAAAGAGCCTTTTAGTCAGTTGGATCTATGCTTAAGAATAATGAGGGTCCACCACGATAGCTTGATCGTGGCGAGCCCTTGTTTGCATTGTGAGCTAGTTTTTTATAAGAAAAAAGTCCCTGATACGAGGGACTCAAAAGTTATTTACCAACGCTCCAGCCACCATCGATCTGCATGACTGAACCGTGGATATAATCGGCGGCCGGACTGGCTAAAAAGAGGCTCAGTTCAGCCACTTCACTGGGATCAGCCCAACGTTTAGCGGGCGTGTTTTGGGCGACTTCTTTGGCCATCGTGGCATCGCCTGCAAAATCGGCTTGATTCATTGGGGTCTTGATCGCACCAGGAGCAAGACAGTTGACCCGAATACCCTTGGCGGCGTAATCAAAAGATAATTGTTTGGTATAGCCGATGATCGCATGTTTGCTGGCAGTGTAAGCTGCCCCGCCGCCACCAGCGATCAACCCAGCGATCGAAGCCATATTGACGATCACGCCATGTTTTTGAGCTAACATGGTCGGTAAGAGTGCGTTGGTCAATAAAAAGATACTCTTTAGATTTGTATCAAAGATGTCATCCCAGAGCTCTTCGGTCGTTTCTAAACTAGGTGTATAAGCATCTAAGATCCCAGCTGTATTGAGTAAGATATCTACTTGCGTGGTATGTTCTAGGATAAATGCCACTAGCTGTTTGATATCAGAACTTCTACGCACATCACAGGGATAAAAGTAAAAGTTAGCCGGATAAGCTTGCTTGAGGGCAATGAGCTCGGCGTTTTCAACTAGATCGGTCCCAAAAAAGGTCACACCTTGTGCTAGAAAGGCACGGACTTGAGCTAAGCCGATCCCCGAAGCTACGCCAGTTCCGACGACGACTTGCCCATCTAATTGAGAATAATTTGTCATTAGTCCACCAATTCCCAGTCAGTTGCTAAAACATCGCATGAAGTTGGCATGAATTGTGAAAGTGAGGGTTCCTCTTTAGTTTTGATCATGAGATAAGGGTTGATCTTTTCACCGTTTAAAGTGTCATCTTTAACGACAAAGATATATTCTTCACTTCCGCCCCAACCTACAGTTCGGACGGCTTTTCGGCCCGCTTTTAAAGCCGGTAAAACTTCTTCAAATGTCATCTTAAAATACCTCGTTATTCTGTTAGATCAATTGCTTTACTTAAGAAATAGACTAAAACTGCACCGAGAGTCATCGAAATAAATTCGCCGATCCCGACAGAAAGATAAGTTGCCCAAAATGGTAAGTCACTTACATAGTGTAACTCTAAGGCTACGCTCCAAGACATCAGTGTGCATATAATGACACAAATGGTCAACTTAAGTGGTACCGATCTGATGTTGCGTGTCGCCCAGTAGCTAAGCGAAGTCATCACCAAAGTCCCTAAAGTACCAAAGATCACATCGATGATCCCTAGGGGCGATTGAAGGTTGGCTATCGCACAGCCTAAAGTTACCGCCCAGATATAACGCTTATTAAAAATGCTCAAATTATTGAACAATTCTGAAAAGCGCAGTTGGACAGCTCCAAAGCTCAATGGGTTGATCAAAGTAAAGGCAACATATAAAGCTGCGACCATCCCAGCCTTAGCCAGCTGGACGGTCCGAGTATGTGTTTTTGTCATAAAATGTCTCTCCTAGTTTTTTATTACGGTGGGATGGTTGCGAACCACCAATGTATTAGTATAGGTAGAAATTATGAAAAATGCAAACTTTGATATGTAAAATTCAATATCTTACTGATATAATAAAGAATTGTTAAAAGTGTTTATTTTTATTAAAGGATTTTGATTTTCTGAAAGGGTGACAGAAATGGATTACAGGCGCAAGAAGAAGGTTTTAGCCAGCTATCGTAAGAATAAGCGTAAAATTTGGCTAGCTTCTGGCGTGACAATGATGGCGATCTCGAGTGGGATGTATGCAACACAGAACGTTAAAGCTGATCAGGTAAGCGTTGAAGCACAAAATACACAACAAGTAGTCACTGATAAGGATAGTAGTAACGTATCAAATGAACAAAATGATCAGACAACTGTTCAACTAGACCAACAAGTCTCTGAACAAAAAGATGTGCAAAATGAAAGTTCCAGCACAAGTGATCAAGCAAAAGTTGATTTGAATGATACAGCTCAAGAAGATAATACCAATGCTACTGATCAGGCACAGAATAAAGATGAGTTGTCGACAGAAGATGTAGTCGATGATACCAATGCTACTCAAGAATTGCAATTGACAACTGATGAGAAACAAGCCAATGAAAATGTGGCTGAAAATGCACAAGCACAACAACTTCAAGTTAATAAAGTTGCAACTAAAATGCAAACACCAGATGCTATATACATAGGAGATAGACAATATACTCGTGGGGATGCCATTGATGTGGCCTCATACCAATCTTGGCTAAATCAAGATGATTTCAATAAATTAAAGCAATTAGGTATCAAAGCTGTTGTTGTTAAACTAACTGAAGGCCAAAGCTATGTAAATCCTGCAGCTACTAAGCAAATAAATTATGCTAAGAATGCAGGCTTAACAGTGTCTATCTACCATTATGCGAGATTTAATGATGCTGCTACAGGTTATGCTGAAGGACAACATGTAGTAAATACGATGGAAAATCTAGGTTTAGGTCAAGATACATTGGTCTTTGCTGATATGGAA
The DNA here is from genome assembly GCF_009933595.1 of Ligilactobacillus animalis. Lineage (NCBI taxonomy): Bacteria > Bacillati > Bacillota > Bacilli > Lactobacillales > Lactobacillaceae > Ligilactobacillus > Ligilactobacillus animalis. The sequence continues at coordinate 168,813 of NZ_CP047141.1, forward strand.
GACCATAGTACTTATAGTAATGACGTGCGTGGTAATTTGAATAGCTTTTGGAATGCTTTAACAGCAGCTGGATTCAATAACCGTGGTGTTTATACCGGTGGAGGCTATCCATATTATGAAGCTGCGATCGCAACTGTTGGTCGAGCAAAGACTTGGTGGTCACAATATCCATTTGTACCAACTAATAATGGTTATTATGAACAGGAATGGCGGAACTTAGGATATGGTGCTTGGCAATTTTCATCAACTGCTTACTTACCAGGACGAGAGAATATGGGGGCTTTAGACCTTTCGATCGACTTCAATGGTTTGTTCTCAAAATCAGATACAGCTGAAAAACCTGTCACCCAACAAGTTTTTAAAGACGGACATTGGTATTTAGTTGATCAAAAAACGGGTCAATATTTAACTGGTATCCAACCAATAACTGATCAAAATAAGGTAGTTTACTATAATGATGCAGGTCAAATGCAATATGGCCAACAAAAGATCGATGGTAAATGGTATTTATTTGATCAAGTTACAGGTGCTATGCAATATGGCTTCCAAAGCTTAAGTCCATATGGTCAAGATAAGACAGTTTATTACGCCAATAACGGTCAGATGCAATATGGTCAAGATAAGACAGTTTATTACGCCAATAACGGTCAGATGCAATATGGTCAACAAAAGATCGATGGGTACTGGTATAATTTTGATGTTGTTGATGGTGCGATGAAGACGGGACTTGTACAGATCCCAGAGCAAAATAAAACAGTTTATTATGCAAATAATGGTCGAATGCAGTATGGCTGGCAATGGGTAAATAATGCCACACGTTATTTTGATACATTCAATGGTGCAATGGTCACTGGTCAGCAAAAGATCAATGGTCACTGGTACTTATTTGACAATAGTGGCGCAATGCAACGTGGCTTCCAAAATCTCAAAGCTTACGGCGATGATAAGACAGTCTACTACAACCAAGATGGCTGGATGTTGTATGGCTGGCAAGGGATCGATAATGTTCCATATTATTTTGATACGTTCAATGGTGCAATGATGACTGGTGAGCGCTACATTAACGGTCACTGGTATTTGTTCAATGATAAAGGTCAAATGCAACGTGGTTTCCAAAAGGTAATGGAAAATGGCAAAGAAAAGACCGTTTACTATAACTATGATGGTTGGCGCCTTTATGGTTGGCAAGGGATCGATAATGTTCCATATTATTTTGATAAATCAACTGGTGCAATGATGACTGGCGAACGTTATCTCAATGGACATTGGTATTTGTTCAATGATAAAGGTCAAATGCAACGTGGCTTCCAAAAAGTAATGGAAAATGGCAAAGAGAAGACTGTTTACTACAACTATGATGGCTGGATGCTCTACGGTTGGCAGGGTATCAATGATGTTCCATACTATTTTGATACATTCAATGGCGCAATGATGACTGGCGAACGTTACATCAATGGACATTGGTATTTGTTCAACGACAAAGGTCAAATGCAACGTGGTTTCCAAAAAGTAATGGAAAATGGGAAAGAAAAAACAGTTTACTATAACTATGATGGTTGGATGCTCTATGGTTGGCAAACGATCAATGGTAAACGTTATTACTTTGATACCTTTAATGGCGCGTTATTAAAAGAAGAATAGGAGTATATGAATAAAAATGTTTGAGAAAAAATTACACTACAAGATGTATAAAGCTGGTAAACATTGGGTATTTGCAGCAATTGCAGTGGGAATTTTTGGATTTGCTAGTACGACTAGTGCTTTAGCAGATGAGACGAGTAGTAGCAATGAGACCCAAACAGAACAAACGTTAAATACTGACGAATCAACTGATACTACAACAGATGTTTCTAATGAAGCGAAAGCAACTGAAGCGCAACTTACTACACAAGATGCAGATATGGCTTCTAGTGAAGAAAAAACAACTAATGTTGAAAAAGAAGTAACAACAGCTGAGACAAATAAGGATACAACTGTTAAAAATGTGGAATCTTCCGAACAGAATACAACAACAGTTGCGGATAAAAATGCTGTAGACAGCACAGCACAAGTTAACACCGCTGAAAAGGAAAATAAATATACACAAGAAAATGTAAATGGAAATTGGTACCTAAAAGATGAACAAGGAAATTATTTAACTGGTTTCCAAGAGATAAAAGACCAAAATAAGACGGTTTATTATAATCCAGATAGCAAGCAAATGGTCTACGGCCAACAAAATATCAATGGAAATTGGTATTTATTTGATACCTTCAATGGTGCAATGCAAACTGGTCTGCAATATATTCGTGATCAAAAGAAACTAGCCTACTACAATGAGCAAGGTCAAATGCAGTATGGTACAGTTGAGATCGATGGGCAAAAATACCAAGCTGATACTTTTAACGGTGCTATTAAGGGTAAAGGCCAAACGAAGATCGCTGATAATTGGTACTTATTCAATAATGCTGGACAAGTAGTAGATGGATGGCAATGGATCAATGACCAAGGAAAGACAGTCTATTACAGTACCAAAACTGCACAAATGGTCCATGGCCAACAAAATATCAATGGACATTGGTATCTATTTGATAAAACTACTGGTGCAATGCAACGTGGTTTCCAAAACTTAAAAGCTTACGGTGACGATAAGACAGTTTACTATAACCAAGATGGCTGGATGCTTTATGGTCAACAAAAGATCGATAATAAATGGTATAATTTTGACACCTTTAATGGTGCAATGAAGACCGGCTTCGTTAAGATCCCGGAACAAAATAAGACAGTCTATTATGCTCCAAATGGTCAAATGCAATATGGCTGGCAATGGGTAGACAATGCAACTCGTTACTTTGATACCTTCAATGGCGCAATGGCTACCGGACAAAAACTTATTACTGGACATTGGTATTTATTTGACAATAACGGTGCAATGCAACGTGGCTTCCAAAATCTCAAAAACTACGGGGATAATAAGACGGTTTATTATAACCAAGATGGTTGGATGCTCTATGGCTGGCAATGGGTAAATAATGCAACTCGTTACTTTGATACGTTCAATGGTGCAATGACTACGGGGCAAAAGAAGATCAATGATCATTGGTATCTATTTGATAAAGATGGTGCAATGCAACGTGGCATTCAATATATTCCAGAAGAGAATAAATTAGTTTACTATAATCAAGATGGTTGGATGCTTTACGGTAAACAAAATATCAATGGAGTAGATCATAATTTCAACACTTTCAATGGTGCTTTAGAAGCTAAGGGACAAGTGAAGGTTGGAAATAACTGGTATCTATTTAATAATTCTGGAACTATCCAAACTGGTTTCCAAGACCTTAAAGCATATGGTCAAGATAAAGTTGTCTACTATGATCCTAAAACAGCAGCTATGGTTTATGGCTATCAAAATATTGATGGTAACTGGTACCTATTTAGTCGTGCTAATGGTAGTATGCAACGAGGCCTCCAAAACGTTAATGGTGTTGACTTGTTATTTGACGAAAAAACAGGTGCTTTATTGACAGGGGTCCAAAATATCAAGGGCAATAACTACTTTGTTGATAAGAGATCAGGGAATATCAAAAAGAATTTGGTAGTTCTTGGTGCTGATAATAAATGGATGTACTTCGATGCCAAGACTGGTAAGGGGACAAATACCCTAGAAGACCAATATAAAAAAGGTGTCGTTAGCGGTAATGTAGAGTTTATCACTAATAATGCAGCGTATTCATTTGATGGTAATAGCTTTGAAAATATCAATGGCTTTTTAACAGCTGATAGCTGGTATCGTCCAAAATCTATCTTGAAAGATGGTAGTACTTGGACAGCTACGACAGAAACTGATCTACGCCCTCTCTTGATGACGTGGTGGCCAAATGAGCAGATCAAGGCTAATTATCTAAACTATATGAAAGATAAGGGCTTTATCAATAACTCAGGCACATATAATGCTGAAAGTGATCCTAACTATATGGATTTTGCGGCTCAAGAAGCTCAAAGAAATATCGAACGTAAAATTACTAAAGAAAACGATACAACATGGCTAAGAGATCTGATCACTGATTTTATCAAGACACAAGATATCTGGAATGAGCAAAGTGAAGGGGTAAGTACTGAAGGTTTGCAAAAATTCCAGGGTGGATTCTTGAAATATGTTAATAGTGAACTAACACCATATGCTAACTCTGAATGGCGTAAGTTAGGATATCAACCAACAATGTTGACACAAAATAATGTTGGGGCAGAGTTCTTGTTAGCTAATGATATCGATAACTCTAATCCAGTCGTTCAAGCAGAACAATTGAACTGGTTACACTTCTTGATGAATTTTGGTACGATCACGGCCAATGACCCTAGCGCTAACTTTGATGGGATCCGTATTGATGCGGTAGATAATGTTGATGCAAGTTTATTGAGTATCGCTGGTGATTACTTCAAGGCTGCCTATAAAGTGGGGCAAAATGATGCAACAGCTAATAAACATATCTCCATTTTAGAAGACTGGAATGATAAGGATCCTGAGTATGTAAATTCTATTGGTAATCCACAGTTAACAATGGATGATTACATCGTGCAACAACTTAAGTTTTCTCTAGGTCAAGCACCAGATAAAGTTGATAGAATGCAACGTTTCAAAGAATGGTATTTAGTGGATCGTTCAAAAGATAATACTGAGAACACGGCTATCCCTAACTATTCATTTGTTCGTGCACATGATGCATCGGTCCAAGAAGATATCTTGCAGTTGATCCAAGATACAACTGGGAAACCATGGGGCGTATATACAAATGAAGAGTTACAACAAGGTCTAAAAGATTATATGGCTGATCAAAAGTTGACCAATAAGAAGTATAATCGCTACAATATTCCAAGTTCTTACGCTATTCTTTTGACAAATAAAGATACTATTCCACGTGTGTACTATGGTGATCTTTATTCTGATGCTGGTAAATATATGGCAGAAAAATCGATCTACTTTGATGCGATCGATAACCTATTGAAGACGCGTACTAAGTATGTTGCTGGTGGTCAAACATTAGATGTAGACGGCCATGATATTTTAACTAGTGTTCGTTTTGGTAAAGGTGCCTTAAATGTAACTGATAAGGGAACAAGTGAAACTCGGACTCAAGGTATGGGGTTGATCATTAGTAACAATAACAGCCTTAAACTAAATGATGGTGAAAAAGTTGTTCTACACATGGGAGCTGCACACAAAAATCAAGCATATCGTGCGGTAATGTTATCTTCTGCAAATGGTTTGATCAACTATACATCTGATGCAAATGCGCCAGTTGTTTATACTAATAATGATGGTGATTTGATCTTTACAAATAAAGATGTTGTTACAAATGGTAAAGTTCAGGCTAATACTGCAATTAAAGGTGTCATGAATCCGTATGTGTCTGGCTATTTGGCTATGTGGGTCCCTGTCGGTGCCAGTGCAACTCAAGATGCACGGACAGCAGCATCAACTAAGACGACAACGGATGGTTCAGTATTCCATTCTAATGCAGCGCTTGACTCAAATCTGATTTATGAAGGTTTCTCAAACTTCCAAGCCTTCCCAGAAAATGCAAGTGAGAATGCGAATGCTATTATTGCTCAAAATGTTGACCTGTTCAATAGTTGGGGAGTTACTAGCTTCCAGTTAGCACCGCAATATGTATCTAGTCATGACGGCTCATTCTTGGATTCGATCATTGATAATGGTTATGCCTTCACTGATCGTTATGATCTTGCAATGAGTAAGAATAATAAGTACGGTTCTTATCAAGATCTAGTCAATGTATTAAAAGCTCTACACGCTGGTGGGATCCAAGTGATCGCTGACTGGGTCCCAGATCAGATCTATAGCTTACCTGGTAAGGAAGTTGTATCGGTCGTACGATCTGATGAATTTGGGAATAAAGTTGACGGTACTCAAATCGATAATACTTTATATGTTGTTAATACTATTGGTGGTGGACAATACCAAAAAGAATATGGCGGTCGCTATCTTGAAGAATTAAAACAAAAGTATCCAGAACTATTTAAGACAAAGCAACCTTCAACCGGGGTAACTATCGATCCTAGTGAAAAGATCACTGAATGGTCAGCTAAGTATCTAAATGGGACTAATATCTTGCATCGCGGTGCAGAATTTGTATTACGTGATGGTGCTACTTACTTTAGGGTAGCTGAAACAAGTGAAGTATTCTTGCCTAGTCAATTACGTGGTAAGATCACTAAGAATGGTTTCTGGAAAAATGATGCTGGAAAAGTTAACTATTATAACAGTGAAGGCGAAATTATGAAGAATGCCTTTGTTAAAGATGGTAAAAATAACTGGTATTACTTCGACAACGATGGAAATATGGTAACCAATACTGCTTTGACGATCGATAGTGATGCTCAAGTAGCAGATTACTATTTCTTGAATAATGGTATTTCTTTACGTGATGGCTTTGTTCAATTAGCTAATGGTGATATTTATTACTATGATGTTAATGGGCGTAAGTTGAAGAATGGTAAAGTAACAGTCAATAACGTCGAATATACTACTGACAAAAATGGTAAGGTCGTAGGCGAAAACGTTTTGAAGAAGTTGGATGAGATCATTACAACTGGAAAAACAACTTTAATTTAAAGTTAAGAAAAATAACCTAAAAGTTGGATGCAACTTTTAGGTTATTTTTTTATATATTTTGCATGTAAAATATTTCTTGTTTTTATGGTTATTATCAGTATAATTTTATGTGTTGTGTATTTTTATTAGTAGCAATAAATCGATAGAACGGAGAGAAATAATGGATAATTTTGAAGTGAAGAAGCACTACAAAATGTATAAAGCAGGAAAAAACTGGGTAGTAGCTCCGCTGATCACTGTAGGGGTAGTTACTGGGATCGCAATGGGAACATCGCTATCTATGGCTGATGAAGTTAGTGTAAACAATGAAAATGCTAACGTGGTTCAATCAGAAAAAAGCTTAAATTTTGATAATAATTCAATTTCTAATGAAGATGAAACGTTAAAAAATAATGATGATAACGATAATAAAGAAGTTGAAAAAACAGATGAAACAAAAGATGTCAATAATGATGAAAATATAACAAATGAAACGGTAGCACAAAACGATACCTCGGCGGAACGAGCTGTTATTGATAATGTAACCGATAAAGTTACTGGAGAACAAAAAATAGATGATCATTGGTACTTATTCAATGATCGAGGTGAAATGCAACAGGGGCTTCAAGATCTACGCCCATATGGATCTGAAAAGCATGCATATTACAATGAAGCTGGGCAAATGCAATACGGTTGGCAACGAGTAAACAATGAAGCACATTACTTTGACACATATGATGGAGCAATGGCTGTTGGTGAAAAGAAGATCAATGATCATTGGTATCTTTTCGATAAAGATGGAAATATGCAACGCGGCATCCAAGATCTACGCCCATATGGATCTGAAAAGCATACATATTACAATGAAGACGGTTGGATGCAATACGGTTGGCAACGAGTAAACAATGAAGCGCATTACTTTGATACATATGATGGAGCAATGGCTGTCGGTGAAAAGAAGATCAATGATCATTGGTATCTTTTCGATAAAGATGGAAATATGCAACGTGGCATCCAAGATCTACGCCCATACGGATCTGAAAAGCATGCATATTACAATGAAGACGGCTGGATGCAATATGGTTGGCAACGAGTAAACAATGAAGCGCATTACTTTGATACATATGATGGAGCGATGGCTGTCGGTGAAAAGAAGATCAATGATCATTGGTATCTTTTCGATAAAGATGGAAATATGCAACGTGGCATCCAAGATCTACGCCCATACGGATCTGAGAAGCATGCATATTACAATGAAGATGGCTGGATGCAATACGGTTGGCAATGGGTAAATAATGCGACACATTACTTTGACACATATGATGGAGCAATGGCAACTGGTGAAAAGAAGATCAACGGTCATTGGTATCTTTTCGATAAAGATGGAAATATGCAACGCGGTATCCAAGATCTACGCCCATACGGATCTGAGAAGCATGCATATTACAATGAAGATGGCTGGATGCAATACGGTTGGCAATGGGTAAATAATGCGACACATTACTTTGACACATATGATGGAGCAATGGCAACTGGTGAAAAGAAGATCAATGGTCACTGGTATCTCTTCAATGATCAAGGTGAAATGCAACGTGGTCTGCAATATTTACCTAAAGAAAATAAATTAGTATCGTATGATCACGATGGTTGGATGCAGTATGGTGAACAAACAGTAGGCAATAAGAAATATTACTTTGATACATTTAATGGGGCTTTAAAAGCTAAAGGTTTAAATAATATATCTGATCACTGGTTCTTATTTGGAAACACTGGTGATGTTTTGACAGGTGAACAAGAAGTAAATGGTGAAAAGTTATTTTTCGATAAGGATACTGCACAGTTGAAGACAGGTTTACAAAAGATCGATTCAAACATTGTATATGTAGATCCTAAAACTGCTAGCTATAAAAAGAACTTTTTATTTAATGATAATGGCAAGTGGTATTATTTTGATAGTCAAACAGGTATTGGGAGCGAGAAACAACTTAACTCTTATATGCTGACTGATCTCGCGGTGAGTGATGATTATCGTAATGGCAATGTGCTTTATTCACATGATGGGGAAAATATTGAAAACATTGATGGTTATCTAACTGCTGATTCATGGTACCGACCAAAAGAAATTTTAGATAATGGTGAACATTGGCGCCTTTCAACTACGAATGATAAACGTCCGCTATTAATGGTATGGTGGCCTAATAAAGAAGTAAAAGTAAATTATCTCAATTTTATGGCAGATAAAGGGCTATTACAACAAAATAACTTCTCAACTAGTGACGATAGCAAGGAGTTACAAAGAGCTGCTGAAGAAGTTCAAAAGAATATTGAAAAGAAGATCTCATCTGAGAATGGGAAAACAGATTGGCTCAGAGAAACGTTGAGCAGCTTTATTGCTACACAACCTATGTGGAATCGTGAGAGCGAAGATCCTGCCTACTTTGGCTTCCAATTCCAAGGCGGATTCTTGAAATATGTTAATAATGATCTCGTACCAGATACTGCATCTGATTGGAGATTGATGGGTCGTCAGCCAATAAATGTTGATGGAAAAGGGGATCAAGGGGCAGAGTTCTTATTAGCAAATGATATAGATAACTCTAATCCAGTCGTTCAAGCAGAACAATTGAATTGGTTACACTACTTATTGAACTTTGGTAATATTACTGCTAATGATTCGCAAGCAAACTTTGACGGAATTAGGATCGATGCGGTGGATAATGTTGATGCTGATCTATTATCCATTGCGGGGGATTATATGCGTGCAGCATATGGGACTTCCGAAAATGATGCCAATGCCAATAAGCATCTTTCAATTTTAGAAGATTGGAATATCAACGATGCTGAGTACACCAAAAAGATCGGAACGCCACAAATCTCTATTGATAACCATACTGTAACTCAGATAACAGCTTCTCTAAGTAAGCAACAAGGCGGAAATGATCGTATGGGTCGTTTCCTTGAATGGTATATGGTCGATCGTAGTCATGATGATAGTGAGAATGTCGCGATCCCTAGTTTTGCTTTTGTTAGAGCGCATGATTATGCTGTTCAAGATATGGTGCAACAAGCAACGACTGATGCTACTGGTGCAGAAGCAAATCATTCTAATTGGGATCAATTAGCAAAAGGTCTGGAATTATATAATGCCGATCAAGCAAAAACTGTGAAAAAATACAATCGCTACAATATTCCAAGCTCATATGCGTTGTTACTGACAAATAAAGATAGCATTCCACGTGTTTACTATGGTGATGTCTTTACTGATGGTGGACAATATATGTCCCAAAAGTCGATCTACTACGATGTTATTGATAATTTACTACGTTCTAGGGTCAAATATGTAGCCGGTGGTCAAACTATGGCTGTTGATCAACATGATATTTTGACGAGTGTTCGTTTTGGTAAGGGTGCAATGAAAGTAAGTGATGCAGGTACTGATGAAACTAGAACAGAAGGTATCGGGGTCATTATTTCTAACAATACTGATTTAAAACTTTCCGATAATGAACAAGTAGTATTGCACATGGGAGCAGCACATCGCAACCAAGCATATCGTCCAGTTGTACTTTCAACAAATGATGGTATTGAAAACTATACATCAGATACTGATGCACCAATTATGTATACAGATAATAACGGTGATTTGATTTTTAGCAATAAAGATGTTGTAGTTAATGGAAATGTGTTGGCTAACACAAGTGTTAGAGGAGTAACTAATCCATTTGTAACAGGTTATCTTGCGGTTTGGGTCCCAGTAGGTGCTGAAAGTGATCAAGATGCGCGAACAACAGCATCAACCGAAAAGCATGGCAGTGATGAGATGTTTAGATCAAATGCTGCAACAGATTCGAACGTTATCTATGAAGGCTTTTCTAACTTCCAAGCTCCACCAGCAAGTCCAGAGCAAGCAGCCAATGTGGTGATCGCTAAGAATGTCGATCTCTTCAAGCAATGGGGGATCACAAGCTTCGAATTTGCACCGCAATATCGCTCAAGTACGGATGGTACTTTTATCGATTCGATTATTAGTAATGGCTATGCCTTCACAGATCGTTACGATCTAGGTTTTGGTGAACCAACCAAATATGGAACAGATAGTGATCTACGCCAAGCATTGCGCAGTTTACATGAAGTTGGGATACAAGCAATTGCTGACTGGGTCCCAGATCAAGTCTATGCTTTGCCAGGCAAAGAAGTCGTTGCGGCTACTCGAGTAGATGATCATGGAAATTACATTGATGGGTCTCAAATCAATGATACATTGTATGTTGCTAATACTCGTGGAGGTGGAGAATACCAAAGTAAGTTTGGTGGAGCATTCTTAGAAGAGTTGAAGCAAAAGTATCCACAACTATTCCAAAAAGCTCAGATCTCAACTGGTGTTCCGATCAATGGCGACGTTCAAATCAAAGAATGGTCAGCTAAATACATGAATGGTACTAATATCTTGAGTAGAGGTGCCGGCTATGTGTTGAAGGATGAAAATAGTGGAGTATATTTCAATGTTGACCGTAATGGATTTCCAACACAACTTAAAAATTCTTCACTAGACAGTGTATTTGTCAAAAATGAAGATGGAAGTATTAGTTACTTTAAAGAGGGTAAGTTATATCGGAACCAATTTTTAGAAAAAGATGGTAACTGGTACTATTTCGATAATGATGGTCACATGGTCCGTGAGAATGGTGAGTCTAATAATGGTTTTGTGATTTTGGATGATCCAGAATACAGCGGAGTATATTTCTTTATGGATAATGGGGTTTCATTTAGAAATGGATTTATGACTGCACGAGATGGGGCAACATACTACTTCGATCAATATGGTAGAATGATCAAAAATCAGAAAAAAGAGATCAATGGAACAGAATATAATTTCGATAAAGATGGAAGATTGATCAAATAAAAGAAAAAAGTTCTATGAAGCAGCTTACTGTTTCGTAGGGCTTTTTTGTATAAGGATCGAGAATAGGACATTTTCAGTAAAGTGTATTTTTTTAAAATCCTGGATAGCAAAATTAATTGCAACATATTGTAAATATACCTTATTATATTAATATTTTAAATTACTAAAACTGTAAGTAACTTTGATATAATAAAATTTTGGAGATTAGTAGTTTATTCATAATATGTATGTTTATTAGTTTTAAGGAGTATGGTATGGTCTATACACATTTAACTTTAGAAGAGAGAGCTAAGATCGAGTTGTTATGGAATCAAGGAAAGCGGATGGCTGATATAGCTAGGGTATTAGGGAGACACAGGAGCACTATATCTAGGGAGATACGAAGAACGCAGGACTTTGATGATTATAAGGAGTTTATGCCTAAAAAAAGAATGAAGATCCTGCGATATAATGCTAGAAGCGCAGAACTGAAGTCTAGGAGAAGAAAGCAAAATGTGGGTAGAAGGAGTTTATACAGTAGCTACAATAGCCGAAAGATAAACAAATATCTACTGAAGAAGTATTCTCCTGAGCAAATTGCTTGCGGTACAAAAGACGTGACTGTATCCACGAACACAATTTATAACTGGATATATCTAGGAAAACTTAAGCTAAAACGTTCTGATTTGCGCAGAAAACGTAGAAGAAAAGGAAAAAGGGTGCGTGCATCAGAGAACGAATTGAATCGTGAATTGATAAAGAACAGATCTATTGAATTACGCCCTAAAGAAGCCAATGATCGTTCAGAATTTGGGCATTGGGAGTTAGATACAATTCTTCCAAAACGTGGCAGTAAAGATGTTATAGCTACGTTTAGCGAACGGAAAACACGTCTTTTATTTGCGGTAAAAATTAAATCAAGATCTGGCATAGCTCTTATCCCAGCAATCGACACGTTCATGTCATTATACGGGGAATACGCTAAATCTATAACATGCGATCACGGTACAGAATTTGCGAATAGTACATTGGTAAGGCAGATTGAGAATTACGGTGTACATGTGTATTTTGCGCATCCATATGCGCCACATGAGCGAGGATCAAATGAAAATTTAAATGGGCTTCTGAGAGAGTATATTCCAAAGAAAACGTCTTTTTCAAAATTATCTCAAGCAGAACTTAAAACTTACGTAAATGAACTAAATGACCGTCCTAAGAAATTGCATGGATTTAAAACTTGTCGAGAAGCGTTCAAAAGAGAATTGGGGAGACTTAAAGATGCCGAAAAATGGTAGGGTAGATAAATATATATTCAAAAACAATGTTCAAGATTTGTTTAAATTGTTGCACTTTTTATTGACATTCGCCAGTAACAACAACACAAACTTCTTCAGTGGACAAAGAAAAGACTGCGCCAATTAAGGAAGGTCAAACTGTCACAGAATTGCCACAAACTGGCGATGCTGCGACTGAAAAAACGACCTTTGTGGGAGCTATGTTAGCTACTTTAGCGGGTCTATTGGGATTTGTTACAACTAAGCGCAAAAAAGAAGATAAATAATCAAAATAAAAATCGGCGTCTGATCTGAAATGATCAGCGCCGATTTTTTTAGTATTCTGAGATCTCGATCAAATTACCATCGGGATCGTTGATGTAGATCGAAGTCATCTTTCCGTTAGCCCCAGTTTTAGTGAGGGGTCCGGCAATGATATCGACAAAATAACTTTTGAGATGGTTGATATCATCGTCGAGGTCATCGCCTGTGACTAAGCATAAGTCAGCACTGCCGACTGTGGGCGTTTTGGCGATCAAAGCATCTTTACGTGTAGTGGTCTGGAGTTTCAGCAGTTGATGTCCACAGCGCAAAGTTGCTACGGTTTCTGTTTCTTCTAAGATGGGCATATCAAAAACTTCGTGGTAAAAGCGAGTTGCCCGGGCCAGATCGCTGACCGTTAAAACGATATGATCTAAACGTTTGATTTTCAAAGAGGTCACCTCTGATCAATATTTTTTAAAGCATTAGTTAAAAAGTACAGGCCTAGAGCACAGACGCACGCTTCAGTAAAGGGTACGCTGAGCCAAACACCATTTAGGCCAAAGAGTGCTGCAAAGATAAAAACAGCACTGATCAAAATAAAATAGCCCCGCAGTAATGAGAGGGTAAAGGCTGATTTAGCTTTTTCGATTGCGACCAGTGATAACATGATCACGAGATTTTGGCTAGCAAAGAAGACACTGATAAAGTACAGTGGCAAAGCATGTATTGCGATCTGCGCTAGTTGTGCGGAGTGATCGTGGTTAAAGACACTGACGATCGGTGTTTTGAAGAAAACTAAGATAAAATACAGTATACACGAAAGGCCAAGAGCAATCTGTAAGCCAAGTCTGATCGCAGTTTTGACGTTTTTAAGGTCGCGTTTGCCATATTCACGACTAGCGATCGGTTGAACACCTAGTGCGATCCCATTTGAGAGAGCTAAGACGACGATCGCAATGTTAGCGATGACACCGTAAGCTGCTACGGCTGCATTGCCACTCAGTTTGAGTAAGACCCAGTTAAAGGCAAAGATACTGACCCCTGTACTCATTTCCGTTAAAAAGGACGGTATCCCTAGGCTAGCAGCCTGTTTGAGATTTTTGAACTCAGGTAGAGCAAATTTTAATTGCAATTTACGTGCGGGATACTTCCGGTGCCATGTTAAGATCGTTAAGCTAGTCAGGGGTGAAAAGATCGTTGCGATCGCAGCCCCAATCATGTGTAGCTGGAAAACAAAGATCAAGAGCCAATCTAAAAAAACGACCACTAATGTAGCAGTCAAAGTTGCGATCATGGTCAATTGCGGGTTGCCATCATTTCTAATGAAGTTGACACAGACGTAATTGATCATGAAAAATGGGGCTCCGAGCGAAATTATCCTAAAATAGCCCAGTGCGATCCCCATGGTCTGCGAATCGGCCCCTAACAGCGTCAAAATCTGCTGCGGGAAGAGATTTAGCAAAAGCGCCAATAAACTCCCTAGCCCAAAACAAAAGATGAGTAACTGCCCAAAAAGGGTCGCGACTTTTTCAGGTTGTTTGAGCTTGTGGATCGAGTAGATCGTTGAACCACCGATCCCAAATAACAGACCAAGTGCGTTAAAGAAATTAAACATGGGTAGCGAGATGTTCAAAGCTGCTAAGCCGAGCATCCCCCCCGCGGCTGCAATGAAGACCGTATCGACTAGAACGTAAAGTGACAGTCCGGATGAAGCAAAAATATTGCGAATGATATATTGCCCGACTTCACGCCGGATCTGTGGTGTAGAATCTTGCAAAAAAATCCCTCCATAAACTGAACTTTCCTCTATCAAAATTGATCGCCTGTTAGAAAGTTCCGATATGTTATTTTTTGGCAAAACCCGGCGATTTTGCGTCCCTTATTTCGATTTCAACGTTACTGAGTTTAGCAGATTTAGATAAAAAAAGCCAGTCTGGCTAATTTTCTGTTAAACGTTTAACATATTTTGCGTTTTTCTCTTTTCATAACGCTTACTTTGCGATAAGATAGTTATAAGAAAACGATTACTATTTTGGAGGGAAAGTATAGTGAGTAAATTATATGGAGCTATTGAAGCTGGTGGGACAAAGTTTGTTTGTGCTGTAGCTGATGAAGATTTAAATATTTTAGAACGTGTTTCGATCCCAACGACTGTTCCTGAAGAAACGATGACAGATGTCTTTAAATTCTTTGAAAAACATGATGTTGTTTCGATCGGGATCGCTTCTTTTGGTCCGATCGATGTTAACCGTAAATCAGAAACTTATGGTTATATCACCAACACACCTAAGCCAGGTTGGAAAGATTACGATTTCTTAGGTGAAATGAAGAAGCGTTTTGACGTTGACTATGCTTGGACGACAGACGTTAATGGGGCTGCTTATGGCGAATTAAAACGCGGGGCAGCTAAAGGTAAGGATAGCTGTGTCTATTTGACAGTCGGAACTGGCGTTGGTGGTGGTGTTGTGATCAACGGCAAAGTTATCGAAGGCTATGGTCATCCTGAGATCGGGCATATCGTAATGCGCCGTCACCCAGAAGATCACTATGAAGGTCATTGTCCATTCCACCATGATTGCTTAGAAGGCTTGGCTGCTGGTCCAGCGATCGAAGCACGTCAAGGTGGCGTCAAAGCTTATGAGATCCCTAAAGATGACAAAGCTTGGGAGATCGTGGCTTATTACTTGGCCCAAGCCTGTGTAGATCTAACATTGACACTTTCCCCTGAAAAGATCATTTTCGGTGGTGGTGTTTCTAAACAAGAACAACTCTTCCCAATGATCAGAAAATCATTTGCTGAACAGTTGAATGACTACGTTCAAACACCGGATCTAGATGATTATATCGTACACGTTGATCTAGGTGATGATGCTGGGATCACAGGTTGCTTGCTTTTAGCTAAGGAAGCTGAAACTAAATAATGTGAGACATACGGCTAGTTCCGTATAAATAACAAGAGGCCCTGCCATGATGCGGATCTGCATCGTGGTAGGGCCTCTTTTGTGATCATAAAACACTTAAATGAGCTAGTTCTGTTGGGTCATTTAAGATCTCGACTTTAGTCATTATCTTTTGGATCTGATGTTGTTCTGAAAACAAAGCGACTCGTCTATCAACTCTAATTGCTGGGGACCAAAAGCTAATTCTTCGTGCATGCTCATATTGAAGAGTTGCACATCACTATCTTGAAAGACAAAAGAGCTTAGCGACTTGCTTAGTTTCATTCAACAAAGCAGCATCGACTTTTAAAGCTTTAAACTGGTAACTTCTACTTTTATGAAGCAAACGAATGTGGGCAACAATTGGTGGTTTTACAGAAGGTGAGTAATACTAGGTAAAGCTCACACTTGAAGATGATGCTCATGCCATTTTGATAAAGCAGATACCAAATTATGTGTATAAGTGTGATAATTTACGCCAAACGTGTCAAGAGCCCCAGATCAAACTCGGTCAGGGGCATTTTTGGAAATATGGATGAAGTCATTCCGTATAAGAATGCCTACTATCGCCAGTTTATGGAGCTTGATCTAGCTGAGAATGTTTCGTTGACCCCGACTGATGGTTTGACTAGTGGCTGGTCACCAGATGAGAAATCATTTTAGTATCGAGATGTTGGTATGCGGATACGGATTAAAGTTACGGGCAAATTAGTGTATAATGATTACTTGTTGTGTACGCCACAAGTCTATGAATTAACCGAATTGGGTTATTTTGATCGACAAAAATATCGACCAAGATTTTGTGAAGAAAGCTCGTGAAGTGATCGAGCTTCCTGGATCTGATGTTTCATTTGGGATCTCGTTACTGGAAGAAAATGGAGCGGTTTTACGGATCTTGGGATATGATGGTTATACCAATCGTCAGATCCAAAATCAATTCATCGAATTTTATCGTGAAGAATTCAAGGGCTGTGCGCCATTGAAGCTTCGGAAAAATGATCGGGCGGATAATTAATTGGAAAAGAGTGAATGATTGTGACAGGAACTTTTTGGTTAGGATTTGGTGCTGCTGGACTAGGAGCTTTTTTTGGTGGTTGTCTGCGGAGTTTATTCTCTGATTGGTTCAATCATGCTAAAGCTTATCTTCCTTATGGTACCTTGGCTGCCAACTTACTAGGCTCGCTTTTGATCGGGATCTTTGCTGCTTTAGTGGCAAAGGGTGAACTTTCACAAATGGCTAATACATTGCATGCAGGTGGCTTTTGTGGTGGTTTAACGACTTTTTCGACCTTTTCATTAGAAAATCTCAAGTACTTCAAACAAGGTAAAACAGGCCACGCTGTGCTTTATTGGTGCGGTAGTGTCGTGTTGTGCTTAGCTTGTGTCTATTTAGGCCTAGCCCTTGGAAAGCTATTTTAGATAAGGATCAGGTGGAAAAATGAAAAAATCAACAGAATTATTGCTTGTTGGCTGTGGTTGCTTCTTTGGTGGAGCCTTGCGTTATGTTTGTGAGACCTTGATCGGACCTAGTGTTTCAGAGGCTTTCGCTATTTTGGTCGTTAACGTTAGCGGTTGTTTTTTGATCGGGTTGATCTCAGCTGGATTATTTAAAAAGACGCTTTCAGCTGAATTTGGAAAACTAGCCTCAACAGGTTTTTGTAGTGGTTTAACGACCTTTTCTTCGTTTGCTGATGGGATCGTCAATTTATTTGATGCTTCGCAGGTGGCAGTAGGTTTGTTATATATTGTCCTTAACATGTTGCTAGGGTTGTTAGCTGTTTACTTAGGCCTAAAAGTAGTTTTAAAAACAAAATTTAGTGATTTTGCAAATTGATCAAAGATAACACTCATTTTTTAATGGGTGTTATTTTTTTAGGTCTACTTATAGCTTTACATAGAGTTATAAGTATTGCTATTATATGGTTAAAGTAAATACAAATTCTAGGGTGCGAGGGAATAGAACATGGAGCCAAAATATAAACACATTTTAGAGACGATAAAGACACAGATCATTGAGGAAAAGTATCCAGCAGGGAGTATGCTCCCCGACCAAAACACTTTAGCTAAAGAATTCAAAACTAGTCGGATGACAGTCAAAAAAGCTTTGGATATGTTAGCGATCGAGGGCTTTATTTACTCCAGGCGAGGTTCGGGAACATTTGTGAAAAAGAACGCGTTGGCTCAACAAGATGCTTTGCCAGTCAATGATTATGGTGGTTTAAGTCGGCGTTTTAGCAAAAGTCGGGTCAAGAGCAAACCGATCGTCTTTGATGTAACTTTTCCAACCCCAGAGGTCAAAGAACGTTTGGAATTAAAACAAAACGAACCGGTTTATGAGATCTTGCGGTTACGTTTAGTTGACAATACACCGTATGCTTTAGAACACACTTTTATGCCAATTAGTTTGGCTCCAAATTTGAGCAAAGAGATCTTGTTTGATTCGATCTATGCTTATCTGACAAAGGAAGTTAAGTTAGAGATCGGCGGCGCATTTCGTAAGATCTCTGCGGAAAAAACTGAAGCAAATGATCTTAAGTATTTAGAATCTGAGGCTAACGACCCGATCTTGCAAGTTGAACAAGTTGTCTATCTACAAGATGGCCGTCCCTTTGAGTATTCGATCAGTCGCCATCCATATAATGGCAAACATGCCTATACCATTTTTGATCGCAAAAAATAATATCAAAACAGCCTCTAGCCTGGAATTATCCAGGATAGGGGCTGTTCTAGTTTTACTGTAATAAGAGTGGTTGATACATGTCACTTTCGATCCGGGAAACTTCTTTTTCTAAGAGATCGATATTACTTTGGATCTCAAGGTCATCTAAAAATAAGACTGGGGCTTTGAATTTCGTGAGATCATGCAAGTTGAAATCGGCGATCACTAGATCATAGTCAGCCTCTTCACGATAATCGTTGACGGAAATGTTATGCCCCTTGCTTAAAATATTTTGGATCTTAGTGATGTAGGCGTAGCGGGTCGCGATCGTGAGTTGTGAGACAACACCAATACTGATACAGTTGCGTTTCATATTTTTATGCGGATAGATCATCATTTTTAGATTATCCTGGATCGCTTGAAGTTTATGTGGTTCGAGGCTGAATTGTTTAGCGAGTGGGATATTTAATATCTCAGCGATCACTTTCTCTTCAAACGGTTGGGAGACTTCTTTTTTAGCTTCTAAGTTAAGACTGTTATTTGAATAGTAGTAACCTTCAAGCAACAACAACTTATTGATCGTAAAATATAAACTACTGCGCAAAGAATTAAAGTCAGTATTAAAATTATAACTATTAGTTAGGATCGTAGTTACTTGTTCTAGTAGTTGTTGGCACTTTGAGTGTTTAGATAGTGAATTTATCTCAGTGACAGGATAACTGATGATATTGTATGTATTTAAGAAAATAAAGGTCAAATAACTATAATATTCAACGAGTTCTTTATCTAAGAAGATCCAATTTTGTTTGAAGTACTTTAATAAAGCTTCGTATAAGGGTGTTTCTTTGATCTCAAAGAACAAAGGTTTAGTTTCTTCTTGGCTAAAATAACTTTGGATCAGTTCATGCTTACTGCTGAGCAAGGAGAGCCATAAGCTGATCTGGTCATTTTGAATAATGTTGAGCTGAGAACCTAATTTTTGCTGAGCATATTCTTTAAAATCATGATCAGAAATAACGACATTTTTAAGCGCAGACCCTTTAGCATGATTATTCCAATAAAAATTGAAGTAAAAATAGAAGAACTGAATGCCTGATCCACGGAGCATATTTTGTTTTAGTTCAAGCTTAAATTCACTTAAAAGTGCGTTGCATTCGCCGATCAGTTTGTTAGTTGAAGTCAGACTGATATTCAAGATCCGGGCGGTTTCTTCACGGGTCAAGTGTGAATACTTGAAGTAAAGATCTAGGAGCTGAAAGCGCAACGAAGAGGCTAAGATCTGAGCATTTAAAGCATTGACAGCTTGACCATTATAAGGCAAATTCAAAATGACTTCATGCCGAGTAACGGTGAGAAGTTGTGGGTCAAAAGCATTGATCTGCTCAGTCAACTGGCTCAATGTCGGCGAGGTGATCTTAAGCGCGGTGCAGAGCTCGGATTTGTGGGTATGATTATTATGTAAATGCAATAATAGTAGCAACGAGTAGATCTGCAGCCCTTTATGATCAAAGAGTTGTTCGTTGTGCATGATAAAGCCCCCTCTGACGAAATTTTTTTAAGTTATCATAAAAATTTTAAACAAACAAATTATATAATAATTCTGAACTTTTTACCAATTACTGTTATAGTTGCGCACAATTAACAAATACGCAAAAATGACAGGCTTTATTTATAACTTTTAGATTATTTTTTTAATAATTAAATGTGAAACGGGGATTTTTTTAAATTTGCATAATTTGGCGTTTTTTTAACCTTTATGAAAGCGTTAAAAATGATTTTGAAGAGAAACATGAGCCTTTTTTACTTGACATGTAAGAATTTTTAGTAGGAAGAAATCCATTGTTTTTAAGGAGAAACACGTTTTTTTGTAAATATGTAAAAACAAAGAATATTTGCTATCGCCTACATGGCGTAAATTATTACTTGTAAGGCATAAGAGTGACAAGCTTGGTTATATTTAGTGAGCTAGCAAGATGTTCAAATTGTTGTTTCATAGGTGCGAACATTCAATTTATATCCTCATGTCTAACATCGAGCGGTTTCGCATGATATATACCGGTTAAGGACCGTAATCTAACATGGAGGCAGCCAATGACTAAAACAAAGACGTTAACGCTAGGCATTTGTGGGCCAAAAGATGTTGGTAAAACATTGTTGATCAAGCGGGTGACCGAGATCCTTGCGCATAGGTATACCATAGCAACTTTAACTAATGGTGTTTTTACGGTAGAGAAGATAAATTATGTACCACCAACTACTTTAGAGGATATGGATCTAGTTGATGAATTGAATCTGTTGCATCTGAGTGGTAAAATAGATTTGATTTTTGTTGAGCGACCTGAGCTACAGCCGGCTAAGATCAAGACCGATGCTGTGATCTATTTACTAGATGCAAGCGCTAAGTCTCCGCGACTTCCAAACTTGCGGGGCTTGATCTTACTCAATAAGATCGACCTTGCTACATACCATCGGATCGATCTGGCTACCTTACAAGCACAAGTGGCAGCTGATCAAGATCAAGCTGAAGTTTTATTGACTGATTTAAAAGACAATCAAGGTCTGCAAAATATTGTCTGTTGGATCGAGAAAAATTTAGAGAATTTATAGAAAGAGGTCGACATTATGTGTACTGCAGTATCGTTTAAGACTAATTCACATTATTTTGGGAGAAATTTGGATCTAGAACTTTCTTATGGTGAGAAAGCAGTTATTGTTCCACGGAATTTTGTTTTTAATTTAAGAAAATTGCCTGCTTTAAGCGAGCACTATGCAATGATCGGGGTGGCTGCGGTTTTTGCTGACACCCCATTGTATTATGATGCAGTCAATGAATATGGCTTAGGAATGGCAGGGCTCAACTTTGAAGGTAATGCAGTCTTTCGTGAATTTGAACCAGAAATGGATAATGTGACACCATTTGAATTTATTCCATATATTTTGGGTCAATGCAAGACTGTAGCGGAAGCCCGTGAAATGTTAGCTAATATCAATTTGGTAAATGAAGCCTTTAGTCCTGAATTGCCATTATCGCCTTTGCATTGGATCATCTCAGATAAAAAAGAGTCGATCGTGGTCGAACCGATGGCTGATGGCTTAAAGGTTTATGATGATCCAGTGGGTGTGTTAACGAATAATCCAACTTTTGATAAGCAATTATTTACTTTGAATAACTATCGGACATTATCGCCTAAGACACCAGAAAATACTTTTTATCCTGGGGTCGAATTGGATACTTATAGCCGTGGCATGGGGACTCTAGGTTTACCAGGAGATCTAACTTCAAGTTCTCGCTTTGTCAAAGCAGTCTTTACGAAAGCTCATTCGGTCTGCCAACCAGATGAAAATTCCAGTGTTGGTCAATATTTCCACATCTTAGGTTCTGTTGAACAACAAAAGGGTTGCTGTGATGTTGGTAATGGCAAATATGAATATACGATCTATTCTGATTGCTATAACACCGACAAAGGGATCTTTTATTACAAGACATATGAAAACAGTCAGATCACAGCCTTAGACATGCACAAAGTCGATCTTGATGGTCATACCTTTACTAGCTATGACTTATTGGAGACGCAACAGATCAATTACGCTAATTAAAAATAACTCCGCCTCAAAAATGGGGCGGAGTTATTTTTAGTTATTGAAGTAAGGAAGTTCTAAGTTGCAGTCAGCTAGGTCTAAGGTATAGCTGATGTCTTCATTTCCTCGTAGCGTACCAAACATGTCGGTAGCATAGACGATCAGTCCTAAGCGCCTTCCAGCTGGTAACTGATAGTGTGTTGGCTGCAGGGTCACTTCAAGCTGATAGAATTTATCAGCTAAAAGCTCATCATTGCGCCAAAGTTCGGTGCGATTTTGTAAGTTGATATGTCCTTTACTGATGAGTTTAAAGGGCGTATCTTTGCCTAGCGTAAATTCAACGAGATCATTTTCCCGCCAATTATAGCCAGCCAAGATCCCCTTAGGCTCAAGCACAGTAGGAATATTATTCAAGCGTTTTGCCTTACCAAGATCAACGAGCATGAAGCTGAGGAGACCGTAGTCAGCCGAGCACGCCACTTTCACACTGAGCTTAGGCGCACCACTGATGAGCAATGGTTGCTCGAGGGGAGCTGTTTGGAATTTTAAGCGGGCTTGCTCAAGGGGGGAAGCCTCAGAGCTAACGAGATCATTTTTCCAAAGATCAAGATCAGCTTGATAGTCAGCAAAAGCCTTAGGTGTCAGTTGATCGTTAAAGCTCAAACTCCCTGTATCAGGGGTGTCGGCTAGTTGCCCGGCTTGTGTCAGCCAAAGTTTACTTGTAGTCGTTGCTTGCCAAGTAGGATAAGTTTTCCAAGTGTCAGGCTTAACGTTATCTTGGATCAAAACGTCAGGTAAAACAGTTGTAGCTTGATTATCGATCCCATAGAGTTTATGTGACAACCAAAGATTCGTCATATCGGTAAAATCAAGGGACTGAAAATTATTGATATAAATATGTTTCCCTTGATGTAAGATCAACTTAGTCTTGATTGGCAGCTCTTGGAGCGCTTGATAGAGATTAAAGACGTTACGCGGTTTAACATTCCAGTCATTCAAACCATGTACTAAGACAACATCGCATTTGATGTTAGCGACATTATTTAGATAATTACGCTCATCCCAAAAACGATTATAATTTCCGGTTTGACGGTCTTGCCCAGCAGTGATCGAGTCCAATTGTGTTTGCCATTTAGCCGCGATCTTTTGATATTGTGCTAGGTCTTTGCGCCGGCTAAAGCATTCTTGGGCTAAAACATCGGCGTCTTCACCAACATAGCCATCAGGTGAAACGACTAGTCCGCCATCACGGTAATAATCATACCAACTGGAGATCGCTGCTTCTGAAATGATCGTCTCTAAGCCTTCGATCCCAGTTGTGGCAGCCGCAGTGGCTAAAGTTCCAAGATAGGATTTCCCGGTCATGGCAACTTTTTTATTGCACCACCAGGCCTTGATCTCGATATTTTCACTGCGATTGGTAAAGGCCCGGCGGTTTCCCGTCAACCATTCGATGACGGCTGTGGTCGAGCTAGTTTCTGCTTGTGAGCCACAGGTACGAAAGCCTTCCGAATCACGCGTCCCGATCCCCGCAGCATAGACGACGCCAAAGCCTCGCGCTAAAAAATAGTCGTTTAGAGTGTAGCTCAATTCCCGGTAAAAAGTCTCTTCGGCCCGGGTCGAACGTCCAGCGACTTCACGCTTAGCTGGTAAGTTTGGTGTTTTGGCCTCGAATTTTATATCAGCATAGCTAGTTGTAGTTGGAGTTTTATGTGTTAATTTCTCTGTCGCTGGATGCAACATTTTTTCGCCTAAAACATCATTAGTCCCCTGATTGTAGGGGCTAGCTGTGTATAATACGGGGACTTTGAGGCCGTATTCCGTATCTTTAGGTCGAATGATCTCAACTTTTAACAGATCCAATTTGCCATCGTGATCAGTGTCAAGATCGCTTTCAACATAGACGACTTCACGGATCAGCTTATTCGTATCAAAGATCGGTTGCGCCTTGCCGTTAAAGAACAGTGGCTTTTTGATCGCAGGTAGATCATAGAATTTTGTGAAATAGCCTAAAGCTGCCAGGCGATCAAGTAGAGTCTGCCCGTGTTTAGTATGGGTGCAGAGTAGATCATATAGCGCATTGATCAGATTGGTGCGATCATCAAGCTGCTGTGCATGGTAAAGTCCGAGTTTATCCATTGAAGCAAGTGGATCATTGATGTCAAAATCCACATCAGCTTCAAAATCCAGTAATTGCAGTGCGACTAAATAAAAAGTTTTTAAGTCCACCGTTTGACTTTGCTTGAATTCAACGACATCAAGTGTTGATGTTGCCAAAAGATCGCTCAAGTACGCTTTTTTAGCCGCTGGCGTTTTTAAATGTGGCAAACAAGCAAGGATAAATTGGATCCAGATATGATTTAGATCATCGTTATGTTGTGCATCGCAGTTTAAAAAGCCGATCTGATTGAGTTCACGTGCCTTAGTTTCTGCATCGGCAGCTAGATGCGCAAATTGGTTGATCTTCATGCTAAAAGCCCCCTTGTAGAGTTGATGTGTCAATTATAGTCGTTTACTCATAGAAATACTAGTGGTGATACTCGAAAAAACATTTCCTATTTGTAAGTAAAAATTATTGCCAAATACAATTAAATAGTGCAAAATTATATTGTTAGATACTTTAGACGAGGGGGATGAATTCGAGATGAAGAAACGAAATCTCATGGCATTTGTAGGGATCTTATTAGCTGGCGGGATCTTAGCCGGTTGTAGCAACAGTAATAATAGTAAAAGTAGTTCAGATCCACAAGCCATGAAAACTGCTGTCAGTGATCAAATGGCAACTTTAAATACAGCTAAATATAGTGATATGATCAGTTTAGAAGCGATGGATAATGCTTTTGAAGGCTTATATCGCTTTGATAGCAAGGGAAAGCCTGTCTTGGCTGGTGCTCAAAGTGTTTCACATAATGATGCTCAAGACGTGTATACCTTTAAGTTGCGTAAGGATGCTAAGTGGTCAAATGGCGATCCTGTAACAGCAAAAGATTATGTTTATGCTTGGCAAAATTTGATCGCGCCTGCGACAGCTTCACCAAACTCGCAACGTTTAGATTCGATCAAAAATGCTCAAGCGATCCGCAAGGGTGAAATGCAACCTGATCAATTAGGTGTCAAAGCTTTAGATGACTACACTTTACAAGTTGAACTTGAAGCACCGATCAGCTATTTAGATGAGCTTTTGACTGGTGCACCATTCTTCCCTAAAAATGAAAAAGTTGTTACTAAATATGGTGACAAATATGGCACGACTTCCGACCAAGCTGTCTATAATGGGCCATTTGTTGTCAGTGGTTGGAAGGGAACCAATGATACTTGGAGCTATGTAAAAAACAATAATTATTGGGATAAAAAGAATGTAAAATTAAAACGTGCTGACATCCAAGTGGTCAAAGATACGTCAACTGCAGGGAAATTATTCCAAACCAATAAATTAGATTACACGATCTTAGGCAATGAATTTGCTAAACAATATGCCAATAACCCGGGTTATCATTCTAAGAAGATCCCGTTGATCGGTTATTTAGGCTTCAACACAAAACGAGATATCACCGGTAATGTGCATGCACGGAAGGCGATCGCTCAAGGCTTTGACAAGAAGTTATTGGTGAAAAACGTCTTGAATGCAGGCACACCATTAAATGGGATCGTACCAGCTGACTTTGCGTATAACTCTGAAACGGGTAAAGAATACCGCAAACAAGCCGGTGATCTATTGCCATATGACAAGAAAGTCGCTCAAAGTGAATGGGAACAAGCTAAAAAAGAGTTGGGTCAAGATGAATTGACGCTAGAAGTTTTGACTTCGGACACAAATGAAGCTAAACAAGTTGGGAATTACCTTCAAAGTCAATTGGAGCAAAATTTACCTGGCTTAAAGGTCAACTTACGCGCCATTCCACTTAAATCACGTTTGGCAGCCACGACGGCTTATAATTATGATGTGGTTTATGGAACATGGCAACCCGACTATGCTGATCCAGTCAACTTTATCAGCGATGGTGGTCAATATCACTTGAATACTGATTATCAAAATCAAGAATTCTGGAATGATCTTGATCAAGCTGCTGGTGAATACGCAAGTCAACCAGCTAAGCGGTGGGAATTGTTGATCGATGCTGAAAAGCATTTGATCAAAGATGACACCTACACTGCACCTGTTTATCAAGGTGCTATGACCTATCTCTTAAACTCGCGGGTCAAGGGCTTGAACATTTCACCATATGGGACGGTGTTATTGTACCGTGATGTTGAACTCAAATAGTGTTTAGGTAAATTTAATAATCTGAAAAAAGAGCCGATGTAATAATCATATTGGCTCTTTTTCTAATTGTTGTATAAGTATTTTAGTAGATAGAAGGTTAAATTTTAGTTATAATTAATTTTATCGAATATGATGTGACCATATCTACTAGTAGATTTAAGAGAAGAAGGGAAAATAATAATGGAACATTTAGGAATCCTATGTCTAGTGCTTTTAGCAACGGCTTTAGCTGGGCATTTTAGTCGCCGGATCGGTATGCCAGCCGTAATTGGGCAATTATTAGTTGGTATCATCTTAGGGCCAGCGGTTTTAGGCTGGGTCGTTGAAAATGATTTTGTGCATACATTTTCCGAGATCGGTGTTATCTTGTTGATGTTTATGGCCGGACTGGAAAGTGATCTGGGCTTACTCAAGAAGTATTTTAAGCCATCGATGTCAGTCGCAGTCTGTGGGATCGTGGTCCCAGTGGCATTTGTCTATGTTTTAGGACGTTTATTTGATTTTAACAATGAGCAGGCGATCTTTTTAGGGGTCACCTTTGCAGCGACCTCGGTCAGCATCTCGGTCGAAGTCCTCAAAGAATTACGGCGTCTTGATTCAAAGGAAGGGACAACGATCTTAGGGGCTGCCGTGATCGATGATATTTTAGCCGTTATCATTTTAAGCGTTTTGGTCAGCATCTTCAGTGATG
Organism: Ligilactobacillus animalis; assembly: GCF_009933595.1. NCBI lineage: Bacteria > Bacillati > Bacillota > Bacilli > Lactobacillales > Lactobacillaceae > Ligilactobacillus > Ligilactobacillus animalis. Next base: position 195,957 of record NZ_CP047141.1, read on the forward strand.
TGGCTAAGAGTGGCGGGGGTCATGTTCAGTCCAACCTAGCTTTGGGGATCGCTTTACAGGTCTTGTATTTTGTAGGGATCTATGTGGTCTTCAAGTGGGTGACCCCAACTTTGATGCGGATCGGTGAAAAGATGTCAGTCTCCGCTTCGGTCATCTTGATGTCATTAGTGATCTGCTTAGGCATGGCTTACTTGGCTGAATTAGTTGGTTTAAGTGGCGTTGTTGGTTCATTTTTCGCTGGGGTCGCAGTAGCTCAAACTAGTTACAAGCGTGAAGTCGAAGAAAGTGTAGAACCGATCGGCTATGCCGTGTTTATCCCGATGTTTTTCGTAAGCATCGGCTTGCATATGACCTTTGATGGTTTCTTATCAGATCTTGTATTTATCATTCCATTGACGATCTTAGCTTTGTTGACCAAATGGATCGGTTGTGGCGCTGGTGCCAAAGCCTTGGGAATGGACTGGCATTCAGCTGATATCATTGGGGCTGGGATGGTCTCACGGGGGGAAATGGCGTTGATCATTGCTCAAGTAGGCTATAGCGCCAAACTTTTGACGAGCCAATACTATTCCGGCGTGATCATCGTGATAATTTTGACAACGATCATTGCACCATTCATGTTAAAGCAAGCTATCATGCGTCAAAAGAAAGCAGCTAAAGGATAATATAATAACAAGGGACCCACTACGATGAGCGTAGTGGGTCCCTTGTTATTTATTCATTGATCTTACTGTGTTTGATACCATAACTAAAGTAGATGACCATTCCAATCGCAAACCAGACGAAAGCAGCAGTCCAAGTTTCTAAGGAGAGTTGCGCTAACATCACGGCACATAGAATAGCTGAGATGATCGGTAAGACAGGATAAAATGGCACTTTGAAACCATCTTTATTTGGAATGTCTTTTCGTTTACGCAATGGTAAGACCCCAAGTGAGACGAACATAAAGGCTAATAAAGTCCCAATATTGACTAAGTTTGTCAATTGATTGAGGGAGAAGAAGCCACCGGTCAAAGCGATGATGAGTGTTACGATGAGCATACTTTTTTCTGGTGTTTTAGTCTTTTCATTGATCTGACCTAAGAACTTAGGTAAAAGACCGTCACGCCCGATCGAGTAGATCAAACGTGAAGAACTGTAGACCATCGTTACCATCATCGTGAACATCCCAGCTAAGGCACTGACTGAGATGATCCCTGCGACCCAATTTTGTTTAACGGCATAAAGCGCAAAGGAAACGGGATCAGCGACGTTTAACTTAGTATAAGAGATCATCCCGGTCAAGACGATCGAAACTAAGATATAAAGTAAGGTACAGATCGCTAATGTTCCAATGATCCCACGAGGCATATTTTTAGCGGGTTCCTTGACTTCAGCTGCCGAAGAAGCGACCACGTCAAAGCCAAGATAAGCAAAAAAGACTTGAGCTGCGCCAACTAGGACACCTTTAGTCCCAAATGGCATGAATGGATCCCAGTTTGCCGGTTTGACGTAAAACATTCCGACCAATAGGAATAAGATGATGATAGCGATCTTGATGATCACAAAGATCGAGTTGATCGTCATCGAAGTCCGTAAGCCACGTGAAAGTACATAGGCGATAAATAAAACGATCAAAACAGCCGGAAGATTGATAAAAGTCCCATTGGCTGGATCAAAAGGCCCCGTGATCGCTTTCGGCAAGTGGATCCCCAAGCCGGCTAATAGGGAATTGAAATAGGCGGAAAAACCAGTCGAGACCGCAGCAACAGACAGCATATACTCTAAGATCAAAGCCCAGCCTAAAAACCAACCGACGATTTCACCGAAGACGACATTACCAAATGAATAGGCACTGCCGGCGATCGGTAAAGCAGAAGAAAATTCAGCGTAACACATTGCAGCAGTTGAACAAACGAGCGCTGCGATCACAAAGGAGATCGTGATCGCTGGTCCACTGTGAAGGGCTGCAACAGTCCCAGGCAAGATGAAGATCCCCGTACCGATCACGGCTCCGATCCCCATTGAGATAAGATCTTTAGCACTAAGCGTTTTGTTAAACTTGCGGTCTTCAGACAAATAACGATCTAAACTTTCTTTCTTGAAGACGCGTTCCTTAATACTCATAGATAAGATACCTCTTTGCATAATATTAATTACTTTATAATAAGGGTTGTATTATTAAATGTCAATTAGTTTTCAATAAAAAGAGGCCACGATCAAATTGTGGCCTCAAGGTTGAATATTCTAATTAACTACGATTATAAGCGGATCTTAGCGTCTAACTTCGACAATTCAGAGAGTGCATCTTGAATCGTCACGCCCGTTGCTTCAAATTTAGGGTTATCATTTGAGCGGGCACTGAAAAGTTGGCTTTTTGTATCCAGAGAAATCGAGTAGTTTGCTTTTGAAAATTCGCCAAATTCCATAGTAATACCCCTCCATTAAGTATAGAATAAAGTTGACAGCAATATCGTATCTAAAAAAATAGATATAGCATCTGTCAACGCTTACAATTTTATAATGGATACCTTTATTTTGCAAGAAAAAAGGATCAAGTTTAGTTTAAGATAGAGTAAATAGGTGATTTTTTTGGAAACATTAGATGGAAATTTATTTATCATTTGTGGTGCCCCTGGTAGTGGCAAGACGACGGCCCAAGCGTATTTGACCGAGAATTTAGGCTTTACCAAGGTGGTGACGCATACGACGCGACCAAAGCGACAAGGTGAAAGAGATGGTAAAGATTATTATTTTGAAACGCAAGAAACTTTCTTTGATAACCACTATCTAGAGTACGTTACCTATGATGATAATTACTACGGTTCTTCATTTGAAGGCCTGAAACGTGCTTTAAAGCATGACAAGCGGGCGGTGATAGTTTTGGACACGAAGGGCGTTTTGACTTATTTAGATAAATTGCCCGCTGAGTTACTGACGGTCATTTTTTTAGAATTACCTTCTACGGCGGTGCAAGTCGAGCGTTTGCATGCACGAGGTGATAAAAAGGCTAGGATCGAGCAACGGCTGGCAAGCAAGGAGGCTAAGCGAGATGCTGAGTTACCCGCGGCATTACGTGCCAAAGCTCATGTTCTACAAAATGCCGAGTTGCAGCAGACCTATGCCAAACTCGAACAACTTGTGGCTGATATTTTATCTTAAAGCGTGGTATCATATTAAATAGTAATAATTATTCTTTAGGGGGGATAGGATTGATCAATGAAGCGATCAGAGTGTTGCAAAGTCACCATTATCGGATCACCAAGCAAAGAAGGAGCTTGTTAGAGTACTTGTGTGGCTTTAAAGAACAATATGTCAGTATTACCCAAGTGACCGAGCACATGAAACAGCTCTATCCCGGGATGAGCTATAATACTGTTTACCGGAATTTAAAGGATTTTAGTGAATTAGGCATCATTGAGACCAAGGATAAGCCTTCGGGAGCCTGTGTTAAATACCAGTGCGATTTTGATCGGTTACATCATCACCACTTCATCTGTCAAAATTGTGGTCGCGTGCGTGAGGTCAAGATGTGCCCTTTGACGATCTTTCAAGATCAATTGGAGGGTTGTGTGATCGAAGGCCACCGGTTCGAACTCTATGGTCTTTGTCCAAACTGTGCTAAGTTACAATAAAATTTAGCAAATCTTTAAACAGCTAGGTCCACAGATGTAGTAGGATTAGAGTAGTAAGAAAAAATTGGGGGTAGTAAAAATGGCATATCGTACACCACCTTTGTTGACACCATTTGCGATCCTGTCGATCGTTTTGGCCTTGGGGGCTACCAACGTGGCGGTCAACAAAGTGACTCATACCTCTGAAGGAAAAGCCGTTGAAAAAGTTTCCTCCAGCAGTGTCAGCTCGGTCTCAACCTCTCTAGATAGTGAGCGAGTAAGTAGTAGCGAGCGTGATGACGAGGATAAGAGTTCAAGTTCGGATAAAGTCAGTTCAAGTTCGTCTTCAACGACTGATGATGAGGCTGAAAGCTCAGCAGCTAAGACATCAAGCAGTGTTGAAGACGATACGACACAAGATGATAGCCAAACACAAAGTTCGACCACGCGTCAAAGCAGTAGCTCGAGTGCAAAAACTGACCAAACTGAGCGTGAGTCGACCAAACAAGATGGCGCACAAAATAATGCGCAAACTAATGACAACAATACAACGCAGGATAATAATGCGCAATAGGGGGTAGGAATGTGTTTAGTATTTTAGGGATGATCAATAGTTATATTGGTTATTTTAATATGAATGCCACGCTCAAAAATCGGATCTATACGATCGTTGGGGGTGTAGGTAATTTCTATTTGCTTTACGTTGCTTACCGCTTTTTTGCGAACGGTTTTATCGTTCGTGGTCTGCTGTTTATCTTAGCTTTCTTAGCGTTACTGTATTTCACATATCTCAATATTTTATATTTCTTTACGGAAGATCGGGTCTCAAAGCTCGATATCTCGCCTAAAGTTGAAAAAATGTTGGGCGTCAAGATCCCCGACACGCGTGCTGCAGAAAATGCTGGGGTAGCTTCAGGGTTTATGCAGACTAATGGGATCTTCAAAGATGAAGAATTTTTACCATCAACGTTGCGGACAAACCACAAGCAACGTGAAAATTTACAAAAAGTTGTGGCTCAATTAGAACAGGTCGGGTATCTCCAGCTTGATTTTGGGGGAGCAAAAGATAAAGAGCTCTTTAAAAAAGCAAAGAGTGGTGACCGTTTCTTTGCCCTAAATGAGCCCGTAGCCTTGCCGTATTATGAATTGCGTGAGGTCAATGGCAAATTACTCGTCTATGGTGGCGTCAATCAGATCGAGCGCCAAGAACTCGGGGAAGTGACCCAAGTGGGCTTACTGCGTGGGATCGAAGCCTTGAAGCGGTATCGTCTCTCTTTAGCTGCCGTTGCTTTGACTGGCGGGCCGTATAAGTTTGCCGGTCGGTCAACGATGATGCAAAAAGATGAACCATATAGACTAGGGATCCAGATCGCATATCGACCTAAAGAAGAGGAATCAGCTCATTTAGGCTCTGAGATCAGAGAAGATATCGAGCGGGTAAAAAAAGCAGATGAAACGGCTGAGATATCTTTACGTCGCCGCCGCGATAAATAACATAAATAAAGTGGGACTCACTGTGTATCGTAGTGAGTCCCGCTTTATTTAGCAGTCAGTGATCTGTGTTTTAAATAACCAGTTAAAGACTTGATCGTTGACCCCAACATGCATATCTTCATGACCGCATTCCGGTAAGATCAAATGTTCTTTTGGGGTTGTGATCTGATTATAGATCGCGATCACCGGGATCGAGGATAGTCCGTTATACCAATTGAGTGATCTGGCACTTTTAGTCAAGAATAGTAATTTTGTGGATAACGTCCGCTTTATCAATTCGCAATTTGCGATGACTTATATTGTGGATATCATCACGACACTACTTTTAGATGAAAAAGATCACCGCACCAAGATGGATCAAACGATCGAATTGATCACCAGCAATAAATTTGATAAGCACTAATAGTAAGAGCCCGGCCATGATACAAAACACACATCTTGGTCGGGCTCTTACTATTCACTAGGCATTTCCCGCTTTGCCTTACACTCTATCGAAACGTGTGCGAACTGACAACACCTAGCAGATAACAAAAAGATCGCCACGATGCAAGAAGCGCATCCTGGCGATCTTTCAGTTATCTGTACGGTGCAACCCGTCAGTTCTTACACCCTATTGAAACGTGTGCGACAAAGCAATGCTTAGTGAATAACAAAAATACCACCATGATGCAAAACACGCATCACGGCGGTATTCCCGTTATTCATACGGCATTTCCCACTTTGCCTTACACTCTATTCTTATAATAATAGATCGGCAGACCGCATAAGACGATCACTAGGGAGATCACGACGCCACTTAGGTCAGAGAATAATTCACTGACTAAGACAAACGCTGCTCCTAAGATCGCTACGATCGGGGTCAAGGGATAAAGTGGTGTTGAGAATGGTCGTTTCGCTCTTGGCGTTGTTTTACGCAATTTGAAGACGCCAAAGAAGGTCATTACATAGAAACAATAGATCGTAAAAATACAGATCTCAGTCAAACGATCAGCATCCACGGTCAAGATCATCCCGGAAGCGATGACTGCGATCGCAGAGATCGAGACCATTGGGGTATGCATCGTTTTGTTGAGATAAGCTAATTGCTTGGAAAATGGTAACTCATTGTTTTTAGCCATCGCATACATGATCCGTGGGATGGTCATGACTTTACCATTCATACAGCCGACGATCGAAATGATGATCCCGATGTTTAAGATCTTACCCCCGATCTTGCCAAATGCCATTTCCGCAAAGTGTGGGGTAGCATTTTCACCATAGCGAGCGATCATCTCAGCCGGCATCGTTTTGAAAATACTGTAAGAAACTAAAACATAGATGATCAATACTGCTGACAGACCTAAAACGATCGCGAGTGGCAAGATCTTTTGAGGATTTTTGATCTCACCACCCATATTAGCGATCAAGATCCAACCATCATAAGCAAATAATGTTGCTAAAATTGCGACCCCAAAATTACCCGCCACACTAGATGATCGTTCGGCTAAAACTTGACCCACGGCATTTTGATCACCAAAGAGCAGACCAAAAATGATGATCGCAGCGATCGGAACTAACTTACATAATGTCGTAACGATCTGTAGTGCAGACCCATAGCGGTTAGATAAGAAGTTAAAGCCAGAGATCAAAACAACGGATAAGACTCCGACAAAAGGTGTATAGCTAGCGGGAAAGCCAAAGAAGGCTTGTAACAAGATCGCCAAATACGAACCTAACGCGGCGATGACAGCAGGCCCATAAACAGTGATCTGCATCCAGCCGGATAAAAAGCCCCAAACTTTACCGTAAAGATTGTGCATGTAAATGTATAAGCCACCAGTTTGCGGCATTTGAGAGCCGATCTCGGCAATCGTCAAGCCACTGGTCAATGTCAAAACGCCACCGAAGAACCAAGCAAGTAAAGCCATGGTCGTCGAATGGGAGTAGCTTAAAACAGAAGCTTGTTTAAAGAAGATCCCAGAGCCGATAACGGTCCCGATCACTAACGCTAATGCGGAAAATAGATTGATCGAACGATCTAAGTGAACTTGCTCATTTTTTTTCATAAATTACCAACCTTTTTGTAGTATCTAAGATAAAAGTTAGCATATTTTAGATTTTAAAGAAAGTTTATTTTAGAATTTCAGATAATTTTTTTAAGCAAAATCGGCTATAAATTGAGGTGGGCATGATGTAGCTGGCTTTTGAAATAGTAGCTAAGAAATACTATTGATTCGTTTATGTTTATAGGTATGTGATAAAAAATAGACGCATTTCTTCCTTACAAAAGAAGAAACACGTCTATTTTTAGTCAAGTTGATGTTCAGCTAAACGGCCAGCCAAAGCCGGTGCAACTTCGGCTTTGAGCTTAGTCCCATCAGCGAGATACTCAGTTTCAAGCACAGTCGCCTTTTGATTGAGTTCTTCAACGAGATTTCCCTTGGCATATGGGATGAGATACGTATGCGTCTGATAGTCCTTGAAGAGCTCTTGTTTCAATAGTTCAGCTAGTGCTTTTAACGATTCGTCATCTTGGGCACTGAAGGTCAATTCTCTGCCAGCTAAGCTAGGGTAGCTGACAGCAAGCTTATCTGCTTTGTTGAAAACATAAAGCATCGGGATGTCAGTTACACCGATCTCGGCCAAAGTTTTTTCAGTCGTTTCGATCATCTCTTGGTAGTGGTCATCGGAAAGATCGACGACTTGAACTAAGAGATCGGCGTTGGCAGCTTCGGCTAAAGTTGTCCGAAAGGCTTTGACCAACTGGTGTGGCAATTTGGAGACAAAACCGACCGTATCGCTTAGCAAGATCTCTTTGTTGTCATCAAAACGGAGACGGCGAACAGATGTATCTAAAGTGGCGAAAAGCATATCTTTTTCAAAGACTTCTTTGTTTTCTGTTTCACCAAATAGCCGAAGGAGTCCATTTAACGTAGTCGATTTTCCGGCATTGGTGTAGCCGACTAACGCTGCCGTCTTGATCCCAGAGCGTTGGCGTTGTTTACGACGGGTCTGATGTTCTTTGTCGATCGTTTTGAGTTCTTTGTTCAAAGCGCTGATCTTTTTTTCGATCACCCGGCGATTCAATTCGAGCTTAGTTTCACCCGCCCCACGGTTAGTATAGCCACCACCAGCGTTTCCGGCCGTTTGTTGGTCGAGTTTATCGGTAAGCCCAGTATGCAACCGGGGCAATTGATATTGCAGTTTAGCCACTTGGACTTGGAGTTTGGCTTCTTTGGTCTTAGCCCGCGCTGCAAAGATCTCTAAGATCAAGGCTGTGCGATCTAAAACGCGCATTTCGGTGATATTTTCTAAATTCCGGATCTGCGTGGGTGTCAATTCGTCGTTTAAGATCAAGATCTGACTGTCGGTCACTGCCCCAGCCGTTTTGATCTCTTCAGCTTTACCTTTGCCTAGGTAAGTAGCAGCGATCGGACGTTCGAGTTTTTGTTTGAACTGGCGGGTGACTTCCATGTTGGCAGCCTCAGCCAGAGAAGCTAGTTCTGCCATCGTATAGTCAAAATTTTCTTGTTCATTTTCGATACCCGCAATGATAACTGGTGTCATATAAAGATCCTCCTTGATCAAGTGATATTACTAAAATTATACCACTGTACTAGTAAATTAGTCGGGGCGGAGTATAAATGAGAAAATGCTTTCTTTGAATTCAGTTTTGGTTAATTGCACATTCCGAATTATCGTGTCTCTAATTTAGGTTTAAATGGAAATATTTCCGAATTACCAAAAAAATTTAGACAAAAATTAGCTAAAATAAATGGAAAAATCGTTGATATATCAACTTTTTTGAATGAGATATAATTTTATATATATAAATTTATACGTTTTGAATTAGAATAAACACTTGATTTTAATTTCGTTATCATATATTATTTAAGTCAAAAGTTATTAAAGTAGGATGTAATTTAGAGCCATTAAGTAATTATTAAGGAGTTGTGAATCTATGAAATTAGCTAAATTAGCCAAAGCGGGCGCTGTTGTGGCGTTGTCAGCTGTTTTTCTCGCTGCTTGTGGCAAGAGCTCAGATAATAGTGCCAGCGACAAGCAAGTGCTCAACTGGAGCGAAAGTGCAGAGTTGCCATCGATGGATCTTTCCAAAGCAACAGACACTGTTAGTTTTAACCAATTGAATAATTCGATGGAGGGTCTTTATCGCTTAGGTAAGAACTCTAAGATCGAACCAGGGATCGCAACGAAGACAGAGGTCTCTGATGATGGTTTGACCTATACTTTTACTTTGCGTAAGAACGCTAAGTGGTCTAACGGTGATCCTGTAACTGCCAAAGATTTCGTTTATTCTTGGCAACGCACAGTCGACCCTAAGACTGGTTCACAATATGCTTACCTCTTTGACGGTGTAGCTAATGCACAGGACATTATGGATGGTAAAAAGCAACCTAGTGAATTAGGGATCAAAGCTGACGGCGACCATAAATTAGTCGTAACACTTGATAAGCAAGTACCATACTTCAAGTTATTGATGGGCTTCCCAGTATTCTTCCCACAAAATCAAAAAGTGGTCGAAGAATACGGCGACAAGTACGGGACAGCTTCCAAGTACATGGTCTACAATGGTCCATTTGTCTTGAAAGATTGGACAGGGACAAACCTTAGCTGGACTTTAGCTAAGAACAAGAACTATTGGGATAAGAGCAAAGTTAAGTTAGACGAGATCAACTATAAAGTTAATAAGTCTACAACAACAGCTTACAACTTATACCAATCTGGTAAAGTGGATGCAACTGTTTTAGGGGCTGAACAAGCACGTCAGCTCAAGGGCCAAACTGGTTATACAGACCGTAAGGAAGCTTCCGTATTCTACTTACAACTTAACGAACAAAAAGCTGAATTTGCTAACACTAAGATCCGTCAAGCTATCTCTAAAGCGATCGATCGTGAACAATACGTTAAACAAGTTTTAGCGGGTGCTTCTACACCAGCTAAGGGATTTGTCTCCAGTGACTTAGCTGAACGTAATGGTAAAGATTTCGTTGACGCAGCTTATGTAAAATCAGCGGTTGAGTATAATGAAAAAGACGCTAAGAAGCTCTTTGAAGAAGGTCTCAAAGAAGTTGGCCAAGATAAGATCGAATTTTCTATCTTAGGTGATGATACTGATACATCTAAGAAGGCAACGGAATTCTTACAAAGTGAAATCACTGAAACATTTGGCTCAGATAAGGTCAAAGTTACTGTTTCTAACGTACCATTCAAGACACGTTTAGCACGGACAGAACAAAAGAACTTTGACGTCGTTGTTTCCGGTTGGGGTGCTGACTTTGCTGACCCTATCTCCTTCTTAGACTTGATGACTTCTGATAACTCCCAAAATGCTGGTGGTTGGAAGAATGAAGAATACGATCGCTTGATCGAAGCTTCTAAGACAACTGATGCTAATGATCCAGCTAAGCGTTGGGATGATTTAGTGCAAGCTGAAAAGATCTTGATGGACGATCAAGGTGTTATTCCGCTTTACCAAAGTACAAAACCATGGATGGTAAAACCTTCCGTGAAAAATGTTATCTTTAACTCTGCTGGTGTAAACTACAACTTTAAGGAAGCTTACATCTCAGGTAACTAGTTTTTAGTTGACGGTAGATAAGATCAGACTTAAAATGATTTAAAATATCAAACAACGCAGGACTAACTATCCTGCGTTGTTTGGCAAAAAAGACATCTCAGAAACGAGAGGATATACGATATGAAGAAATACCTGTTAAAAAGGGTTTTCTATATGGCGTTGACGCTATTTTTAGTGGCAACTATCACCTTCTTTTTGATGAAGCTCATGCCCGGGACGCCATATTCAAACCAAGAAAAAATGTCACCCGAACAGATTGCGATCATGAACCAACAATATGGTTTGGATAAACCGATCTGGATGCAATATTTACTCTATATTGGAGGGATGTTACATGGTGACATGGGAACATCATTCCAATTTAGTAATCAACCAGTTTCCTATTTGATCTCAAGCCGGATCGGGGCTTCAGCTCAATTGGGGATCCAAGCGATGATCTTTGGGGTCTTCTTTGGGATCATCTTTGGTTCGATTGCTGCGATCAACCGCAACACTTGGATCGATACTGGTGTTACGATCCTATCGATCATCGGTAAATCAGTACCAAACTTCGTGTTAGCTGTTTTACTTCAATACTATATCGCTTTGAAACTTGGCTGGTTCCCGATCGCTGATTGGGGTGGCTTTGCCTATACAGTCTTACCAACGATCGCGCTCGGTGTAGGGCCACTGGCTGAAACATCTAGGTTTATGCGAACTGGGATGGTCGATGTGCTAAATTCTGATTATATCGAGCTTGCCAAGGCTAAAGGGTTGAGCAAGTTCCAGATCGTTTACCATCACGCTTTGCGCAACAGTTTGATCCCATTAGTAACTTTGATCGGGCCATATACGGTTGCGTTGATGACAGGTTCGATGGTCATCGAAAATATCTTCTCGATCCCTGGTATCGGGGAACAGTTCGTTAAATCGATCATGACTAACGACTACCCAACGATCATGGGTGTTACGATGCTATTTTCTGCGGGACTTGTAGCGGTTATCCTATTGACGGATATCATCTACGGTATCATTGATCCGCGGATCAGACTTGCTGGAAACGAGGGCTAAGCTTTATGGAAGAAAAAATGAAATTACGACCAGAAGATTTTCAAGCTTTAGAAGTAAAAGAAGAGCTTGATGCTGAAAAAATTGCTGCGCCTTCCTTGACGTTTACCCAAGATGCATGGCGCCGTTTGAAGAAGAATAAAGGGGCGGTCATTTCGCTCTTTATCATTTTATTTATGATCGTTGTAGCGTTTGGTTCGACACCATTTGTTAACCGCGATACTTTGGTCAAATCACAACCACAATATGCTAACTTACCAGCTAAGATCCCTGGTGTAAATATCAATGGGTTCAATGGTAAGGCTAAAGTTGGCGATGTTTGGGTCGATAAATATGCGCAAGCTGGCGTATCCAAAGACAAATACTTTGTTATGGGTACTGACTACTTAGGGCGCTCCTTGGCGCAACGGATCGTTTATGGGACCAAGATCTCCTTGATCGTTGCTTTAGTTGCTACCTTCTTTGACTTGACGATCGGGGTCACGTACGGGATCGTATCGGGTTGGAAGGGTGGCAGGACGGATAACGTGATGCAGCGGATCATTGAAGTTATCTCCTCCATCCCAAGTTTAGTTATCGTTGTTTTGATGTTGGTGGTCTTCAAACCAGGTATCGGATCGATCATTTTGGCGATCGCGATCTCTAGTTGGACGACGATGGCGCGGATGATCCGGGCCGAGACGCTCCAGTTAAAGAGTCAAGAATATGTTTTGGCGGCGCGGACTTTAGGGCAATCCCCAACTAAGATCGCTTGGAAACACTTGGTGCCAAACTTATCAAGTATCATCATCATCCAAACGATGTACACGATCCCAACTGCGATCTTCTTTGAAGCTTTCTTGAGCTTTATCGGGATCGGGATCTCAGCCCCAGAAACTTCCCTTGGGGTATTGTTGAATGAAGGGCAAAAGAATTTCCAATTCTTACCATATCAAATGTGGTATCCAGCGATCGTCTTGTGTGTGTTGATGATCTCATTTAACTTGTTAGGTGATGGTCTCCGCGATGCATTTGATCCAAAAACTAGAAGGTAGGTTGTAGTATGGCTGAACGAATTTTAGATGTTAAAAACCTTAAAATCAATTTCCATACCTATGCGGGTGATGTTAAAGCCATTCGCGATGTGAGTTTTCATTTGAATAAAGGTGAAACGTTAGCCATCGTAGGTGAATCCGGTTCAGGTAAATCGGTCACAACTAAGAGTATTATGGGCTTATTAGCAAGTAATGCTGAAGTAGTTGGTGGTTCGATCATGTTCCAAGGACAAGATCTCTTGAAGAAATCTGAAAAAGAGATGCAAAAGATCCGTGGCAAAGATATCGCAATGATCTTCCAAGATCCGATGACTTCGCTTGATCCAACGATGAAGATCGGACGCCAAATTGCGGAACCTTTGATGGTCCATAAGAATATGGATAAGAAAAAAGCAATGGCGCAAGCATTAGAGATCTTGAAATTAGTTGGGATCACCAATGCTGAAAAACGCTTCAATAACTATCCTCACCAATTCTCAGGTGGGCAACGCCAACGGATCGTGATTGCGATCGCTTTGGTATGTTATCCAGAGATCTTGATCGCTGACGAACCAACGACCGCTTTGGACGTAACGATCCAAGCTCAGATCTTGAACTTGATGAAAGAATTGCAAGCTAAGATCGAGACTTCGATCATCTTTATCACGCACGACTTAGGTGTGGTTGCTGGGATGGCTGACCGGGTCGCCGTAATGTATGCGGGGCAGATTGTTGAATATGGAACGGTAGACGAGATCTTCTACAATCCAAAACATCCATATACTTGGGGCTTGTTGAACTCGATGCCGACTCTTTCAAGTACCAAACTTGAAGCGATCCCAGGGACACCACCAGATCTCTTAGATCCGCCAAAAGGTGATCCATTTGCAGCTCGGAATCCATATGCGATGAAGATCGATGCGCAAAAGAAACCACCATTCTTTAAGGTGTCAGATACGCATTATGCAGCTACTTGGCTTTTGCATCCAGATGCACCCCAGATCGAGCCGCCAGCAGAGATCATGCGTCGGGCTGAGATCTGGCGTGAGATCCAAGAACAAGAAGAAGTTGCAAAAAATCGGCGTGCAGAAGCGATGAAGCATGCGGATGCTGAATAGACCAGGAGGAATTTAACATGCCAGAAAAACGCAAAAAATTGCTTGAAGTCAAGCACTTAAAACAATACTTCGGCGTGGGTAAGCCTAGCATGGTCAAAGCCGTTGATGATGTTAGTTTCCACATTTTTGAAGGGGAAACATTTGGCTTAGTTGGTGAATCAGGTTCCGGTAAGACCACGACTGGTCGAAGTGTGATCCATTTGTATGAACCAACAGACGGTCAGATCCTCTTTGACGGTAAAGATGTCAGCAAGTTGACCTCACGTAAAGATCACCTTGAATTTTGCCGTGAAATGCAAATGATCTTCCAAGATCCATATGCTTCTTTGAATCCCCGGATGACGGTCGAAGATATCATCGCCGAAGGGATCGATATCCATGGCCTCGCTAAAAATAAAGAAGAGCGCCGGGCTAAAGTCGAAGAGCTCTTAGAAACAGTTGGGTTGAACAAAGATCACGCCAGTCGTTATCCCCACGAATTCTCAGGTGGGCAACGCCAACGGATCGGTATCGCACGTGCTTTAGCGGTCAAACCGCGTTTTATCATCGCTGACGAACCGATCTCAGCGTTGGACGTTTCGATCCAAGCGCAGGTCGTCAACTTATTGAAGGAATTGCAAGAAGAAAAGGGTCTGACCTATCTCTTCATCGCGCATGACCTTTCCATGGTGAAGTACATTTCAGATCGGATCGGTGTTATGCACTATGGTCGTTTGTTGGAAGTGGGCCCAGCAGATGATGTTTATAACAAGCCATTGCATGATTACACAGCTAGTTTGATCTCAGCTGTGCCTGAACCAGATCCAGAGTTTGAACGCAATCGTAAGCAAAAAGAATACGATGCTTCGATCGAAGACGATAAGCAAGGTAAGCCACGCAAGTTACATGAGATCACACCGGGACATTATGTTCGTTGTTCTGAAGATGAGATCGCAATGTATCAAGCTAAAGCTGCCAGCTACGAAAAATAAAAGTCTTAGCGTGTAAGACAGTGCGGTCATTCCCGCGTAAATAAGGAGGTTCCTCCCATGATCTTGTATCGTGGAAGGAGCCTTTTTATTTATTGGACGTTGGATCGGCGAACACGTTTGGGCATATTTTTTGTGCTGTAAAGAAATATTTCATACTTAAGCGCTCAGATAGCCCGAATAGGAATGGAAAAGTGCGATATTTGACAAAAACAGTTAATTTTTTCGTGACATAATACAATAGAGATATGAAAGAAGGCGAAGCCAATGAGGCGCTTATGGAAATGGTGGCTGGCCGGGGGGATCAAAGAAAATAAACGCTACGTCATCTTCCCTCTTTCAGAAGCGCTGGCAATTCCATTTGGCCTTTGGTTTTGGGGAGATCGTGAGACTAGTTTTTTACAATTCTTAACAACGCCTAAAATGATCATCTTTCTGATCATTTGTTTGGTAGGCGGTGGCCCGTTGCTTTACATTTTAGACAGTGTTTTTAGGGTCAATAAAAAGACGAATGCTGATCGATAGTTAACAAAATGGACACTCGTTTTAAGAGTGTCCATTTTGTTTATTTTTCGATATTTAAGACCCAGAAGAAGATCACAAAGACAAAGAATAAAACATACATCAAAGCAGGTACTTCTTTACTTTTACGCGCTGCGATCATCGTGATCGGATAAGCGATGAAGCCAAGGGCTAATCCGTCTGAAATACTGTAAGTCAGTGGCATTCCAGCTACGGTCAAGAAGGCTGGGATCGCGATCTCAAGTTTAGTCCAAGTTATGCGAGCCATACTTTGTGCCATCAAAACACCGACGATGATCAAAGCAGGAGCGGTAACTTGTGAAGTTACCACTGTCAAAAGCGGTGAAAAGAATAGGCCTAAGATAAAGCAGATCCCAGTCGTGACCGCGGTCAAACCGGAACGGCCCCCAACTGCGATCCCGGCGGAAGATTCAACATAAGCGCCCACTGGAGAAGTTCCAAAAAGCGAACCAAAGAGCATGGCAGTTGAATCTGACATCAAAGCTTTCCCAACGCGGGGCATCTTGTTATTTTGTAAGAAGCCAGCTTGTTGAGCTAAGGCGATCAAAGTTCCAGCTGTATCAAAGAAGGTGACCAATAAAAAAGTGATCACTACGACCCACATTTGCAGTGTATTGATATCTTTTAAGTGCGATAATGCAACCAAGAAAGTTTGATCCATGCTTGGTGCCGGTGCGACAAAAGCATGGGGCATTTGAATATTACCTGTTGCGATGCCAAAGATCGCTGAAAGGACCATCCCGATAAAGATAGCCCCTGGAACTCGCATGACCATTAGGATCGAAACGACGATCAAGCCAAAGACTGTGACCCAAGTCGAGCCAGAAAAGCTTCCTAAGCCAACGAGTGTAGATTTGTTAGCGACGATCAAGCCACCACCCTGGAGTCCGATAAAGGCGATAAATAAGCCGATACCAGCTGAGATCGCTGCTTTTAGATCAGCTGGGATCGCATCGATGATCAATTCACGTAATTTAAAAACGGTGATCAGTAAAAAGATGATCGAAGCTACGAAGACCCCAGCTAAAGTTGTTTGCCATGGAATGTTCATCCCGATACAAACTGAATAAGCAAAAAAGGCGTTGATCCCAAGACTTGGAGCAGTAGCGATCGGATATTTGGCTAACAGCCCCATCAATAAACAACCGATCGCACTAGCTAGAGCAGTTGCGGTAAAGACCGCGCCTTTGTCCATGCCAGAAGCGCCTAAGATCTCAGGATTGACAAATAAAATATATGCCATTGAGATGAAGGTCGTAAAACCAGCGAGGATCTCACGCTTGACGTTGGTTTTAAGACCAGTCAGATCAAAAAAGTTATCTAATGCAGTTTTCACTGAAAAATACCTCACAATATAAATTGATTTAAAGCAACGTTATCTAATATACCGTAATTGCTAAAAAATGCAAGATTTCTTTTGCGTGCTACATATGTTAAAGCAGCATAAATTAGGCTATACTAGAACAAAGAATGAACTTTTGGGGGAAAGAGCGATGGAACAAAGAATTATTGCTTTAGGTCTAAGAATTCGCAAATGGTCTTTTTTTAGAATAATTCAGCGCACATTTGCAGTGTTATTTCCATTTATTCTATTGGGAAGTTTTGCACAAGTGATCGAATTTTCGTTACTACATCCCGATGGCTATCTCGGAAATTTGATCCAGATCAGCAAGTGGTTACCACATTATCGCGCTGCCAACCAGTTATTTGGCAGTATCTATATGCTGACTGCGGGGGTGATCGCTTTGTTAGCGGCGGGCGTTTCGGCTAAATACACCGCCCAGTTTTTTAAACGTGATGAACAATTGGCCGGTTTGACCGGTTTGTTGGTCTTTTTAGCGATCTGTTATCAACGCACAACGGGCAATAACGGCCAATTTAATTTCCGCCTCGATCTCTTGGGATTTCCCGGGTTAATTTTAGGTCTAGCCGTGGGTTATTGTGTGGGCTGGGTCTTTAAATATTTGAGTGGTCCGACTATTAAAGGGACTGAGCATGGACAAGAACTTTTGAGTCGCTCTTTTAAAGGGTTGTTGCCGTTGACATTTACCTTATTGTTTGCGGTAGTCTGCAATATTTTACTAGGCTTATTATTCAAGTATCAGATCTTTGAGGAAGTCGGAAGTTGGCTACAAGGCCAAGCAACTAAGCAAAGCGGTTTTTGGCCCGTCATGTTCTTTGCTAGTATCACGTTATTACTTGCGTGGCTAGGGCTAAGTGGGCCATATACGGGAAATACCTTTGATAGTGATCAAAGTGCGTTGAAGAATTTGAGTTATGCTTTGAGCCATAATAATCTAGCTAAAGTTCCTGAAAAATTCAATGCCAACACCTTGTATTTTAGTTATGGCGCCATAGGGGGAACGGGGGCGACTTTAGGCTTGGTCTTAGCGATCTTTTTAGTAGCGAAGCGCCAAAATACGCGTAAACTAGCGAATTGGACCGTTATTCCAAGCATGTTCAATACGAATGTCGCCTTTATGATCGGCTTACCGGTATTGTTCAATCCGTTTTATTTACTGCCATTTTTGGTGATCCCGTTATTTAATATGGTGATCGGGGGCTTGGCTCTCTTATGTGGCTTAGTCCCCCCAGCGGTTTATCCGGTTTTGACGACGACACCAGGTGTTTTATACGCTTTTATCGGGACAAATGGTTCTTGGGGCGTGTTGATCTTTACTTTTGGTTTGTTATTATGCGATATCTTGTTATATATACCCTTTGTCAGATTTGCAGAGAAGATCGCTGGGGCTTTAGATAATGATTGCAAGAGAGCAGGTGAGTTAAATGAAGATCAATAAGCGTGGCATGGGGATAACATTACTGGTGTTGTTGATCCTTTTTAGTCTAGCGCTCCCATCATTTATTTGGGCGCGGCAAAATGTTAAAGATCTGGCTCGGTGGCATAATTCACGCCTGTCACCAGTGATCATGATCCCCGGAAGTTCGGCTACCGAAAATCGTTTTGACGCCCTGATCAAAAAGATCAACAGTCGGAGCCAAAAAAAGCACAGTTTGTTAAAAGTCAAAGTCTACAACGATGGCACGGTCAAGTATTCGGGCAAGATCAACGCTAAAGATAATGAGCCGTTTATCGTGGTCGGTTTTGAGAACAACAAAGATGGTTACAGCAATATCTTAAAGCAGGCCAAAATGTTTGATAAAGCTTTCAAGCAGTTAAGTGAACAGTACGAATTCAATAACTTCAAAGCATTTGGGCATTCCAATGGTGGCCTGATCTATACGGCCTTTTTAGAAAATTACCTGCCTAAATATGATATTCAAGCAAAAGTCTTGATGACGGTCGGAACGCCGTATAACTTCTCGGAAACGTCATTACAACGAAAGACGCAAATGTTGGCTGATTTTATCAAAAATCGCAAGAAACTCCCGACTGACCTTTCAGTCTATACTGTTGCTGGGACTGAGACCTATGACTCTGATGGCTTAGTTCCCGAGCGCAGTGTTGAAGCGGGAAAATACATCTACCAGGGGATCGTGAAGCACTTTACGCAGATCACGGTGACGGGAAAAGATGCCCAGCATTCTGACTTGCCACAAAATGATCAGATCATTGAATTGCTTGATCGCTATGTCTTAGAGCCAGATCAAAATCAAAAGACTAAGAAACTCAAAGAAAACAGTTAGCACAAAATATAGTATAATTAAATCAAGAATTTTATTTTGGAGGAAAAAACATGGCAAAAAAACGCCAGCTTGATGCAAAAAGGATCGTAGTTAAAGTGGGGACAAGCACCTTGATTCACCCCAACGGTAAAGTGAATTTCCATGCCATTGACCAATTGTGTTATGTCTTGACCGGTCTTGTCAATGACGGTAAACAAGTCGTTCTAGTCTCTTCTGGGGCGATCGGTGTTGGGATGGGACAAGTGGGCTTGCACGAACGACCCGAATCGATCCCAGCTCAACAGGCGTTAGCAGCGATCGGACAAAGTGGCTTGATGTCAGTGTATCAACAACGTTTCTCACTTTACGGTCAACGGATCGGACAGATCTTGTTAACGCATGACGTTTTAGAATACCCTTTGAGTCGCCAAAATGCTTTGAATACGTTCAATAGCTTATTGGAATGGGGTGTGATCCCGATCGTCAATGAAAATGATACGGTCGCTGTCGATGAGATGGATCATCATACTAAGTTTGGTGATAACGACCAACTTTCAGCGATCGTGTCTTCGATCGTGGATGCCGATCTTTTGGTGATGTTATCCGATATCGATGGTTTCTTTGATAAGAATCCGCGAAAGTACAGTGATGCTAAACTATTTGAGCGGATCACAAAGATCGATGAGACAGCTTTAGAAGCAGCCGGTGGCAAAGGTTCTAAATTTGGAACTGGCGGGATGATGACCAAGTTGAAAGCAGCTCAAAGAATGCTTGAAAATGACAAGATGATGATCTTAGCTAACGGGCAAGACCCAGCGATCATTTTTGATCTCGTTAAAGGTGAACCTTTAGGGACGCTATTTGTAAAGGAGGAAAAATAATGGCACTTGATTTGGAAAAAATGGGAATTGCTGCAAGAGAAGCGGCATTTAAATTAGCACAGCTGAGCACTGAACAAAAAAATGCGATCTTAAAAGCGATGGCGCAAGCTTTAGTAGATAATACAGCTGCGATTATTGCAGCTAACCAAGTCGATCTAGAAAAAGCAACTGAGATGAAATCCAGTTTTGTTGATCGTTTGACTTTAGATGAAGCACGGATCAAAGATATTGCTGAAGGTTTAAGGCAGGTCGCGGCTTTGCCAGATCCAATCGGAAATGTCGATAAAGGTTGGATCAATCAAGATGGCCTTCAGATCGTCCAACGTCGAGTACCTTTAGGAGTCGTGGGGATGATCTATGAGGCTCGTCCAAATGTGACAGTCGATGCGGCAGGGTTGTGTTTTAAATCAGGTAATGCGGTGATCTTACGTGGTGGTAAGGAAGCTTTAGCAACAAACATCAAATTGGCTGAGGTCTTACAACAAGTCTTAGTTGAAAATGGTATCGCTAAAGAAGCGATCCAGATCATCACAGAAACATCGCACCAAGTAGCAGAAAAATTCATGCAACTGAATGGCTATTTAGATGTTTTGATCCCACGTGGTTCCGCGCGTTTGATCCAAACCGTCGTTCAAAAAGCAACTGTGCCCGTGATCGAAACGGGAGCGGGAAATTGTCATGTTTATGTAGATAGTCAAGCAGACTTAGCAATGGCCGAAAAGATCGTAGTCAACGCTAAGTGCCAACGTCCATCTGTCTGCAATGCGGCCGAGACTTTGGTCGTTCATGCAGATGTGGCCGAAGAGTTCTTGCCTCAAGTCGCAAAAGCATTGGCTAAGTATAATGTCGAGTTACGTGGAGATGCCCGGACTTGTGAGATCTTAGGGGATGCAGCCGTTCCAGCAACTGAACGCGACTGGGATACAGAGTATAATGACTATATTTTAGCAGTAAAAGTCGTTGATACTTTAACAGAGGCGATCGTGCATATCAACACGCACAATACGAAGCATTCTGAAGCGATCGTGACGGATAGCTATGCAAATGGGCAACGGTTCGTAAATGAAGTTGATGCTTCCAGTGTTTATATCAATGCTTCGACGCGTTTTACGGATGGTTTTGTCTTTGGTTTTGGAGCCGAGATCGGTATTTCGACGCAAAAATTACATGCGCGTGGACCGATGGGCTTAGAAGCTTTGACTACGACCAAGTACGTGATCAGCGGACAGGGACAAATAAGATAGAGTGTGAGCCAATGCGCTCAGCGCCGTATGAATAACAAGGGCTTTGCCATGATGTGTTTTCTTGCAGCTTGGTGAAGCCCTTGTTATTCACTAGGCGTTACATTGGCGAACACGTTTCCACTATATAGCTCGGGAGTATATGGTAAATCGTCGCTATTTCGTGTCCTTATCTTATATGTACCTGTTTCGGGTGTGAATTTGTATTTCTCCCCCAAAAGTGGTATAGTACCTTTTAATTACTTAAAGTAAGCAGGTGAAGTGGATGGAAATTACTAATGAAACGTTAAAGACGCAATTGAACCATCGAAGTATCCGAGCTTTTGAAAAAGAACCGCTCGCTAAAGAACAACTTACTGCGATCTATGAAGCGGTAAGGCATACCTCGACTAGCCAATTTCTGCAACAGTTCAGTATTTTGCGGATCACAGATGAAGTAAAGCGCAAGGCGATAAGTGAGATCGCCAAACAAGACTATGTCGGAGGCAATGGCGAGCTATTGATCTTTTTAGCTGATCTAAATCGCAATGCTAAGATCAGACAGCACTTGGGAAAAGATATCGCTCGTCTACAGACTGCCGATCTCTTTTTTCAAGCAGTCAATGATACGGTTTTAGCCGTTCAAAATGCGCTGTTAGCGGCTGAAAGCATGGGCTTAGGGGGAGTCGTCTTAGGGAGCATCAATAATGAACCTAAAAAATTGGTCGAGGTGCTAGAGTTGCCTAAATTGACATATCCGGTATTAGGGCTCCAACTAGGTCATCCGGCTCAAAGTCCTCAATTAAAGCCGCGTTTGCCCCTAGAATTTACAGTCTTTGATGATAAATATCCCGCTGATTTTCCCTTGGCTGAGTTTGAAGACTACGATAAATCAGTCCACCAATACTATGATCTGCGTGATACTAACCGTCGCGTGGATGAATTTACCACCCAGATCGGTTCAAATAAATTGGCAACCCAGAAGAGCTCGCGAGATGAGATAATGGCTGCGATCCAGGCTCAAGGGTTGTGCCTGGTCTAAAAAGGTAAGTGTTTTAGATTTGATTTAAGAATAATTTTGTTATAATAGGTTTAAGAAGTGTGAGCCAAGTAAAGACCCGATGACCCGCGCGTCATTTGGGTCTTTTTTTAGCTTATTGGATAAGGAAGTTGTTTGATGGAATGGCATGAGTATTTAGCTAGGTTACGATATTATGACCGGATGTGTGGTAATTTGACCACCGTCCACCAAAAGATCACCCAAGTCCAAGCCGTAGTTACAGCCTATAGTAGACATGAAATCCCACAAGTAGTGCCGAAGCTGAGTTTTTCGACCCACTATCTTGAATTACATATGACTAAACACCCAGAGTTGTTTGAATTGGTCAGTTGTTTAAATGAGTTGCGCCAAGTACTGATCGAAAATTTTGGGATCTGGCACGTTTTTTCGCAGGCATGGTTGGCGGCTTTCAAACAGCGATTAAAGCCCGGGAAAACACTAGTGGTGATGTGTGGCAATGCTGTTTTAGCGGCTAATCTACCTAATGTGATCGCGGTCGATGACTTTGATTGGCAAGCGCAAGATAATACGCGCCCGCACCCGTGGTGTGATGTCAAACAGTGTGATGCCTTGGTAGCGGTCCAAACCTATTATCAGCAGGTAGATAACATTATTTTAGAGTGGGCACCGGAGCAAACGACTTGTGATCGTGCTATTTTGGACTTTTTGCGTGCTCATCATTGGTCCGGTGATCTTATCGTGATCGGTGAAGCTAAGGGGGCGACGAATTCACCACAATTTTGGCAAACCGCTAAGTTGGATCGTCCACCCGAAGTGAATACTTTACATCGGCCGTTTGACTTTATTCATGACCAAGTATTTTGGGTAAAATAGTCGTAATTTTTACGAATTTCTTTAAGTATATTTAGCAAAGTATTTGGTAAAATAAAAATATAATTAAGTTTTCTTTAGGGAGACCAGACATTATGAAGATTTTAATTGTCGATGACGATAAAGATATCGTTGAATTATTAAGTATATATGTTAAAAATGAGGGCTATGATGTCGAAAAAGCCTACAATGGTAAAGAAGCGATCACGAAGATCAATACTAACCCAGATATCGATCTGATGATCTTAGATGTGATGATGCCTCAATTAGATGGAATGGCAGTTGTGCGAGCTGTGCGAAAAGATAGCCAGATCCCGATCTTGATGTTATCGGCTAAAACAGACGATCTTGATAAGATCCAATGCCTAGTTCAAGGTGCCGATGATTATGTGACCAAACCATTCAACCCTTTGGAAGTTATGGCACGTGTCAAATCATTATTGCGCCGTTCACAACATGAAGTAAAAAATAACGAGCCTGATCAGATCGAAGTGGGTTCTTTGATCATCAAAAAAGATTCCCATGAAGTCGAAACGGTCAACGGTAAGGAGATCTCATTGACAGCCTTAGAATTTGGGATCTTATATCTCTTGGCTAGTCATCCTAACCGTGTCTTTTCAGCAGATGAGATCTTTGAACGTGTTTGGCAACAGGAGTCCGTTGTTTCAGCTAAAACAGTTATGGTCCATGTGAGCCACTTGCGCGATAAGATCGAAGAAGCTACTGGTGGCGAAAAAGTTATCCAAACGGTTTGGGGCGTAGGTTATAAGATAGAATCACGTTAGGTAAGCTGATGAGGTGAGCGGATGAAATTTTCATTGACAGCCCGGGAAAAAAGTGAGCTCTTTGGTGAAGGGATAGTAACGGTCATCTTGTTATTGTTGCTCAACATGTCGATCTTTATGATCGTTAACCAGGAGATCTCGAATAACCCGGGTTTACAAAATGGGATCTTCCAGATCAAGATGTCGCTATTTTTAGGGCCGACTGATCTCCAGGTCTGGAGTTGGGGGGGCTTATTCACCTTGATGATCATTGCGGATTGTGGTATCGTCTATTGGCGTTTGATGCGGCGCTACCGGCAGATGCAGTTGCGTCATGTTATCGCTGAGTTGCACTATATTGCTTCGGGACATTTTGATCATCGGATACCATTCAAGCTAAGTGGTCAGATGCAAAGAGTCGTTGAAAGTGTCAATTCATTAGTTGATAGTACGATCAATGCTATGGAAGAAGAGCGCCTGATCGAACGTTCAAAAGCTGAGTTAGTGACCAATGTCAGTCACGACATCAGGACACCACTGACATCGATCATTGGCTATCTCGGCCTGATCGAAAATAAACAATACAATAATGATGAAGAATTATTGCAATATACCCATACAGCTTTTTTGAAAGCCAATCAGATGAAATCCTTAGTCGATGACCTGTTTGAATATATTAAGGTCAGACAAGAAGGTGTAACGTTGAACATCGTACAGTTAGATATCGGTGCGATGTTAGAACAGGTGGCTGCTAGTTACGAACTGGAGGCCAACAAAAAAGGGATGGCGATCCATGTCGATGTTCCAGCTGAACCATTGGTGATCGAAGCTGATGGTGAAAAATTAGCCCGGGTCTTCAACAATCTAGTGTCTAATGCTTTGAAATATGGAGCCGGTGGTAAGAATATCTATCTTAAAGCGATGCCGGTGAGTGAAAAAGAGCTCAAAGTAACGATCGCTAATGATGGTGAACCGATCCCGCAAAAATCATTAGAACAGGTCTTTGATCGGTTCTATCGGGCTGAAAGTTCGCGGTCACGTGAGACCGGGGGCTCAGGGCTGGGTTTGGCGATCGCGCAAGGTATCGTCGAAAGACACCATGGCTACATTTATGTAACTTCGGATGCCGAATTGACAGAGTTTATCATGCATTTTCCGATTAAGCATGCTGACAGTTTAGTGCGTCAGTAACAAGATAATATATTGGACCAGTTTTGAGGTGTTTTGGGCTTCAAAGCTGGTTTAGTATTGTCAGCTGAAAAAGACGTGTTTCTTATTGATTAGTTTTGATATTTTGGGTATTCTTATAGATGAGATTAAGTGAGAGGAACTTAGAAAGATGACATTTTTAAAATCTTTACAAAAAGTAGTCACAGCTCTAGCAGCGGCTGTGATCGTATTTTCCGTGATTAGTTTTAGCGGACTCGGAGTGGCAACTGGCAAAGCTGATACAGCCTTGCCAGCTGATACCGACAGTTCATTACAAATCGACGCTAAAGCAGCGATCGCGGTCGATACTAATACAGGACAAATTTTATATGCCAAAAACGCTGACCAAGCTTTACCAGTGGCGTCCATGTCAAAATTGATGACCGCCTACATGGTATTGCAAGCGATCCATAATGGCAAACTCAAGTGGAATCAAAAAGTGACTCCCGGCAAGGCTGCGCAAGAAGTCAGCCAAGATACTACGCTTTCCAATGTTCCATTAAAGGAAGGTCATAGCTATACCGTGCGGGAATTATACCAAGCTACTTTGATCTATTCAGCTAATGGAGCTGCGATGGCTTTAGCTGACGCAGTTGGCGGGACGCAAAAGAACTTTATCG
Source organism: Ligilactobacillus animalis (assembly GCF_009933595.1). Lineage (NCBI taxonomy): Bacteria > Bacillati > Bacillota > Bacilli > Lactobacillales > Lactobacillaceae > Ligilactobacillus > Ligilactobacillus animalis. The sequence continues at coordinate 221,523 of NZ_CP047141.1, forward strand.
ATCTAGCGCGTAAAGAAGCCAAGAAGATGGGCTTAAAAGATGTTGAACTTTACACGGCTAATGGTTTAGCTAACGGTGAAGTCAAGGATGGCAAATATCCTGGGGCTGCCGATGATGCGGAAAACAAATTCTCCGCTAAAGATATGGCGATCTTGAGCCAACGTTTGATCAAGGACTATCCTGAAGTGTTGAAGACAACTAAGATAACTCGGATGAAATTCAACAACGGGACTGATCAAACTGAAATGGAAAACTGGAACTGGATGTTACCTGGTTTAGCTAAGGCTTATAGTGAACTACCAGTTGACGGTTTGAAAACAGGGACATCTGATTCAGCTGGTGCATGTTTTGCTGCGACAGTCAATAAAGACGGGCATCGTTTGATCACGATCGTCTTAGGAGCTAAACATGATAGCCAAGAGGACCTTTCACGTTTTGAAGAAACACAAAAATTAATGTCATATTGCTACAACAACTATACCTATACTTCTTTGGCTAAAGGGACGACCTTTAAAAAGACCAATGCTTTGCCGGTTTACCATGGTAAAGACCTAGATGTTAAAGTTTCTTTGGCATCTAAGACCGATGTTTGGTTGAAGAGTGGCGTTTCTAAGGACCAATTAAGTGCAAAAGCTGTTGGCAACAAGAAATTATACAAAAAAGATGGTCTACAAGCTCCTTTGAAGAAGGGCCAAAAGGTTGGTACTTTACAGATCAAAGCTAAAGATCAACCAATGTACTTCTTGGATGGAACAGACTACTTGAGTGCTGATGCGCAAACAACCACTGAAGTTAAGAAGGCTAATATCTTTGTGATCGGCTGGCGTGCGATCACGAGCTTATTCTAAACTAGCGCCTATCCCAACGACTACTGCGGTCAAGTGATCGTAGTAGTCGTTTTTTTCGTACATTTTGAGATATGTGTCGCACTTTTGGAAAAATTTTTTAGACATTTTAGGGCTCTTTACCTTATATAATGCGAATGATTGCGTTTGCATCTTAAAATGTAGCTAAATTGTTATAGTTTGTCTTTCGTGGACATTCAGTGTATATTATTAGACAGCAATAAAATATTTTAGGTTAAGGAGTGAAATTATCTTGAAGACGATCAAGGCTGAATTTGAACATATCAAGAGTCAAAAGATGCTTTTAGCTGCAATTTTGGCTATTATGTTTATCCCATTCTTATACTCTGTGTTCTTCTTGAAATCTGTCTGGAATCCATACGGCGATGCTAAGTATTTGCCCGTAGCCGTAGTTAATGAAGACAGAGCGGTAAATTTCCGTGGTAAGAAACTCGATGTGGGTGATCAGTTAGTCAAGAATTTAAAGAAAAATGATGGTTTAGACTGGCATTTTGTTTCTAAAAAAGATGCTGAATATGGTCTTAGCCACAAAGAATACTATATGGTAATTACGATCCCTAAGGACTTCTCCAAGAATGCAACAACTGTTTTGGATAAGGATCCTAAGAAGATGGAATTGCAATATACGACCAATGACTCCCTCAACTATATCGGTAAAGTTATCAGTGAAGAAGGGGCTAAACAAGTTAACGCTCAGGTCAAAGAAACTGTTTCAACGTCATATGCAGATACAGTCTTTGGGGTGATCAAGCAAGTCGGTAAAGGCTTTAACACGGCAGCTAAGGGTTCAAAACAACTTAGCGATGGTTCAAAGACTTTATCCGATGGGATCAATACCTACACAGCTGGTGTTTCTCAAGTAAATGACGGTGTGATCAAGTTACAAACAGGTGTGGTACCTTTGGGCCAAGGTGTTTTGAAGCTAGCTGATGGTTCAAATACGTTAGCTAACGGAATCAACACTTACACAGCTGGTGTTGACCAAGTAAACAACGGTGTTTTCCAATTGCAAAATGGTACCGGCGCTTTAGCTAGCGGTGTGGGCCAATTGGCTACTGGATCTAATACGTTGGCAAATGGTTTGGGCACATATACAAATGGTGTCGGTCAAGTCAATAATGGTGTCTTACAATTACAAAATGGTACTGGCGCTTTAGCTAACGGTGTAGGGCAATTAGCTACTGGTTCAACTACCTTGAATAATGGGTTGAACACTTATACTGCTGGGGTAGCTCAATTGAATGATGGTTTAACCCAGTTGCATAATAATTCAAAACTTCTTAGAGAAGGTGCTGGCAATCTAGCGGCTGGTAATAAAACATTAGCTGATACAATTAACAAACAAATTGATGTTATTATCAATCAATTGAACTCTAACGATACTAAGCAAGCGATCGAAGGTTTGAAGCAATTAAAACAACATGCGCCTGCGATCCAAAAACAATTGCAAGAATTGCAAAATACAATGAACGGTTTACCTACTCTATTAGGTGGGATCAATTCAAGTGCTGATAAGTTCAGTCAAGATCTGACAACGAATTTAGTCAGTGCAGGGAACAATATTTCTGGCTCAGCTAAAGAAGTTGGTGAAGTGCTTGCAGCTAATGAAAACAAGTTATCTACTGAAGATCAACAAAAATTAGCTGATGCGATCGCTAAGAACCAAGCAGCTGGTCAAAACATTCAAGCTGCTGGTGCTGCAGCTCAAACATTTAAAGATCAATTGACACAAGCACAAAATAGCTTGGCACCGATCTTGCAAAATGCGCAACAAATGCAAGATTACATCAAACAAGTAAATGTATTACTGGATAAATTGAATACAGTGGATACTTCTAAATTGTCTAATCTTCAAGGATTAACGACTGATTTAGAAAAATTAAGAACAGGCGCTAACGAATTATCCGAGGGTTCTAATACATTGAGCACTAAAGTTACTGAGTACACATTAGGTGTCGATAAAGCCTATGCTGGTGCACAAACGTTGACTTCTAAGAATGGAGAACTAACATCAGGCGCAAACCAATTGGCTGGTGGTTTAGGCCAATTGAATGGTCAAGTGCCAACATTGACAGGTGGTATCAACCAACTTGCTGCTGGTACAGGTCAACTTGTAGCTAACTCAGGTGCTTTAACATCAGGTGCAAACCAATTAGCCGGTGGTTTAGGCCAATTGAACGCACAAGTACCAACATTGACAGGTGGTATCAACCAACTTGCTGCTGGTACGAGCCAACTTGCTGCCAACTCGGCTGCTTTACGCAGTGGTGCAAGTCAATTAGCCGGTGGTTTAGGCCAAATGAATGCTCAAGTTCCTACTTTGACATCAGGTGTGAACCAATTAGCTAATGGTACCCAACAATTGAACGCTAACTCACCTAAGTTAGCTGATGGTGCTACGCAATTAGAACAAGGTAATAGTAAGTTAGCTAAAGCCTTGGCAGAAGGTTCAGAACAAGTAAACGATAATACGAAGAACTTGTCCTCTAAGACTTCAAACATGTTTGCTTCTCCAACCGAACTCAAGCATAAGAGTTACAGTTACGTACCAAACTATGGTTATGCTTTAGCTCCATACATGTTATCAGTTGCATTGTATGTTGGTGCTTTGGTCTTCAACTTAGTTTACCCAGTACGTCGCTTATCCGATCCAGATGCTAGTGCAACTGAATGGTGGTTGAGCAAGATCTCAGTTGGTGCTCTTGTTGCTACTGGGACTTCAGTAGTTGAAGTTCTCTTGATGATGGCAGCTGGCTTACATCCAGATTATTTAGGGGCAACCTTGATCAATGCTTGGTTCTTTGCCCTTGCAAGTACTTTTATCGTGATGTTCTTAGCCGTCGCATTTGGCAATATCGGACGTTTCCTAGGGATCATCTTCTTGGTCATCCAGCTCGGTTCTTGTGGTGGGTCCTTCCCAATTCAAGTTACCCGTGCAATGGGCGGATTCTTCCAAATGGTAAATCCATTCTTGCCAATGACTTACTCAGTTTACGGTTTCCGTGAATCCTTGACATCAGGTCTAGGTGCAAATCAAGTTTGGATCTCTGTTGGAGTTCAATTGATCTACATCATTGTCGCAGTTGCTTTGCTTTGGGTAGCAATGAATGCTGAACGTAGTAAAGTTACTTACGTTGATGTTGAAAATCAAAACTTAAACGACTAGAGTGTGAGACAATGCGGTCAGCGCCGTATAAATAAGGAGGGGGTCACTATGATGCGTATTTTGCATCATAGTGACCCCCTCCTTATTTACTAGGCGTTGCATTGTCGAACACGTTTCGGCTATATAGCCCAGATGCGTATTGTGCATCATGGCGGTTCTCTTATTACCTACTAGGAGTTATGCTGCCGAACATGTTTGTATTATTGTTTTTCAAAGCCGACCATCAAGCCCCCGACTTCAGCGTAGTAGCTGCAAACACCACGTGTTGTAGTGACCGTTACCTCGCAAGCGGGATAAGTTTCCTTGATCTTTTGGGAAAGCGATTCAGCGCCAGTTTCATTGAAACAATGGGCAATGCAGGCTTTTTTACCGTTAAAACCTTGCGCTTGCATTTCTTTTAACAGTAGATTGATGGCTTTGATTTGCCCTCGAGCCTTACCGACAGGGGTGAGTTTTCCCTCGGTGTCAGTCCCGACGATGCGGAGTTTGAGCATATTGGAGATCTTAGCGGCTGCAGCACTGATCCGGCCGTTGTTGACTAAATTGGTCAGTGATTCAAGCGAGAACAAAAGCCCTGTATGTTGTTGATAAGTTGTTAATTTGCTTTCGATCTCGCTAAATGGTGCTTCAGCTGCGAATAATTTAGCGGCGTATTCGACTAAAAGTTGCATCCGTGGTCCTGCTGATTGTGAATCTAAAATAAGGACTTGGGCATTAGGGTGCTCTTCTAAATATTGTTCGCGGGCCTGCACAGCCGCAGAATAGCTACCCGATAACGCACCGGTGATCGTGACGGCCACGATGATATCTGCTTCACTAAAAGCTGTTAGCCACTGATCGATATTAGGGCAAGCAGTGCTACTTTTGGTGGATAATTCGCGCAATTCATCGGTCATCACTAAGACATCTAGGGCGGCATCATCGATGTATTCTTTACCGCCAGCCATGATCGTGATCGGGACACTGGTAAAATCGATGTCTGCTAAAGTTGTTACATTTGAGCCAGAATCGGCAATGATCTTATATTTCATCTCTATTATTCCTTTATAGAAGTTTTTATATGCTTTTTCAACGGTTTTTAAAAAACTTATGGTATATTTGAGTATAAACATGTGTTATCGATTTGTCAAAAGATATTGATAGCGCGAACATGAAAGGATAAGCTATAATTTAGGAAAGGACGTAAACAATGAAAAAAATTTTACAACAGGAAAATGTTGCTTATTTTAAACTCCCTACTTTTGAAGAGATACCTGATGTGGGACTCTATTTGGAGCAGACAGCTACATTTATCAACAAGTATTTAGAACCACTTTTGGGTAGTGAATTGACCCCATCGATGATCAGCAATTATGTTAAGAAAAAATTGATCGCTCGCCCGGAAAAAAAGCAATATTCGCGCGAGCAGATCGCCTATCTTTTTTTTATCACTATTTCTAAGACGGTCTTAGCCTTAGATGATCTAAAATTACTTGTCAAAGTCCAACGCGAGACGTATCCGATCCAAACCGCATATACGTATTTTCGGGAAGAGTTGGAACAAACTTTGCTCGCAGTCTTTGAAGAGCGGGCGTTGAGTTTCGAAACAGGGGAGCGTTCCGAGCAAAAGGTCATGTTGTATAACATTATCATTGCAGCTGCACATAAGATCTATCTGGAAAAATATTTTCAGATGGTACGACAAAGAAACTGAGGTAGAATAAATGTTATCGGTGGAACACTTAGCCAAAAACTTTGGCACCCTAAAAGCCGTACAAAATCTATCGTTTGAGATAAAAGACGGTGAGATCTTGGGGCTGGTGGGTCAAAATGGTTCAGGCAAGACGACGACTTTTCGGATGTTGTTGGGCCTGATGCAACCAACAGCGGGAAAAGTTCTCTGGAATTGCGAAAAGATCGGTGAAAAGCAAAAAGATCTGATCGGCTATTTACCCGAAGAACGCGGTCTTTATCCTAAAGAAACGATCGAACAACAGGTCATGTACTTTGGCAAATTACGTGGGAAAGCACCACGTGAGATCAAAGAAAAGCTCGACTATTGGATGGATCATTTACAAGTTAAGGGTAAAAAGAATGATAGGATCAAATCTTTATCCAAAGGCAATCAGCAAAAAGTCCAGTTGATCACTACTTTGATCCATGAGCCTAAATTAGTCATTTTAGACGAACCTTTTAGTGGACTAGATCCTGTCAATGCTCAGATCATGCAGGATGCGATCATCGCTTTGCGCAAACAAGGCTCGTGTGTGATCTTTTCAAGTCATAACATGGCCAATGTGGAACAGATCTGTGATCGCTTGGTGATGATCAAAGATGGACGACAAGTTTTGGCGGGCAAAGTCCAAGACATCAAAGATTCTTTTGGTAAGATCAAAGTCTTTTTAGAATCACCCTTGACTACAGCTGAGGTTCAAGCTGTTCCAGGGGTAGTGGCTGTCAAAGAGCGCGGACGAAGGTTAGAGGTAACTCTATCTGACCCTGCAGCTGGGCGTGAATTGTTTGAACTGGCAACAAAGGATGGATATATTCCGACCTTTAGCCAAGAAACGTTGACGTTAGAGGAGATCTTCAAACTAAAGGCGGGTGAAAAAGATGAACTTTGAGAAATTATGGGTGATCGCAAGTGATGTATACCGTAAAACGGTCAAATCACCGAGCTTTTTGATCGGGGTCTTTATGCCATTTATCGTAGTTTTGATCGGCTTTTTGATCGGTGCGATCATGAATAGAGGCCAAGAGACGACTACGATCGGGATCTATTCCGATCAACCAGTGTTAGCCAAGGCTTTAGCGCAACAAAAATTTCCCGATCTAAAGTTAAAACAAGTGGATTCAGTCAAGGAGGCCCAAAAACAGTTGCAAGCTGAAAAGCTAGACCATTATCTCGTCTTGACGCAAAAAGAAGGTAAGTTGACCAGCACTGTCTATGGCGAAAAAGTTCCCGGCAATACCACGATGGCTAATCTTCAACAGGGACTAAATGGCCTCCAGACGTCACTCAAAGCAGGTGAATACAAGTTGACCCCAGATCAAGTTGCTGAATTGATGCAACCAGCTAAGCTTGAAGGTAAGGAGATCTCCTTTACTGATGATGGCAAGGTCAAGACGTCAAAGGATAGCTCAGGAGTCAAATTTGCCTTGAGTTATGCGGCTTGTATCTTCACGTTCTTTTTAGTTTTGACCTATGCGAGTTTGATCGCCCAAGAGATCGCGGGTGAAAAAGGAATGCGCATCATGGAAGTCATCTTATCCAGTACGAACGCTAAGACTCATTTCTACGGAAAATTATTAGGGGTGATCTTGGCTGCGTTGACTCAATTGGTGGCAACGGGGCTCTTGGTCGGAATTGCAGTCTTTATCATGCGTGATAACGATAGCCTAAATGAAATGTTAGATAATTTACATTTCACGGAGATCGAACCGAGTTTTATCGTCTTGTTGATCCTCTTTATCCTAGCAGGCTCCCTCTTTTATGCGGTCTTGGCTGCTCTGTGTGGTTCTTTGGTCAATCGGGCCGAAGATGCACCTAAAGCGATCATGCCAGTCACCTATCTGATGATGGCGGGTTACATGTTAGGCTTGGTCGTGGCGGCAAATGATCCAAGTAACTTTATCGTGATGATCTGTAGCTATATTCCATTTTTCTCCATGATCTTGATGCCGATCGTATTGGCCAACGGGACAGCTGGGCTCATGGGGGCAAGTATTTCCCTGGTTATTTTAGTCTTGAGCACCTTGGTCTTAGCTGCCTTTTCCGCTAGAATGTATCGAGTAAATGTATTGGTCTACAATCAAAAGGGGATCTGGGCTTCCTTACGCCAATCATTGACGATGCTCAGAAAAGATGTCTGATCGGCACTTCATCTCTTAATTTAAGTCGGATCTGCGTTATAATGGAGATGTATTTAAGTAAGGGAGATGAAAAAGATGGAAAGAAGAAAGTCACGGCGAAATGAAGAGAAGAAGACCGAAATTTCAGCCAAAGGCAAGCCGTTTGTCCCTGGGACCCATGTCGAGTTTGTTTATCATCGCCACCATTATAAGGGGACCATCGAAAAGCAGTTGCGTAATTCGGCGATCATCATCTTTGACCCTGAATTTGAGAATACAGTTACGGCGATCGAGTTGAAACAAAAGATCGTGATCAGTTATTCAAAAATGCAGGTGATCAAATAGATCGCCAAGTTAGGATAGTTTAGGAATGTTTTATAGGTTAAAGAAAAAGATCAGGGCCAAGTATCGTGAAGCGACCCCGATCCAATTGTTAGTTGCATATTATGGCATCGCTACGATCATTACTTTTGGTCTACTGTGTTTACCGTGGATCAAGTTGCCTGATGCGCCAAAAACAACGCTGCTAGATAATTTGTTTATGGCGATCTCGACGATCAGTGTGACCGGTCTGTCGACTTTTCCGATCGACCAAGTCTATAACGAGTATGGGGTCATCTTGCTAGAAGTACTGTTCCAAGTTGGGGGCTTTGGGGTCACGATGTTAGCCACAGTCGCGATGGTCTTGACTGGCCGACGCATTGGGTTACATCAACGCCAGCTGATCCAATTTGATATGAACCAACCGCGCTTGAGTGGGATGGTCAAATTAGTGACGTCGGTCTTTGGACTGATGATCATGGTCCAATTAGTCTTTGGATTGTTGTTTTCCCTGTATTTCACGTGGCGTCACGTCTATGATAGTTTTTCCGATGCCCTTTTTCACGGAATGTACATCTCGATCAGTGCGGTCACCAATGCTGGTTTTGATGTTACCGGGGATTCGATCGCCCCGTTTAGACAGGATTATGGTTTCTTATTGATCATTATGGTCTTAGTTATCATCGGAAGTATCGGTTACCCAGTTTTGACTGAGATCGAGGCTTGGTTCTTCTACAAGCTGCGTTACCGTGGACTACGCAAGTTTAGATTTTCCCTGTTCTGTAAATTAGCGGTCTTTTTTGCAGCGATCTTTACAGTTGTAGGAACGATCTTGCTGTATCTATCGGAAAATGGTGGTCTGCATTTGCGGGCTGATAGTCTGCATAATTTTATGTCAGCCATGTTTTACAGTGTCTCCTCGCGTAATGCAGGACTTCAGATCAACAGCATGAATGATTTTAACCACACGACCTTACTTTTACTGGCACTGTTGATGTTCATCGGGGCTAGCCCAAGTTCTGTCGGTGGTGGGGTGCGGACCACGACGATCGGGATCTTTATCCTGTATCTGTATTCATTCATTCGTGGGCGCAACAACATCAATATCTTCAATCGGCGGATCAGTCGCGAAGATATCCAAAAAGCGATCGTGGTCGTGAGTTTATCGACATTGTTGTGTATTTCAGCGGTCTTTATCCTCTCAGCTACAGAGGACGCTCCTTTATTGTCATTAGTCTTTGAAGTGGCTTCGGCTTTTGGGACGACCGGGCTATCGCTGGGGATCACGGATAGATTGTCGACTGTCGGCAAGATCGTGATCATGGTCTTGATGTTCGTCGGTCGGATCGGAATGTTGTACACCCTGATGTTCTTTATCAGAAAACGCGACCGTGATCTGAGTTATAAGATGCCAACTGAGAAAATTATTATCGGTTAGTGTGAAAGGCACACCCCAGAATTGATAGGGGGTGCCTTTTTTACATACAAAAAATTAACTCTAAAAGTGACTTAGCCACGGTTTTTGTCATTAACAATAATGTGTTATAATCAAAATTACAGGGAGTTTTTTATCTATATACATGGAGTGTTTTTGGCACTCCATACTCTTTTGGTGGCTTTGGTCACTAAATTTCACTGGAGGCAATTGAATTGGAAAATGTAAAACCACGTTGGCGTGAGGTCTTGGATATCTCAATGCCACTATGCTTGAGTTACATTCCGATCGGGTTAGCGTGTGGTATCTTGCTACATGCTGCTGGATTTAGCTGGATCTTAACAACGTTGGTCTCGTTGTTGGTCTTTTCTGGTGGGGCGCAGTTTATGATCGCCTCAATGTTGGTGGCAAATGCCCCAATGCATACGATCTTGATCATGTTATTCTTTCTCGAATTACGCTATGCCTTACTTGGTTCGAGTTTATCGCAATATATGCGGGGGACGAGCAAAAAATTTCTCTATCTTTTTGCAGCTTCGTTAAATGATGAGAACTATGCTGTCAACTACTTGAAATTTGCGACAGATAAGGGTTGGACACCTAAAGATGCACTTATGGTCGAACATTATTCATTACTTTTCTGGACAGGTGCTAACTTAGTCGGTAGTTTGATCGGTAATATGATCAAGATCAATTTGGATATCGTTGATTTTGCATTGACGGCGCTCTTCTTATATATGATCGTCATGCAGATCAAGAATGTTTTAACGATCTTTATCAGTCTTTTGTCAGCCGTTTTGGCGATCATCGCAATGGTCTTGATCAAGAGTACGATGGGACTTGTGGTGGCAACGTTGCTCGCTTCATTGGTCGGCTTTATGGTCGAAGATTATTTAGTCAAGCACGGGCATGCAAAAGGCTTCTTACTCAAGAAGATCAAGCCTAAAGCAAGTCGCAAAGTCATCAGCAAGTCAGGAGAATAGTTATGCATATGTCGAGTATGGATCATTTGATTTTAGTTCTATTATCAATGGTGGTGGCATTTTTGCCCCGTTTCATTCCGTTGCGTATCTTCTCTACCCGTGAGATCCCCCAATGGTTCAATGAGTGGATGAAATATGTGCCGGTATCCTTATTTACGGCTTTGGTCGTTAAAGATATTTTTATCAATACAAAGGATTACTCTTTTATTGGCTTAGGCTATCTAGCCAAGATCTTTGCAGCTGTTATCGTGATCGGGGTCGCTTACCGCTCACGCTCAATGGGCCTTTCAGTCGTTTTTGGTTTGATCGCAGTTGCATTATTAGCGTTAGTCTTACCAGTATAATTACGAAAGTTTAGACTGTTGCCAAAGGGTGATGGTCTTTTTTTGAGGTGAATAAGATGAAATACTTTACAAAGAAAATGATAACGCCCCTATCAACGACGGCGGAATTGACGGGGTATGTTCCCGATAATTCACCTGAGATCGACCTTAAACGTAAGCGTCCGGCTGTTATCATCTGTCCAGGGGGAGCTTATCGGATGACAAGTGATCGTGAAGCCGAAGCAGTAGCATTCAAATTTTTAGGGATGGATCTAGCGGCCTTTGTTTTACGGTATAGCTGTGCACCAGCGCGTTATCCCGTGGCCTTGCTCGAACTAGCCGAAAGTGTCCGCTATGTGCGTGCGCATGCTAAAGAATTTGCTCTTGATCCGAATAAGATCATTATTTTGGGAATGTCTGCTGGAGGGCATTTAGCGGCGAGTTTGGGGACTTTATGGACCGATGAGCTGTTTAACGATCACGGTTATGCAAAAGAGATGATCAAGCCTAATGGGATGATCTTGTGTTACCCTGTGATCACAGCGGGAGAATTTAGCCATAGCGGTTCATTTGATAACTTAGTTGGTAAAGATCCAAAGCTGCGCGAATTCTTGTCCTTAGAAAAACGCGTCACCGCCGCTACGCCACCAACATTTATCTGGCATACGGTTGCTGATCAAAGCGTTCCAGTCGAAAATAGTTTGTTATTTGCGCAAGCTTTGCGTAAACATGGTATTGATTTTGAAATGCATCTCTATCCATATGGGCGACACGGGCTTAGTCTGGGGACCAAACAAACTGCTAAAAAGGCTAACTATATCGAACCAGCCGTTCAAAGTTGGATCAGTTTAGTTGAAACTTGGTTAGTAGGGGGCAACTTCCAGCCAAAATAGCCGATAAATGCTATAATGAACGGGATAGGGGGCGAAATGATGAAAAGATGGCTATGGTGGACGGTGATCGGACTTTTCTTAGCATTCATCTTTGTGGGTTACGGTGTGACAAAAAGAGTCGAGACCGCTAAAAGTTATCGATCGGCTCTAGAATTGGGCCAAGCCTATGTTAATGATGGTAATTATGTTGCAGCTAAGATCTCTTTTCAAGATGCGTTGAAGAAAAAGCCAAGTGATGAAACAGCTAAGCTTTATCTTGAGCAGACAAAATGCTATGAACAAGGACTTGATCAGATAGAAAATAAGCAATATAGCAAGGCACGGACTAAATTCCAGCAAGTTGCTTCTGAGAATTCGGGTCTAAGTATTTTGGTCAAGCGAGCTTCTGAAAAGCAGATGGAGCTTAAAGAAGTGATCGCTCAATCAAAGAATTTTGAACAGATCTATGCTAGAGCTGATTCATTAGCTAAAAACTACGAATATACGTCATCCAATACCCAACTTGCAGTGATCTTAGGTTACGGTAATATCAAGGATAATTACTATGATGATATTCGCCAAAAAGCCCAAGCATTGAAACGCTCAAATGATGCAGAATTGCGGGCGTTAGGTTATAATGTCCAACCACCCGTGGAAGATGAGTTGAGTGCTGCTGAACTAGCTCAACAAAATAACATTTCAAAAGCACAACTCGAGCAGGCAAAAGTAGAACTCCAAAAAAATGGAGTCAATGTCACTGATCTAGATGATAAGCAAGTCATCAAAGTCATTTTGCAGGCGCGTAATGAACAAAAATCAATTTCTGAATTCACTGAAGAGTATAAGTAAGGATCGTCACAGGGCGGTCCTTTTTTGTATGCTGATCTCAAGGGCATATTGATTGTTATTGATCTAGTCTTGTGCTATAACAAAATTAGTTAAAATATTTTTTGTAACTCTATTTTTAATTCAGTATATACTTTTTATGTATATGAGTTGACTAATGAGGAAAAAAGAATATATACTAAGTGTGTAAAAATGATTAAGCGGTTACAAAAATGTATTTTGCATTTTGGGCGCCCATAATGTGCGTACGCTTTTGTAAGCGGTTAAATATAAACTAAAAGAATATGGAGATGAAACAAATGGCAGAACAAAAGCAAAGCTCATTTGGGGCGTTCATCAATGCTAAGATATTACCTCCGATCATGAAATTTGTGAATACGAAGGCGATCGTAGCATTAAAAGACGGTATGGTCTATGCCTTACCATTTATCATTATCGGATCGATCTTCTTGATCTTGAACTCCTTCCCGATCCCTGCGGTACAAGAATGGTTCAAAGATATTGGCTGGTCAGTCTTCTTTAATCAAGCATATCAAACAACATTTGCCATTATTTCGATTTGGACGGTAATTGGGATCGCCTATGTGTATGCCAGAAATGAAAAACAAGAAGCTCTACCTTGTGGCCTAACAGCCCTATCAGTTTTCTTGTTACTACAAAATTTAGTCGTCAACAGTCCTTTAGTTTCAGCAATGGGTAAAGATGGTGCCGGGATCACAGATGCTGCCGGCAAGGTCGTTTATACCGGGACACAAGTTGCTGAACAGATCGATAAGTTACCACAAGTCATCCAAAATTATTTGACCTCACCTGTAACGGGTGCGATCAACATGACTTGGTTAGGTGGACAAGGGATGATCGCAGCGATCATTGTTGGTCTCTTAGTCGGTTGGAGTTATACAGCGATGGCTAAAGCTGGTTGGAAGATCACCTTGCCAGAACAAGTACCAGCTAACGTAGCTAACCAATTCTCAGCAATGATCCCATCTGGTGTGATCATTACAGTTTCGATGTTGATCTACGCTTTCTTTGCTAAAGTATTCAACACCGATATGTTGCAATGGATCTACGATGTTTTACAAGCTCCTTTGCAAGGGCTTTCTGACTCGCTCGGTGGTGCTTTGATCTTAGCCTTCATGGTCGTGTTCTTCTGGTTCTTTGGGGTCCACGGGGGCTTGATCATGGGTGGTATCGGTGGTGCCTTCTTACTACCAAATACCGCTGATAACGCTGCTTTACTCGCTAAGGGCGAATTGACCATGCAAAATGGTGCTCACATCGTAACAAACGAATTTTACAACAACTTCATCAATTTGACTGGTTCAGGGATCACGATCGGGTTGCTTGTCTTTACTTTGACAGCAGCCAAATCAGTCCAATTCAAGTCATTAGGTAAAGTTGAAGCTGTACCAGGTATCTTTAACATCAACGAACCATTTCTATTTGGGATCCCGTTGGTCATGAATCCGTGGTTAGCGATTCCGTTCTTCATGACACCAGTTGTTGTTGCACTTTCGACTTACTTGGTGATCTACTTTGGCTTAGTTCCACCAACTGGAGCTGCCGCACCATGGACGACACCGCCGATCATTTCAGGTTTCTTGATCGGGGGCTGGAAGATGGCATTATGGCAAGCGATCGTCTTACTGATCTCAGTTGGGATGTATTGGCCATTTGCTAAGAAGTACGATAAATATCTCTGCCAACAAGAAGCAGCAAATGAAACAAAATAATTATTTAGGAAAAGGATGAATCACAATGGCTGAAAAAATTATTATGTTAGCCTGCTCAGCAGGTATGTCAACTTCAATGTTAGTTGCAAAAATGCAAGAAGAAGCAAAGAACCGTGGAAAAGACTATGAGATCTTTGCTAAATCAGTGGCTGATATCGATCATCAATTTGAAACAGAAAAGCCCGATGTGTTGATGTTAGGACCACAAGTGGCATATATGAAAGCTGATGTCCAAAAGAAATGTGATGATGCTGGAGTGCCAATGGAAGTTATCAACATGACAGATTATGGCATGATGAACGGTAAAAATGTGCTTGATGAAGCTGAAAAAATCATGGGATAGAGGATAGAACAAGATGACAGATGAAAGAATGCAGATCGTCATGGGCCTGATCATGGCGGGTGGCAATGCGAAAAACTGTGCCGTCGAAGCGATCACAGCTGCGAAAAACGGTGATTTCGCTTTGGCTGAAGAAAAGATCAAAGATGCAAATCAAGCGATCGTGGATGCGCATAATGTGCAGACCGATATGTTGACCAAAGAAGCTCAAGGTGAACACACAGAGATCGATCTATATATGGTCCACGCACAGGATCATTTGATGACAGGGATCACATTTGTTGATCTAGCTAAAGAGATCATTGCCGTCTACAAACGCTTAGACGAAGAAGGTAAATAAGATAAAAGGTGCGCAGAGTATGGAGCGCACCTTTTTTACTAGAGGTAAAAGTATATACAATTAGGAGGGTGCTATGGAGAACTTGATCTTGATCGATATTGGTGGCACGACGATCAAATTTGGCATAAAGCAAGGTCCAAATTTGGAAGTTTTGCCAGCTAAGCCAACACCTAAGATGTTAGCTGAATTTTATACTTGCTTGGAAGCTGTCGTTGCGTCATTAAAAAAACAATATCCAATTCAAGGCGTTGCGATCAGTAGCCCAGGAGCAGCCGATCAAAAAACAGGTGTGATCAAAGGAGCGAGTGCGCTACCCTATATCCACAATTTTAAGATCCAAGCGGAATTGGAAAAGTACTTTGACTTACCGGTCAGTTTAGAAAATGATGCGAATTGTGCCGCCTTAGCCGAGATGGTCGATGGAGCGGGCAAAGCTGTCAAAGATGCGATCTTTCTAGTGATCGGGACCGGTGTCGGGGGGTGCTTTGGTCGAAAATAAACGCATCCGCCACGGTGCACATCTCTTGGCCGGTGAGGTCGGTTACTTACTGCTCGGACAAGAGATGACTGTCAGCCAAGCAGTTTCCCCCGTTAGTTTGGCTAAGCGCTATAACACTAAAACGGGACGAAATATCAGTGGTAAAGAAGTCTTTGAGCGAGCTCAGGCGGGGGATGAAGTGGCTCAGGCTGAAGTTGAGCAAGCAATGCAGACGTTAGCGACTTTGCTCTATGATCTGCAGTACAGTTTTGACCCAGAGCTTTTCATCATCGGGGGTGCGATCTCCAAAAATGAACAACTTTTACCGCTGCTCCGTGCGCACCTAGCTAAGATCAAAGAACACGTTGAAATCGCTGACGTAATGCCTGAAATAACGGTTTGCAAGTATCATGAACAAGCAAATCTTTTAGGTGCTGCGATCAATTTTGAACACAAAATGGAGGCATGAAAACTATGTATACATTTCCAAAGAATTTCGTTTGGGGAGCAGCGACATCTGGTCCACAATCAGAAGGTAACTTTAAAAAACGCCATCAAAATGTTTTTGACTATTGGTATGCGCAAGATCCAAATGAATTTTACGCTGGCGTAGGCCCGGATACAACGTCTAATTTTTATAACGATTATGAAAGCGATTTAAAGTTGATGCGTCAAGCCGGGATCAAAGCTTTAAGAACCTCGATCCAATGGAGCCGTTTGATCGCAGACTTTGAAACGTGTGAAGTCGATCCCGAAGGTGCTGATTTTTATAGTCGTGTGATCGATGCCATGTTGGCTAACGGGATCACACCATATATCAATTTATGTCATTTCGATATGCCCATCGAATTACAACATAAATACGGCGGTTTTGAATCGAAGCACGTGACCGATCTTTTTGCGGGCTTTGCCAAGAAGTGTTTTGAAATTTACGGTGATCGGGTTGATCATTGGTTTACATTTAATGAACCTAAAGTGATCTTAGATGGTGGTTATCTCTACCAATTCCACTATCCGCTAAAAGTCGATGGTCCGTTAGCAGTTCAAGTAGCTTATAACTTGAACTTAGCTTCAGCCAAAGCGATCAAGGCTTTCCGCGAACTTTACGGACAAGATGAGTATAAAAAGATCGGGACGATCCTGAATTTGACCCCAGCATATCCAGCCAGCGATAGCCCCGAAGATCGGGCGGCTGCGGAATTTGCTGAACTTTGGGCCAACAAGATGTTCTTAGAACCAGCGATCTTAGGCCATTATCCACAAAAATTAGTCGATATTTTGACTAAAGATGGCGTCTTGTGGGAAGCAACTCCGGCTGAAGTTGAGTTGTTAAAAGAAAATACGATCGATGTTTTAGGGATCAACTTCTATCACCCATTTAGAGTCAAGGCACCGGCCGTTTCTTCCCAGAGTTTACAACCATGGATGCCAGACATTTACTTTGATGAATATGAGATGCCAGGTCGTGTGATGAACGTCGATAAGGGCTGGGAGATCTATCCTAAAGCCTTGTATGATATTGCTTTAAATATTCGCGATAATTACGGCAATATCGACTGGTTCGTATCTGAAAATGGGATGGGTGTCTCGAACGAAGAGCGCTTTATGGATCAAGCTGGTATGGTCTGTGACGACTATCGGATCGAATTTATGCAAAAACACTTGAAAGAATTGCATAAGGGGATCCAAGCTGGTTCTAATTGCAAAGGTTATTTTGTCTGGACGGGCATCGATTGTTGGTCATGGAAGAATGCCTACCGCAATCGCTATGGCTTGATCAGAGATAATATCCATACTCAGATCAAAACGCTGAAGAAATCAGGCCATTGGTTCAATGAATTGAGCCGGCAAAATGGTTTTGAATAAGGAAAATGTAGCTACTGCTGTTAAAAGACGTAGCTAAGCTATATAGTGGAAACGTGTTCGCCAAAGCAACACCTAGCAAATAACAGGGAACCAAGTACGATGCAAAATGCGCATCATGCTGAGTTCCCTGTTATTTACATGGTGCTGACCACTTTACCTCACACTCTAAGTGAATTGCACCAAATTTAAATAAATGGTAACATAAGAAATATTCGACCAGACCAAGTGTATGGTCAGTTTGATCGAGGTGCAGATCGTGCAAAAAAGAAGTATAAGTTTATTTTCAGCTACAATGCTAGCCTTAAGTTCGTTGATCGGCTCAGGTTGGCTCTTTGGTTCCAGTGAGGCTGCCAGTGTTGCTGGCCCAGCCGCCGTTATTTCCTGGGTTATTGGGGCGGTCGTGATCGGGATCGTGGCGTTCAATTATATCGAATTAGGTGTTATGTTACCTGAAAGCGGCGGGATGAGTCGCTATCCGCAGTATAGTCATGGACCGTTAGTTGGTTTTATCGCTTCGTGGGCTAATTGGCTCTCTTTAGTAGCTTTGATCCCGATCGAAGCGGTAGCCGCCGTCCAGTATATGAGTACTTGGCCGTGGGCATGGGCTAACTGGACGAATGATTTTATGAAAAATGGGCAGATCGTAGGTAAAGGATTGATCGTAGTCTTCCTGTTTATGGTGGTATTTACCCTGTTGAATTTTTGGTCCGTTAGCATTTTAACGCGATTTACGAATCTGATCTCAGTCTTTAAGATCGCGATCCCGTTGTTGACGATCATTTTATTGATGAGTTCTGGATTTTATGTAGAAAATTTTGGTCATACTTTAGCTGAATTTATGCCAAATGGTTCAAGTCCAGTATTTGAGGCTACTACAGTTTCAGGGATCATTTTGTCGTATAATGCTTTTCAAACAGTTATCAATATCGGTGGTGAGATCAAAGATCCTCAGAAAAATATTTTCCGCGCGATCACGATCTCACTGACGATCGCAACAGTCATTTATATCATGCTTCAGATCGCTTATATTGGGACGATCACGCCAACACAATTGGCAACGCATGGATGGAGTGGCTTGAATTTTGCCTCGCCGTTTGCTGATATTGCGATTCTATTAGGTATCCACTGGTTAGTCGTACTCTTGTATTTAGATGCTTTTGTTTCACCATTTGGAACGGGTGTCTCATTTGCGGCCACATCAGGGCGAACTTTAGCAGCAATGACATTGAATCGGCGGATCCCAAAGTGGTTAGGCGAGGTCGACAGTACGTATGGTAATCCACGTTTTGCTTATTTAGCGAATTTTGCAGTGGGAGCTTTGTTGGTGTTAGTTTTTCGTGATTGGGCTCTCTTAGCCAGTGTGATGGCGACAGCGACGTTGATCGCATATGCCACAGGTCCGGTGACAGTTATGGCATTTCGCAAATTACGGCCCGATTATACGCGTCCGGTGCATTCAAAGATGATGCCCGTGATCGCACCACTAACCTTTGTGATCGCAGGTTTAGCGATCTATTGGGCGATGTGGCCCACGACAGTTCAAGTTATTTTTGCGATCTTACTAGGGCTTCCGATGTACATGTATTATGACCGTAAAAATGGGCAGATCTCATGGAAACGTCAGCTCAAGAGTGGGGGCTGGTTGTTAGTATATCTAGCTTTCTTGTCAATGATGTCGTATGCAGGAAGTAAAGGTTTCAACGGGCAAGATTGGATCAAGTATCCGTATGACTTTTTGATCATCATAGTGGTAAGTCTAGTCTTTTACTACTGGGGCTTAGCGAGTCGCATGCCAGACAGCCCAGATCTAGAGGCCGCGGACAAGTTGAATAAGAATGTGAGACAGAGTGTGAGACAGCACGGGTAGCTCCGTACAGATAACGCGGTCCCTCCTATAATGCGTATTTTGCATTGTAGGAGGGACCGCGTTATCTGTACGGAGCTGTGCTGTCGAACACGTTTAGTCTATATAGCTCAGATGCGTTTTTTGCATCGTGGTGCCCCTGCGTTATTTACTAGGCGTTGTACTGTCGAACACGTTTCGGCTACGTTTGGGGTATATATAAATATAGTATACAAAAAAGGTTTGATGAAGATGTCACCAAACCTTTTTATGCGTCGTGTTGCTGCTCGGGATGTTTTTTCAAATAAGCTTCTGACAACATCAAAGAGCATTCAAATAAGAAACCCACTAATAAGACGCTGGCGATCGTATCGGTCGGATAATGGACGTGAAGATAGATCCGAGTCAAAGCGATCACGATGATCCAAAGAACGCCTAGAACGTGTAGAAGAGTTTTTATTCCTTGGTTGTGGAGATGGGGTAGGAATAAAACAAAGACTAACAAAACAAAAAGCGCTGTGCCAAATATATGGCCACTAGGAAAACTATAGCCCCCGATCTCAACTAACCGATCACTAGGGCGTGGGCGAGCAACGAGATTTTTAACGATCCAATTGATCAAGTTACAACCGACGACTGTCAATAAAGCCCAGATCGCATTATAAACATCATGTAATAGGTAAACGATCAAACACAATAAGAGACAATAGATAAGTGACATCTCGGGGCCCCCCAAGAAAGTCAGCTTATCGACAAAGTCTGTCATCGTTGAATTGGTGATCGGTAGCAGTAATTTTTGAACAGCGGTATCAAAACTGACAATGAGTGGGGCTTTTAATTTGACCAAAGTTGCCAAGCTGAGAAATAACACTAGGTAGACCGTGGCGTATAATGGGCGACATTTATTAGGCGTAATATGTGCCATAAAAATTCACCTCTCTCGTAATATTAGTAAACTAGTTTACATTTTACTACAAATCAACTTACAATTCACACAGTCATTTGCGCCAGACAAGGCTAGTTGGTATAGTAAGTATGTGAATCGTTGTCGCTTTTAAAAGCAAGGGGGATCAATATGTTACCTAAACGCAATTATGCTGAAATGATCATTATCTTACTTGGAGTTACTTGGTACTGTTTAGGTAGCTTGTTAGCACCATTGATCGTCGCACAAGATTTTTGGCTCAAGGCTATGCTGTTGCTACTACTCTTTGTGATGATCTTTGATATTTTGATAATGATATATTGGCGCTAGAAAGAAGGATCAGATGAAGGTTACTTGGCAAAAAGAAGATACAAGACAACAGACTTTAAAGAGTTTCTTACGCAAACAAGGGGTCAGTCAACGTCTGTATGGCAAGCTGAAAAAAGGATATGGTCAGGTTTTGATCGATGGCCAAAAAACTAAACTTGCAATTTTATTGGATCGACCAGTTGCGGTCACCTTGAAATTACCGGCTGATGCTGCAGAAGAAAATGTGGCGGTCAGTCATGCACCGATCGAAGTGATCCATGAAGATGAGTTTTGGCTCGTTGTCAATAAGCCAGCTGGTTTGACGAGTGTACCTGGGCCAAGTAATAGCACCGATACGCTGGTCAATCGGGTCAAGGGCTATCTCATCGAACAAGGTTCAGCTGTAAAAGCGCCACGGATCATTACGCGGTTGGATCGCTATACGAGCGGGTTGGTATTATTTTCCAAACACAGCTTTGCCCAAGCCCAAATTGCTAGTCAGGTCGAATCACATCGAATGGATAAGCGTTATTTTGCATTGGTCCAGGGGCAAATAGCGCGTGAACACGGCTTTATCGAAGGTCCGATCGCACGTGTACCTGATGATGTCAAATACCAGATCACGTCGGATGGTCGCTTCGCTAAGAGTGAATACTGGCTTGAAAAGAGCAATGCTGAATTATCATTAGTTCAGGTCAAACTACACACTGGGCGTACGCATCAGATCCGCGTCCATTTTAGTGAAAACGGGCATCCATTGTTGGGCGATAAGCTTTATGGTGGTGAACGTACTTTGATTGCACGCCAAGGCCTTCATGCGGGAAAGCTCGGTTTTACCGATCCGTTCACCAAAAAGTATCTGGAATTTTCCTGTCCTATACCACCAGATATGCAACTGATTATTGATAAAGAATTTAGAAACTAGCGGGCAGAAAGCCTGTAATTTACCAAAGTTCTGTTATAATAGACAAGTAAAGTTCTATTTTGAATAAATAAAGTGTTTCGAGGTACTTGAAATGACACCGAAAAAAGAAGACTATCTAAAAATAATATTTGAATTAGGCGGAAGAGAGAAGAAAGTCTCAAATAAACAGATCGCGATGAGTTTAAATATCGCGGCTGGTTCGGTGACGGAAATGGTCAATAAGCTAGTGAAAGAAGGGCTAGCAACACATGCGCCTTATGCCGGGATCTCTTTGACGGATGAAGGTGTAAAGGTAGCTGAAAAATTGGTTAGACGCCACCGCCTCTGGGAGACTTTTTTAGTAGAGAAGCTAAATTATAAATTACAAGATGTGCACAGTGATGCCGAAGTTTTGGAACATGTGACAAGTGATAACTTGATGGATCATTTAGAA
Source organism: Ligilactobacillus animalis (assembly GCF_009933595.1). Taxonomy (NCBI): domain Bacteria; kingdom Bacillati; phylum Bacillota; class Bacilli; order Lactobacillales; family Lactobacillaceae; genus Ligilactobacillus; species Ligilactobacillus animalis. The sequence goes on from NZ_CP047141.1 coordinate 243,358, forward strand.
GCCTTTTTGGATCATCCCAAGTATTGTCCGCATGGTGGGGTGATCCCTGATAAACTCGGACACTATGAAGAAGAAAGCCACTTGACGTTATCTGAAGCTAAAGCAGGCAGTACGATCACGGTCGATCGCTTTACCGATAACCACGATCTTTTGACTTACTTAGATGACATCGATATTAAGATCGGGGATACGTTAGAGGTGTTGGAACATGCACCATTTGAAGGACCGATCCGTTTACGCTTTACCCAAAATGGGCAAGAAACAAGCATCGGTTATAAAGCTGCACATTATATTTTTGTCAAATAAGGCTTTTTAGTATCATTAAAAAAAATCGTGTGCTATAATTATAATCGTATTTCTGTATAGGCTATTGTGGCTAGGATTTATCTTTGATAACTTTCTCCATTATGCGCTGATTAGAGGAATTACACTATATTTTTTAATGTGCCGAGATTGGCGCAAGGAGGAGTTCAATTATTATGGAACAAGGAACAGTTAAATGGTTTAATGCTGATAAAGGTTTTGGCTTTATCACACGCGAAGATGGTAGCGATGTATTCGTACACTTCTCAGCTATCCAAGGTGAAGGCTTCAAGACTTTAGATGAAGGCCAACACGTAACTTTCGATGTTGAAGAAAGCGAACGCGGACCACAAGCTGCTAACGTAGTAAAAGACTAATAAGTGGTCTAAGTCATAACGCTTAGACTTTTGAATCGAAAAGAGGCTGTCTTGTACGGTCTCTTTTTTGTTATTTAGGGGGAAATTATGGCTAAAAGGGAATTAAAATTAAGCTGGTTATTATGCGGTAATTTTATCGTTTCGGTCGGTAGTAGTTTATTATGGCCGCTGACTACGATCTACATGCACAACTATCTTGGCCAAAGTTTGACTACGGCTGGGATAGTGCTCTTTATCAATTCGCTAGCGTTGATCGCTGGTAGTTATTTAGGTGGCCGGATGTATGATAAAGATCGTAAAAATGCTCGGCGTTGGTTGTTAGGAGCGATCTTTTTATCGACGTTAGCGGTCTTTTTATTGATCTTTTTCAACGGTTGGCCGACATTTGCGATATTGTTACTTTTGGATAACTTTGGTGGGGGGATCGCGATCACGATCGAAAACTCGTTAGCCACTGGGATCAAAGAAAAAAGTTCACGCCAAGTTTTTAACATGTTGTATTTCATGCAAAATGTCGGTGTCGTGATCGGTACGTTACTTGTTGGGCTACTCGTTGAGATAAGTATCGAGTGGATCTTTATCATCAACTTTATCTTGTTTGCTTTCTTTTGGCTTGTGGTCTACCACCATTATTATGTGCCCGAAGCTGCTTTGGTCAAAGAACAGGCGACTAAAAAGGGACATGATAAGACGCCATTACGCTATGTTTGGGTCATCGGAGCAATCTTAGTTCTTTTCTTTGCGATCGAGACCGGTTATTCACAATGGCAGAGCAACTTGTCGATCTACATGGAATCATTGGGGATCTCCGTTAAGAGTTATGGTTTCTTGTGGACGATCAATGGGATCGTGATCGTCTGTGGTCAGCCACTACTAAATAAGCTACTGGATGATATTTTAAAGATAAAACTGATCTATAAGCTCTATTTAGGGGCAGCGATCTTTGTCCTTGGCTTTTTCACCTTATTATTTGCGACTGATTATCCTCACTTTATCCTGACGATGGTCATCGTGACCTTGGGTGAGATCTTGACTTTCCCAACGATCCCAGCTGTTGTTGATAACTTGAGTACCTTAAGTGAAAAGGGTAAATATCAGGGCGCGGTCAGTGTTTTTGCTGCTTTAGGGCGGGCGATCGGTCCCTTAGCTGGTGGCTTGATCGTGGATAATTCATCGTACAATATGCTATTTACCGTGATGATCGCCATGATGGGGCTTGCAACGCTCTTTGTTATTGTGGTAGCTCAGTTTAATTTAGCTAAAAAATAGGTCAAAAGATATGCCCCAAGTGCGAGCGTAAATAATAGGGACCCCATTATGATTTTAAATCATAGTGGGGTCCCTATTATTTATACGACGCTGACTCTTATTTTAATTACTTTCAATGTCGATCTGAGCGGAATCAGAAAGAGTATTCCCAGTCGAAGCTTGCTTTAAGTTGAGAGCTGAACGTAAAAGATCGGTGATCCGTTGTTTTTCTTCTGTTGTAGGTACTTCAAATGATTCACCGTTGATCATTTGGCCTTGGCCCCGTAAGCTGTCGGTCTGCATGTCGTGAGTGGCAACGCGATATTTGCTACCTAAGATCACGAGATCATCAAAGCTCAGATCAGTCACCATTTGTTTTGAGATCGTGGAGAGGAATTTCTCATTGATCAAGTTGGTCAGATCGGCACCCTTAAATGCAACTTGTGTCAAGACTTGGCGTTGGCGCGCTTGCCGACCATAATCACCGTCAGGATCATCATAGCGCATACGTACGTAAGCTAAAGCACGTTTGCCGTCCATATGGGTCTTTTTGCCTTTTTCAAAGCTTTGCCCGTCATAGGTGAATGTTAGTAGTGGGTCGACATCAACGCCCCCAACGGCATTGATCAGTTTTTCCAAACCGCCCATATTGATCGTCGCGTAAAAGTCGATCGGGACGTTGAGATATTTTTGGACAGTCTTAACAGCTGTGGCTGAACCACCGTATTCATAGGCAGAATTTAGTTTGCTTGGGAAGTATTCTTCATAGCCCGAGACAGCTACTTCAGCGTCACGCGGCAGGCTGACCACGGTCATTTTCTTTTTCTCGGGATTCAGCACGGCCACGATCATCGTGTCAGTCCGCCCTTTGAAAGTCCGACCTAAAGCACCAGTATCAGTCCCCATCAAAAGGACCGAGATCGGGTGCCCATCTTTTAAGGTCGAATTCACATCACGCGCTTTTTTGATATTTGAAGAATTATAGATCGAATCTGCTGCTTTTTTAGCACTGGTATATTTTTGATAAGCATAGCGCCCGCCAAAGATCAGTGCGACCACAGTGACTAATAGTGTCCAAAAGAAACATCCCCGGCGCTTTGAACTAGGCTTTGCGTGGCGCTGTTTTCGAGCTTTGTGTGTTATTTGATTACGATAAGTCTCACGGCGACTTGGGATCGCAGCGCTAGAGCTAGTGGAGCGGTCATCAGGGTGATTTTGATTGTTGTTTGGCATAAAATTAGTCCTTTCTTTAAAATCAGTGGTGGCCTACGATAACGCTAATGATCAAGATCAACAAGACCAAACTGGTTATTTTGACGTAAAGCATATCTTTTTCTTGGTAAAAGGCATAGATAGAGATCACAACGCGTAAGACCGGGGTCAAGATCAAAAGATAGATCCCAGCCATCATATAAGCGTACGCCTTAAAGCTAATGAGTCCCTGCCAGATCGCAGGTAGAGTAGTTGGAAAGCTCGTGGCCGGATAACCACTGTTGCCTGTGATCAAAAACATAGCAAAGCCTAAGATCATTACGGCAGCTGAGAATAAGACACCGATCCGCATTATTTTACCGATCACGAGCTCGACTTCTAACATTTCTTTGCGTGTAGAGTTATTTTTTGACATTTTAGATCGCCACCCCAAATCCTTTAAGAATCATTTGTAATCCTAAGTAAAGTAGGATCGGGATAAAGATCAAGCGAATGATCTTTGAAGGTAAGACCTGCATGATCCGGGTCCCAATCGTTGAACCGCCTAAGATCCCTAAGGCTAAGGGAACTGCTAGATCAGGTCTGATCGAACCGTTAAAGAAGTAGACCGTTGCACTAGCTGCAGCCGTAACGCCCATCATTAAATTACTGGTAGCACTTGAAGGTTTGAGTGGCATTTTCATCGCCCCGTCCATTGCCATGACTTTAAAGGCACCCGAACCGATCCCAAGCATCCCAGACGCTAGCCCTGCTCCCAGCATGATCAAGAAACCACCGGGAACATTTTCCACTTGATAATCGACCTGCTGTTTGGTGTTTTTGTCATAATAAGAGCTATTAAGATTGAATTTTTCGGCCCATTTATCAGCGGTGACGTGTTGTAAGACTTCTTGGCCACTGCGCATTTTACGGTACATGTTCCAGCTGGAAAAGACCAACAGACTACCAAAGAGAATATATAAGATCATCGGATCAAAGGCCCCGGTCAATAGGGCTCCGATGATCGCCCCGATCGTAGTTGCGATCTCAAGAAACATCGCGACCCGTAAATTCAACACATCATCTTTTAGAAAAGCGATCGTTGACCCGGAACTGGTCGCGATAACAGCGATGATACTAGCTCCGATCGCATATTTGATATCAAGACCCATAGCGAGAGTGACGATCGGGGTAACGATCATCCCACCACCGATCCCGAGAATAGATCCCATGATGCCGGCAAAGATACCGACACCGAGCATAAGTAGTGCTGTATGCAGCATATTAAAACTACCCCTTTATCTATTTAAAATACTAAACATATTAATTTTAGCAAATTATCACAGTATAAATTTTAATAATTTATTAAAGTATGTTCGTGAATCATTATAACAAGGGTCAGGCGCTACTTAAAGCGATTTAAAGGTTTAAGCTTATTAGACCCACTAAAAGAAATTACGTTATAATGGTAAAAACGAGTAACGAAAGGATGCAAAAAAATTATGGTTTATTGTCAACGCTGTGGTCGTGAGATCGATGAAGCGCGCATGCATTGCCCTTATTGCGGTGTCTTACAAGAACGTGAGCTGGAAGGTGAGAAAAAACCTTGTCGCAAGTGTAACGAAAAGATCCCCGTCAATGCTAACTATTGTCCTTATTGTGGGCATGATCAAGCGATCTTTGAGTACCGTGAGACGCCAAGAGAAGCTGAGGAAAAAGAGGTTGAGACCACGCCTGAGCCTAAGCTTGAAAAAGATGCACAGAGTCTAGCCGAATTAGTTGATCAGATCAGAGCAGAAAATGAGAAATATCTAGCTAAAAGACAAGCTGAAGCCAAAGAAGCTCAAGAAAAACGGACTTTTGGAAAAAATGAGAATCCCGAGCCTAACTTGATCGCTTCTACTAAATTGATGTTACGTGACACGTTCAGGACTGATAAACGGATGGGACGAGCAGACTTTTGGTGGGGGTATTTAGGGATCACGATGTTGACGGTCTTGTTGACGTTCCCACTTGCGCTTATTGTCCAAATTTGGCAGTCGGTGGCGCCAGATTCTGCGATGATGGCAATGGAGATCATGGTTTATTTTTTGATGTGTTTTTATATTTTAGAAATGGTTACTGGGTTGATCCGGCGTTTTCGAGATGCTGAGATCCCCGTGCTCTATGTTGTTTTAGCTTTAACAGTCGTCGGTGAGATCATTTGCTTATTTTTAGCAACGCGCCCGCAAAAAGTGACGAATTTGGATTACACCTTTGAAGCGCGGAGCAAAAAGCGACAAAATGATCAAAATAAACCGGGTAGATGATGGCAATTAAAGTGCGGCAAGCGTATAATTTAGATAATGAATGTCGCCAAACGAGGTGGGTGCGATGTTAGAGACAAGGCGCCTTTTGTTGAGGACCTTTGATCCACTAGATGCAGCTGATGTTTTAGAATACACTAGTCAAAAGCAGGTGGCTAAAGATGCAGGCTTTATGCCGTGTGAGACTTTGATGCAGGCGCTATTTTTTGGGAAGATGTTACAAAGTAAAAAGCATTTTGTGATCGAACTCAAAGGACAGCAAAAAGTCATTGGCAATATCGGTCTCTATGAAGTTCCCGCCCACCAAGCTGGACTTGTCTTTGAAGTAGGCTATGTGCTAAATCAAAACTATTGGCACAAGGGCTATATGACCGAAGCGCTTAAGGCACTTAGCTATTTCGCTCAAAGCAAAGGAGCGGTCGGTCTAGAAGCACGAGTTGCTAAGCGAAATCAGGCCTCGATCAAATTACTTGAGCGCTGTGGCTTTGAAGTCATCGAAAGATACGTTGTCAACGAGTGGTTCGTTGTCCAAGAAAATTGTTCACAATTGCTATTTTATAAACAGCTATAGGGGGTGAAAGTATGCAGTTAAAGCGAGGGTTTGAACAATCAGTTTGTATTTTAGCGTTGCTAGCGACGCAAGAACAAGATATTCCCTTATCCTCAACTGTGATCAACGCCCGACTCAAAGGCTCACAGACCTATCTGCGTAAATTAATGCGCAAGTTGGTCGTTGGGGGCTTAGTGACGTCTGCTTCCGGCAATAATGGTGGTTTTAGATTAGCTCGTGATCCAGCTGAGATCGACTTAGCCCAGATCGTTGAAGTAGTCGAAGGGCCACTGGAATCTTATCCAAGCACTGACCTATTCAATGCAGTTTTTTCGGATTTTAAACCTTTGGCTAAGGAGGGCAGTAGTGCGATCCAACGGGCTTTTGCCACAGCGGATGCGCTTTGGATAAAGCAATTATCCCAAGTCACGATCTATCAATTGCTATGTGAGACTTTTAACACCAAGATAATTCCCCGGATCGATTGGAATCATTTGGGTGGGGGCGACCCCGACCAGATCGAAGCCTTGATCAAGAAGATAAAAAATAGTTTGAAATTATAAGCTAAACGCGTACGGAAGATCCCGGCGCGTTTTTTGTTTAGCTGTAAATGAGGCATACGCTTTGGCTTGCACTCTACTTGAAAATAAATTGTGTTATGTATATAGTTATAACTAGAAGTAAGAAAACGTTTAAAATTGAGTAGGGGGAATTAAGTGTGTCGGAAAAAGAATATTACGGCGCGGATGCGATCGTTGATAGCTTGATCAACCATGATGTTAAATTTGTTTTTGGGATCCCGGGAGCTAAGATCGACCGGGTTTTTGAATTGCTTGAACATCCTAAAGATCCACGTACGCCAAAGTTTGTTTTGACGCGTCATGAACAAAATGCGGCTTTCATGGCTGCTGGTGTAGGGCGGATCACAGGGAAACCTGGGGTCGTGATCGCAACGTCAGGTCCGGGTGCTTCTAACTTAGCAACTGGTCTGGTAACTGCCACAGCGGAAGGAGATCCTGTTTTAGCGATCGCGGGGCAAGTACAACGGACTGACCTCTTGCGTTTGACGCACCAAAGCATGAAAAATGCAGCTTTGTTTGAACCGATCACAAAATACAGTGCAGAAGTTCAAGAACCGGAAAATGTTTCCGAAGTGATCGCTAATGCTTATCAAGAAGCTGAAGCCTCTAAACAAGGTGCAAGTTTTGTCTCAGTACCACAAGACGTGACAGATGGTAAGGTCAAGACCAGTGTGATCGAACCACTTGAAGCACCTAAATTGGGACCAGCTAGTCCGATCGAATCGACTTTGCTTTCCCAACGTATCAAAGCAGCCAAGCTACCAGTTCTCTTGTTAGGGATGCGGGCTTCTGATCCTGAAACAACGGATGCAATCCGCCGTTTGATCGCTGCGACACATTTACCAGTAGTTGAGACCTTCCAAGGTGCAGGGATCATCCCACGTGAATTGGAAGATGATTTCTTTGGCCGGGTCGGTTTATTTAGAAATCAACCTGGGGATCAATTGCTCAAGAAAAGTGACCTTGTGATCGCGATCGGTTATGATCCGATCGAATACGAGCCACGCAATTGGAACTCTGATCGTAGTGCCAACATCGTAGTTATCGACTCGATGCGAGCTGAGATCGACAAGAATTATCAACCAGAACGTGAATTAGTTGGTGACATTTCGCAAACATTAGATTTCTTGTTGCCGTACATGAAGGGCTACTCGGTCCCAGAAGAATCAAAGGCTTACTTAGATTCATTGCGTAAGACTTTGGAAAAACGTGACGTTCCGCCTGAAGTGACCAAAGATCAAGTTCAAAGTCATCCATTGAGCATCATCCAAGCTTTACAAGATCGGGTCACAGATGAAATGACCGTGACAGTTGACGTTGGTAGTTTCTATATTTGGATGGCCCGTCACTTTAGAAGTTATGAACCACGCCACTTGCTCTTTAGTAACGGGATGCAAACATTAGGGGTCGCTTTACCGTGGGCGATCTCCGCGGCTTTGGTCCGTCCGAATACCAAAGTGGTCTCGGTTTCAGGGGACGGTGGTTTCTTGTTCTCATCCCAAGACTTGGAAACGGCAGTCCGGTTGGATTTAAATATCGTGCACATTATTTGGAATGACGGTAACTACGATATGGTCAAATTCCAAGAAGAGATGAAATATGGTAAGTCGGCCGCTGTTAAATTTGGCCCCGTCGATTTCGTGAAATATGCAGAAAGCTTTGGCGCTAAAGGTTATCGCGTCAATAAAGCTTCTGAATTAGAAGAAGTATTAGATAAGGCCTTCAAAGAAAAGGGACCAACGATCGTGGATGTACCGGTCGATTACAGTTTCAACCAAGAATTAGGTAAGACGATCTTGGAAGACCAATTACACTGATCGAGGTAGAGGATATATGGAAAAATATGAAAGTCGTGTCTATCAACATGGGACTTTAGGGATGTTAGTTCCCGGTCTGTTTGAAGGCACATTGACGGTAGCTGACCTGTTAGAGCATGGCGATTTTGGGATCGGGACAGCCAGTGGGCTGGATGGTGAAATGGTCTTGTTAGATCACACACCTTATTTGGTCCAAAGCACAGGTGAGGTCCGGATCTTAAAGCCCGAGGAAAAAGTGCCTTTTGCTACGGTCCACTTTGATCAAGCCAAAGATACGTTTACAGTTAGAGCTTTGACGCAAAAGCAGCTAGGTGAGCAGATCTTGGCTAATTATCCGTACAAAAATCTGTTCTTTGCAGTTAAGATCACGGGGCGCTTTAACAAAGTTAAGACACGTGCGGTCGAAAAGCAAACCCGGCCCTATAAGACCTTGACGCAGGTAGCGGATGAACAGGCTTTGTTTGATGCTGAAGCGATCACGGGTACGGTCATTGGTTATTTTGCACCAGAAATGTTTCAAGGGATGGCAGCAGCCGGCTATCACTTGCATTTCTTAGCCGATGATAAGTCAATGGGGGGCCACTTACTTGATTTTGAGATCGAGCAAGCTACGGTCCAATTGCAGCCGTTTGCTACGATCGAGCAACATTTCCCAGTGGCAGATCAAGAATTTTTAGCAAAAGACTTGGCGATCGCTGATCTACATGCTCAGATCGAGCAAGCGGAGGGACAAAATTAAAGATATGTCTTGCAATTAGATCGCATCCAAGTTAAAATTGGAAATTGAAAACGTCGAAGAAGAGGTCGCAAAAACCATCAGTAGCTAGGTGGAGTTGATAAAGCAACGCTGAAACCTAGTGAAAGGGGAATTTGCCGAAGCTGGGCAAACTTTATTTTGTCTAGGCTGGGGCCCGGTTTAAGAGATCGGGAACTGTCGTAGTTGTAACTACGGAGCGCTATCGAGATGAGTGGCAGTTTGCTACAAGAATGAATTGATAGATGATCAAAGCGCACTTTCGATGTCTCGGAGGTGCGCTTTTTATATGCTTGCACGACTTCTCTAAAAAATAGGAGGAATTTTCATGGCAGAGAAGAATACAATGAAGCGGTCATTGAAGACAAGACATTTGTCGATGATCGCACTTGGTGGTAGTATCGGGACTGGTTTATTTGTGGCCAGTGGCTCAGCGATCTCGACCGCGGGACCTGGTGGCGCTTTGGTGGCGTATCTAGGGATCGGTCTGATGGTCTACTTTTTGATGACATCTTTAGGGGAGATGGCAACTTATCTTCCGGTGACAGGTTCGTTTGCGACTTATGCGCGCCGCTTTGTTGATCCGGCATTTGGTTTTGCGATGGGATGGAATTATTGGTTCAACTGGGCGATCACATTAGCGGTTGATATCTCGACGGTCGCCTTAGTTTTGAAATTTTGGTTCCCACATGTTCCAGCTTGGGTCTTTAGTTTATCAGCATTACTACTTATCTTTTTTATCAATGCCTTATCAGTTAAATCTTTTGGTGAAGCTGAATACTGGATGGCTTTGATCAAAGTCGTAACAGTTGTCGTCTTTTTAGCAGTTGGGTTACTAACGATCTTTGGTATTTTAGGTGGGCATGCAACTTACTTAGAAAACTTTACCAAAGGTGATGCCCCATTTGTTGGGGGGATCCCAACGATCTTGAGCGTCTTTGTTGTAGCCGGGTTCTCTTTTCAAGGGACTGAATTGATCGGGATCACAGCCGGTGAGACTAAAGATCCTGAAAAGAGTTTACCAAAAGCGATCAAACAAGTCTTTTGGCGGATCTTGCTCTTCTATATCCTTTCGATCTTTGTGATCGCCTGCATCATTCCTTATACGAGTCCAAACTTATTAGGTTCTGAAGCAAGCGATATTGCGATCAGTCCATTTACCTTAGTCTTTAAGCGGGCCGGTCTTGCTTCCGCTGCTTCGGTGATGAATGCTGTTATTTTGACTTCGGTCTTATCGGCGGCTAACTCAGGGATGTATGCCTCGACCCGGATGTTGTTTGCTTTAGGTGTCGATGGCGATGCACCGAAGATGTTTTCGCGGGTCAACTCCCGTGGGATCCCGATCTTTGCTTTGCTCGGGACGACGCTCGTTGGTCTATTTACATTTTTAGCAAGTATCTTTGGTAATCAAGTCTATACTTTCTTAGTGAGTGCTAGTGGTTTGACTGGTTTTATCGCTTGGATCGGGATCGCGGTCTCGCATTATCGTTTCCGCCGTGCTTTCAAAGCGCAAGGTCATGACTTAAGTGAGTTGAAATACAAGGCTAAGTGGTTCCCATTTGGTCCGATCCTAGCCTTGATCTTGTGTATCTTAGTCATCATCGGCCAAGATATCCAATCATTCAAGGACTTTAACTGGCAAGCGATCGGGGTCTCCTATATGTCAGTTCCATTGTTCATCATCTTGTATGCTTACTATAAGATCAAATATAAGACTAAAGTTATTCCATTGGATGAAGTGGATCTGACCCCACATGATATTTCCAAAGAAAAAATGGAAATGCAAGAAAAAATCGATGAAAGTCTAGAATAGACTTGCTATTTTGCAAAATAAATATTATGATACTGGTATAAATAATCGAAACATCTGAGTTCGCCATAAGTAGGCATGACAGAGACATGGTGGTCGCTGCAAACCATGACGCCGAAACTCCAGCGTAACCTTGTATGGGCGGGTAATGCCGCACGGGAAAACCGTTATTTGTATATGAGTGCGACGTTATGTCGAACTTGGGTGGTACCGCGAAAAGAGTCTTTTCGTCCCAATTTAGGGGACGGAAAGGCTCTTTTTTTCGATTAGATAAAATAATTAGCTAAATTAGGGGGCAATAAGATGTTAGATATTAAAATGATCCGTCAAAATCCAGATGATATCAAAGCTCGTTTAGCAACACGTGGTGTGGAAGCTGAAACGATCGATACATTATTGGCAAAAGATAAAGAACGCCGTGAACTTTTGGTGCAATCAGAATCTTTGAAGCAAAAGCGCAATGAAGTATCCGAAGCGATCGCGCAAGCTAAACGTAACAAAGAAGATGCGACCGAAGCGATCACAGCAATGCGTGAAGTCGGTGGCCAGATCAAACAACTCGATGCACAATTAGCTGAAGTTGAAGAGATCGTCCATGATATGGCTGCGCGTTTACCAAACTTGCCTAACGCAACGATCCCAGTTGGTCCGGATGAAGATTACAACGTTGAATTACGTAAAGTGGGTACACCACGTAAATTTGATTTTGAACCTAAAGCTCACTGGGATATCGGTGAAGATCTAGGTATCTTAGACTTTGAACGTGGGGCTAAAGTTTCTGGGGCACGCTTTGTCTACTATAAAGGTTGGGGTGCACGTTTGGAACGGGCAGTCTATAACTTTATGTTGGATGAACACGCTAAGGAAGGTTATACCGAAGTTTTACCACCATATATCGTAAATGCCAAGACAATGTATGGTACAGGACAATTCCCTAAGTTCAAAGAAGATGTTTACCAAGTAAATGGTGAAGATATGACTTTGATCCCAACTGCGGAAGTTCCATTGACTAACTACTACCGTGATGAAGTTATCCCAACAGATCAATTGCCAGTCTACTTTACAGCTTTGACACCAAGCTTCCGTTCAGAAGCTGGTAGTGCAGGACGTGATACGCGCGGTCTTATTCGGATGCACCAATTCAATAAAGTTGAAATGGTCAAGTTCGCTAAACCAGAAGAGTCATATAATGAATTAGAAAAAATGACTCAAAATGCCGGTGATATCATGGAAAAATTGGGCTTGCCATACCATGTGATCACTTTATCAACAGGTGATATGGGCTTTAGTGCAGCCATGACACATGACCTTGAAGTTTGGATGCCAGCGCAAGATACTTACCGTGAGATCTCAAGTTGTTCTAACTGTGAAGATTTCCAAGCACGGCGCGCACACATCCAATACCGTGATGAAAATGGCAAATTACAATTCGTGCATACTCTAAACGGCTCAGGTCTAGCTGTTGGTCGGACAGTTGCCGCTATTTTGGAAAATTACCAAAATGAAGACGGTTCGGTTACGATCCCTGAAGCTTTACGTCCATATATGGGTGGTTTAGAAAAGATCACAAAAGATGATCCTGAAGCATAATTATTGAGATGATCGTGGATAATGCGGTCAGTGCCGCATAAATGATAAGAGACCCATCATGATTTTGTATCGTGATGGGTCTCTTGCTGTATTGTTGAATATGTTACGGAAGTTGCACGAATAAATTGGATAGCGTAAAATGTAACAAGTGATTTTTCGAAAGGATATATAAGAGATGACAACTTTTTATTTAGTACGCCATGGTAAAACTGAGTATAATCGTGACGGCCGTCTGCAAGGGGCTGTCCATGATTCGCCCTTATTGCCCCAAAGCATAGCTGATGCCAAACAAACCGGTAAAGCTTTAGCTGATATCGATTTTGTAGCAGCTTTTTCCAGTCCGCAAAAGCGTGCTTTAGATACTGGTAAAAATATCGTAGCGCAATTTAAGACGCCGTTACAGTTTGAGACTTTAGATGATCTAAAGGAATTTGATTTTGGGATCTGGGATGGTGACCTAGCGACTGAACATCAAGCTGATCCTATTTGGCAGGCGTTTTTGAATGATCCACTCAATTTTGATGGAAGTGCGATCAAGGCGGAAAACTATTCTGAATTAGCAGAACGTGTAAAAAGGGCTTTGATCCAGATAGCTAAACGTTATCCAGAAGGTAATGTCTTAGTGACGGCACATGCGTTAGTGATCACCTTTGGAGTCAAATATCTTTTAGGAAAAGATCTTAATACTATTCGCCGTGAAGGACTAGTTGCTAATACATCGATCACAGTTTTAGAAACTAACGATCAGGCAACATTTGAACTGCAAAAATGGAATGATACAACGCACTTAAAATAAATTTAAAAAAATTGTTGACGTTGGCAGTAAGACTTGGTAATATATTATTTGTCGTTGAGATGACGACAACAACTTAAAAAAAGTTATTGACATTGAGTTGTTGATAATGATAAGATATAAGAGTTGTTGTTGAGATCAACGATAACAAAAAATTAAAATATTTATTGACAAATCATTTGATGATTTGGTAAGATAAATAAGTCGCCTAGAAATGATGCTTAAATAATTATTTAAAAATAATTATTGACATCGATTCTGCGAGATGATATAATAAAGAAGTTGTTGCTAAACAGCTGATTTATAAAAAGTAGATCTTTGAAAACTGAACAAAGTTTCGATAAGCAAATGTGCAGGGTCTCTTATCTAAGTGGTAAGAGCAATAAACATTTTGCGAAGTCAATTCGCTAGTAAAAAATAAAGAGTCACAAACTTTAAATTGAGAGTTTGATCCTGGCTCAGGATGAACGCTGGCGGCGTGCCTAATACATGCAAGTCGAACGAAACTTCTTTATCACCGAGTGCTTGCACTCACCGATAAAGAGTTGAGTGGCGAACGGGTGAGTAACACGTGGGCAACCTGCCCAAAAGAGGGGGATAACACTTGGAAACAGGTGCTAATACCGCATAACCATAGTTACCGCATGGTAACTATGTAAAAGGTGGCTATGCTACCGCTTTTGGATGGGCCCGCGGCGCATTAGCTAGTTGGTGAGGTAAAGGCTTACCAAGGCAATGATGCGTAGCCGAACTGAGAGGTTGATCGGCCACATTGGGACTGAGACACGGCCCAAACTCCTACGGGAGGCAGCAGTAGGGAATCTTCCACAATGGGCGAAAGCCTGATGGAGCAACGCCGCGTGGGTGAAGAAGGTCTTCGGATCGTAAAACCCTGTTGTTAGAGAAGAAAGTGCGTGAGAGTAACTGTTCACGTTTCGACGGTATCTAACCAGAAAGCCACGGCTAACTACGTGCCAGCAGCCGCGGTAATACGTAGGTGGCAAGCGTTATCCGGATTTATTGGGCGTAAAGGGAACGCAGGCGGTCTTTTAAGTCTGATGTGAAAGCCTTCGGCTTAACCGGAGTAGTGCATTGGAAACTGGGAGACTTGAGTGCAGAAGAGGAGAGTGGAACTCCATGTGTAGCGGTGAAATGCGTAGATATATGGAAGAACACCAGTGGCGAAAGCGGCTCTCTGGTCTGTAACTGACGCTGAGGTTCGAAAGCGTGGGTAGCAAACAGGATTAGATACCCTGGTAGTCCACGCCGTAAACGATGAATGCTAAGTGTTGGAGGGTTTCCGCCCTTCAGTGCTGCAGCTAACGCAATAAGCATTCCGCCTGGGGAGTACGACCGCAAGGTTGAAACTCAAAGGAATTGACGGGGGCCCGCACAAGCGGTGGAGCATGTGGTTTAATTCGAAGCAACGCGAAGAACCTTACCAGGTCTTGACATCTTCTGACAATCCTAGAGATAGGACTTTCCCTTCGGGGACAGAATGACAGGTGGTGCATGGTTGTCGTCAGCTCGTGTCGTGAGATGTTGGGTTAAGTCCCGCAACGAGCGCAACCCTTATTGTTAGTTGCCAGCATTAAGTTGGGCACTCTAGCAAGACTGCCGGTGACAAACCGGAGGAAGGTGGGGATGACGTCAAATCATCATGCCCCTTATGACCTGGGCTACACACGTGCTACAATGGACGGTACAACGAGTCGCAAGACCGCGAGGTTTAGCAAATCTCTTAAAGCCGTTCTCAGTTCGGATTGTAGGCTGCAACTCGCCTACATGAAGTCGGAATCGCTAGTAATCGCGGATCAGCATGCCGCGGTGAATACGTTCCCGGGCCTTGTACACACCGCCCGTCACACCATGAGAGTTTGTAACACCCAAAGCCGGTGGGGTAACCTTTTGGAGCCAGCCGTCTAAGGTGGGACAGATGATTGGGGTGAAGTCGTAACAAGGTAGCCGTAGGAGAACCTGCGGCTGGATCACCTCCTTTCTAAGGATAATTTCGGAAACCTGCATTTTATCGAACTTTGTTTAGTTTTGAGAGATTTACTTTTCTCAAGGTTGCTTATTTGGGCCTATAGCTCAGCTGGTTAGAGCGCACGCCTGATAAGCGTGAGGTCGGTGGTTCGAGTCCACTTAGGCCCATTAAATAAATATTTTGGGGCTTTAGCTCAGCTGGGAGAGCGCCTGCTTTGCACGCAGGAGGTCAACGGTTCGATCCCGTTAAGCTCCATTGATAACGTTGGTTATCAAACTTGTTCTTTGAAAACTAGATAATATCTTTTATTTCTTTGTTAATTAAAATAACCGAGAACACCGCGTTTTAAAGAGTTTAAAACATTAATGTTTAATCGCTAAACTCATAACCATTATCGTAAGATAATATAGGTTAAGTTATTAAGGGCGCATGGTGGATGCCTTGGCACTAGGAGCCGATGAAGGACGTGACTAACTGCGATAAGCTTCGGGGAGTTGTAAGTAAACTGTGATCCGGAGATTTCCGAATGGGGAAACCCAGCAGGAGTAAAGACCTGTTATCACTGAGTGAATACATAGCTCAGTCGAAGGTAGACGTGGGGAACTGAAACATCTAAGTACCCATAGGAAGAGAAAGAAAATTCGATTCCCTGAGTAGCGGCGAGCGAAAAGGGAACAGCCCAAACCAGAGAGCTTGCTCTTTGGGGTTGTAGGACTGGACATTTGAGTTACCAAGAAACGAAGTAGTTGAATGATTTGGGAAGATCAGCCAGAGAAGGTGATAGCCCTGTAAGCGAAACTTCGTTTCCTCAGCCCAGTATCCTGAGTACGGCGGAACACGTGAAACTCCGTCGGAATCCGGGAGGACCATCTCCCAAGGCTAAATACTCCCTAGTGACCGATAGTGAACCAGTACCGTGAGGGAAAGGTGAAAAGCACCCCGGGAGGGGAGTGAAATAGTTCCTGAAACCATGTGCCTACAAGTAGTCAGAGCCCGTTAATGGGTGATGGCGTGCCTTTTGTAGAATGAACCGGCGAGTTACGTTAGCGTGCGAGGTTAAGGCGTAAAGGCCGGAGCCGTAGCGAAAGCGAGTCTGAATAGGGCGAATGAGTACGTTGACGTAGACCCGAAACCAGGTGACCTACCCATGTCCAGGTTGAAGGTGCGGTAAGACGCACTGGAGGACCGAACCCGTGTATGTTGAAAAATGCTGGGATGAGGTGTGGGTAGAGGTGAAATTCCAAACGAACTTGGAGATAGCTGGTTCTCTCCGAAATAGCTTTAGGGCTAGCCTCGGAGTTAAGGATCGTGGAGGTAGAGCACTGTTTGGACTAGG
>NZ_CP047141.1:262500-357500 GCF_009933595.1 Ligilactobacillus animalis
GAATCCTCTAGTCGGCACCATTAATGCGGAAGTAGTTCAGTGGTAGAACACCACCTTGCCATGGTGGGGGTCGCGGGTTCGAATCCCGTCTTCCGCTTGTGATCAGTGTATCACGCCGGGGTGGCGGAACTGGCAGACGCACAGGACTTAAAATCCTGCGGTGAGTGATCACCGTACCGGTTCGATTCCGGTCCTCGGCATTAACTGAATATTTTATATTATGCACCCATAGCGCAACTGGATAGAGTGTCTGACTACGAATCAGAAGGTTGCAGGTTCGACTCCTGCTGGGTGCATTTTTTATCGGGAAATAGCTCAGCTTGGTAGAGCACCTGGTTTGGGACCAGGGGGTCGCAGGTTCGAATCCTGTTTTCCCGATCGTGTAAAGGTCATACTTTTAGGGTATGGCTTTTTTTGTATATTCAGATTAAGTAGAGCAAAACAAAAAATTACTATTTTAAATCATTATAATGATATAATAAGTTTGTAGTTAAAATGATCAGAGAAAGGTAAATGTATAGCTGGTCATGGTAGTAGTTAATAAGGTTTATAGTTAAAAAAGGGAAACGATATTCTTTCTGTGCGTAGTTTTGCGGCCTATACATTTATCTAGCGGTAACAATGAAAAAACGACCTGATCAGCCCATTAGACGACCGATCAAGCAACGTTTAAATGAGAGCGGTTACTTAAATGTTTTGGGCGTTATTATAGCAATTATTTTACTTGCATTACTCTTCTTTTTTGAAGGTAATTTTTTACATGATGATCTTGAGCTTAGACAAACTAATGAAACTACGGAGACAAGCCTTAAAGCGCGACCGAGCGAAGAACTTGAACCACAATTTGATGTGCAAGAAAATCTAGATCAAGAGGCGATCAACAACTGATAAGAAAGGATGAGTAGGATGTTTAACTTTAATGAATTGGCACAAGTGGAAGATATTTTACAACGTAGTCCTAGTTTAACGCCTTATGAAGTCCAAATGGCAATGTGTGAGTTACGTGACCAAGGTAGTTGTTATGTTAGAGATCAAGGACAGATCGAGTATGCCTTAGCTTATTTACCATTTGTTAAAGTTGAAAATGGGCCAAACGGTAACCTAAGACTTGATCATTGGTAGAATGATTTAAATTTTTTAAGACTTTTAACTTTACTTAAAATCATAAATGTGATATTTTTCTCATAACGTAATTTTAAGGGGGAAATTTCATGCGACCAAGAATTGCCATACCAGCAGATACTTTGACTGAAGCAACTAATGTGATCAATGAGCGCAATGCTCCGTTTGCACCACGACCAGCGATCGAAGCGATCGTTAAATCAGGGGGAGCCCCGGTCATTTTGCCAAGTGTTGATCCTAAGTTTGTGGATGATTATATCGATCTGTTTGATGGGATCGTTTTTGCGGGGGGCTTTGATGTTGATCCGACCTTTTTTGGGGAAGAGCCTCATTTGAAGTTGGGGATGACTTACCGCAAACGTGATATTTTTGAAATTGCATTACTAAAACGGTCAGTTGAAAAAGGTAAAGCTATTTTAGGGATCTGTCGTGGTATGCAACTGATAAATGTTGGCCTAGGTGGTACGCTTTATCAAGATCTTTCGGAAAATAAAGATATCTATGTTAAACATTCGCAAGATGCACCAGGGAATTTTCCATCTCATCATGCAAATGTGCTCACGGATAGTCGCCTTTATGAACTCGTTGGGAAACGCCCGTATATCAATTCCCGGCATCATCAGGCTTTAAAGGATATCGCACCGTCTTTACGCGTTGTAGCTAAAGCCGATGATGGAGTAGCCGAAGCGATCGAATCACTTGAAAATGACCAGATCTTGGGCTTACAGTGGCATCCTGAAAATACCTACAAGCATTATCAGGACTCCCAAAATATTTTTGCTGATCTGATCAAACGTGCAGCTAAAGTTGCTGAAAAAAATAATAAGAATAACTAAAAAATAGCTCGCTGGGTCGATCCAGCGAGCTATTTTTGTGGAGTAATACAATTTTATTCAGTAAAATCAAGTACCATCCGACCGTTGATCTTGCCAGCTTCCATTTCTTCAAAAATTTCTGGTGCATCTTCGACCGGACGTTTTTGAACGACTGGTACAACTAGGCCTTGGGCTGCAAAGTCAAAGGCTTCAGCTAGATCTTTTCTTGTTCCAACTAATGAACCTACGACTTTGATACCGTCTAAAACGGTTTTAACGATACTTAGTTCCATATATTCAGATGGTAAGCCGACCGCAACGACTGTCCCGCCAGCGCGTAAACTTTCAACGGCTTGATTGAAAGCAACTTTAGAAACGGCGGTTACGACAGCTCCATGGCAACCACCAGTTAATTCTTGGATCTTTTCGGCACCATTAGGAGTATCTTTAGCATTGATAACGATGTCAGCGCCAGATTCTTTGGCTAAAGCTAACTTGTCATCGTTGATATCAACGGCAACGACTTTAGCGTTAAAGACCTTTTTAGCGTATTGAACAGCTAAGTTACCTAAACCACCAGCGCCGTAGATCGCGATCCATTTACCAGGGGCTGCATCGGCTTCTTTGAGTGCTTTATAAGTTGTTACCCCAGCACAAGTAACAGAACTGGCTTGTGCTGGATCGAGTCCATCGGGTACTTTGACGGCATAATCTGCCACAACGACAGCGTATTCACTCATGCCCCCATCAACTGAGTAACCCGCGTTTTGTACATTACGGCAAAGTGTTTCACGACCTGTGGTACAGTATTCACAGTAACCACAGCCTTTGAAGAACCAGGCAATGCTTACGCGATCACCGACCTTGAGCGAAGTTACATCATCCGCAACTTCAGTGACGATCCCGATCCCCTCATGACCTAAGATCCGCCCCGGAACTTTGCCAAAATCCCCATTGGCTACGTGTAAGTCAGTATGACAAACACCACAATACTCCATTTTTACTAAAGCTTCACCTTGTTTGAGTGTTGGAATAGCGCGTTCTGAAATTTCGATCCCAACACCAGAGTCCTTAACTGAAACAGCTTTCATATTTTTGTGTCACTATATTAAATGCGGAATAACATAACGTTTTATGTTATTAGGAAGAAATATAGTTTCTCCTTTCTCGCTTTTTGTTAGCGGTTACAAAATGTATTTGAATAATTGATCCCCCCGCATTTGTCCTTCCAAGGAAATCATATATTATTCTTACAAATAAAGCAAAGATTAACTCCGGCGCAGATCAGGATCCCAGTTACCAGGGAAGAGCGCTTCTTTTAATTCAGCCGCTGTATATTGTCGATCTTCAAAGCCCTCGAACTTAATGATCGATTCTTGGGCTGCTCGTTGATAGCGACGTGCCCGCTGTAAAGCATATTCTTCTAAGGAATCGTCTTTGACATAATTTAAGAGCCGCGCACTTGGTGTCGTCAAAGGATTCTCGACCCGATCTTCTAGATCATCTAAGATCTCTTGATATTCAGGGCCAAGTTGGATCCGGTTAGCATAGTGTTCTAAACTCTTGATCAATGCCCGAGCTTTATTTTGATACTTACAAATACTACGTGGATCTTCGCTGGCGACTTCTTCATTCATGCGATCGGCATTTTCAAGCACCCGATTGACTTCATTTGGTTTTAGCGCAGGTGTCATGATCAAATAGCTAGCCAGTAAGCGAATAAAGCGCAAAGTATCAGTTCTAATACCCACTGAACTGCTGGGATCAAGATCTAGCATCCGCAATTCGATATATTCGGCGCCAGTCTTAGGAAGCTCGCTTAAAACGGGATTACCTTTGAAGCGGACTGAGCCGTGGAATTCGTAATCTTTGATCAAGATCTTGTCTTTGACACCTTGTTGGATCCGATCGACATAGGCTTGCACACTAGTATAGTCTCCAGCAAATTTGGTCCCAAAGCCAAGTGAACTTTGACGAATGCTACGAACTGGATGCTCGAGCTTAAAGTCATTTTCAAAGTAATTTTTTTCAGCAATTGGACTCGCGCCAAAGAGATAAGTGATCAGCCAGCGATAACGCATGAAACCTTGGGCTAAGATCTCATAGAGGTAGTTCTTAACTTCCAGCTCATTTTTAAAACGCTCAGGAAAATTCTCTAAAACTAAGTCGATCAGGTGCTGATCAATACTTAAATTGATGTGCGCCCCACAAGGTGTTCCTTCAGCAAAACGGTGGCGGCGAGCCCACTCTTTGAGATAAGCTTCCTTTTCTGGGCCCCACTGCGCTAGGCGAATATGGCTGGTGTCTTTTGGTAATTTAGGTGGCATTGAAAGTGGCCACAGCAGTTCACCTGGAGCTAGGGATGTCCGCAAAATATTGTTGATCCCATACAGGTAATGCATCGCATCGAGCGCATAAGCAGCTGGTGGTGTCACGATCTCAGACATTGTTTCTAAGAAATCCGTAGTGATCCAAGGATTAGTCGCTTCATCGCCGATCGCTGCTGGATAGGGCTCTTGACTGAGATCGCCCGCATCATCGATCCGGTGCATCTCGATCTCAAGTCCCATTGTGAAATCCGATGTCTTTGCAACTGCTTCATTATCAAAAATCAACTGACCGATCTTACTAAACATAAGCCATTCCCCCAAACGTTATCATTCATATTAGATATTAATTTTAGAAATATTATACTACATTTAGAAAATAATGAAATATAAATCTGGATTATTTTGCAATTTCTTATGCTCGTTCTGAATGGGTGTATTTTACTAAATCCACCGTAAATAGAAAATTTATGGGAGAGAATTGACAAAAAGGAAGCTATTTGTTAATCTATTCAACGAAAAGATTGAATAGGAGTTTGAGCCAATGAAAACGAGCGAAGCACAGGAATATAAGACAAAACTCTATACTGAACTAGCTAAGATCGGTAAGTGTCTCTCGAGCGAGCGACGTTTAGAACTCTTAGAATTACTGACGCAATGTGAAAAGACCGTCGAAAAACTGGCTACAGAGACGCAGATGACGATCGCCAATACATCGCGCCATCTGCAAGTTTTATTTAAAGCCGGGCTAGTCAAGCGCCGAAAACAAGGGAATTTTGTGGTCTACTCGCTTGCTTCGCCTCAGGTAGCAGAGTTAGCAAGTAGTTTAAAACAAGTTGGTGTGGTGCGTTTGGAAAAGACGCAAGCTGATCTGGCTAAAAAGACAGGCAGTTTGACGATCACGTTAAAACAGGCTAAACAACAAGACCATGCCCTATTTTTAGATGTCCGTCCTACCGATGAGTATCAAGCTGGTCACATCGAGGGCGCATTGAATATTCCATTTGAACAGTTAGAGGAACATTTGAGCTTCTTACCACAAGACCGTGAGATCATCGTTTATTGTCGCGGAAAGCTTTGTACGTATGCTGATCTAGCAACAGGGCTTTTGCATGCTAAGGGCTATGAAGCATATAGCTTGAATCACAGCTATTATGATTGGGTCACTGAAAAAAAGTAAGTTAAAATGGTTGCGCTAAACAAAAAAGCATGATATAGTTTAGTTATTCAATTAAGTAGTTGAATAGATTTGTGATCGTGAGGTAATAAAAATGGTTAAAGTATTTACAGATGAAAATTTTGAAACAGAAACAAGCAAAGGTGTTGTCTTGATCGACTTTTGGGCAACTTGGTGTGGTCCATGTCGGATGCAAGCTCCGATCATCGAACAATTAGCTGATGAAATGGGCGACAAGGTAACGATCGGCAAGTTAGATGTTGATGCTAACCCTAAGACAGCTCAAGCATTTGGTATCATGTCGATCCCAACTTTATTGATCAAAAAAGATGGTCAAGTTGTGGACACATTAGTTGGTGTCCATATGAAAGACCAATTGAAACAAGCTTTAGAAAAGCATTTAGCTTAATTAATGGAGGATACGCAGATGGCAGATAAGTATGATGTGATCGTGATCGGTGCAGGACCAGGCGGCATGACCGCAGCGCTTTATGCATCACGCGCAAATTTAAAAGTAGCGATGCTTGATCGTGGTGTTTATGGTGGTAACATGAACAACACGGCTGAGATCGAAAATTACCCGGGTTTTAAAACGATCATGGGTCCTGATCTTTCTGAAGAAATGTATCAAAGTGCAACTAATTTTGGTGCTGAATTTGTCTATGGTAATGTTGAAAAGATCGAAGTGCTCGATGAAAAGACGAAGCTCGTTAAGACAGATAGTGGCGAATTAGAAGCCCCAGTGGTGATCATTGCTACTGGTTCAGAAAGTCGCAAGTTAGGTGTACCAGGCGAAGAACAATATGGTGGTCGCGGTGTATCATACTGCGCTGTCTGCGATGGGGCCTTTTATAAGAACCGTGATGTTGTCGTGATCGGTGGTGGTGATTCGGCGGTCGAAGAAGGGATGTATTTAGCCAACCTTACTTCCAGCGTGAATGTTGTCCACCGACGTGATAGCTTACGGGCTCAAAAGATCTTACAAGAACGTGCTTTCAAAAATGACAAGATCAAGTTTACTTGGGATACTGTAGTTGAAGAGATCCAAGGTGACGAGCAAAAAGTGACTGGGGTCAAAGCTAAAAATGTCAAGACAGGTGAAACGACGACCATTCCAGCTGATGGTGTCTTTATCTACGTTGGCTCGATCCCAATGACAGCTCCATTCCAAGACCTTGGGATCACGGATGACAAAGGTTGGATCGTGACAAATGATAAGATGGAAACAAGCATTCCTGGAATCTATGCGATCGGGGATGTTCGGCAAAAGACATTGCGTCAGATCACGACTGCAGTTGGCGATGGTGGTATCGCTGTTCAAGAAGCTTTCAACTATATCGAAAGTCATAAATAACAATAAAAGGGCTACTGGATGCTACCAGTAGCCCTTTTATTTTTGAATCAATTATACTCAACTGAAAAATTACTATCGTGTGGATCGTCAAAAGCATCATCTTCTAGTCCGATCTCAACGAAATGATGTGTTCCTGTATGCGTGTACGAATAGTGTGCACACCAAAGTAATAATAGGAGTGCAAGTAACGCGATCAAATAGCCCAGATATAGGGCACAATGTTTCATAATTAAAAGATCCCCTTTATCTTACCTAATGCTATTGTAAAATAGCACAACGTAGAAAATTATCGCATATTGCCTTGAGAAGGTCTATAAAGATTATAAAATCAAAAAATATTGTTCTAGTTTTTAATCTTGGAAAGGTATTCATTTGGGACGATATAACAAAGTTAAGTACGCTAGGTCAAGCATTCTAGGAATTTAATGAAAGATTAAACATGTGATAAACTGCGGTAAGAATGTTATGATAGATAAAGTGTTTTATCTGAAGGGATGTGACGATTTGGTAGCTAGAGCAAAGGATGTACTGGAGCGACCATTTTCCATGGACTATTTGAACCTGATCTTTCAAGGAGCGATCGTGGGCTTGATCACAGGTGGGATCGTCAGCTGTTTTCGGTGGCTCATCGACCATACATTGCAATTATTATTTTGGTGGTATCCATATCTCGAGAAGCATTTGAGCTATGTGCTCGTCTATGCACTATTCTTAGTGGCGATCAGCTGGTTATTAGGCAAGATCCTCAAGTATAATCTGACTAACTTGGTCGGATCAGGGGTCCCACAGGTCGAAGCAATCTTACTGGGGCAAAATAGTTATGCACCGTGGCAGATCTTGTGGCGTAAATTCGTGGGTGGCTTGTTAGCAATATGTCCCGGGTTATTTCTTGGACGTGAGGGCCCATGTATCCAAATGGGAGCTTGTGTAGGGCAAGGTTTGGCAAATGATGTTTTTAAAACTTCTAAAAAAGATCAGCAGACATTGTTATTGGCTGGGGTCGCAGCGGGCTTGGCAGCTGCTTTTAGTGCACCATTAGCTGGGGTATTGTTTATGGTCGAGGAGATCACGACGACTTTTAAACCTCGGATCTGGTTGACGGCTTTAGCAGCAGCTTTGAGCGCCGATCTGATGACTTTAGTTTTATTGGGTCAGCAGCCTAGTTTAGCAATGTACATCAAACCATTTGTCGGGGCGCCCAATTATGTCTTTTTGCTCATCTTGGGCATTATTATCGGTATCTTAGCATATGCTTATCAATATGTTTTGTTAGAGCAACGCTATATTTATAGCAAACTAAACTTTTTACCACAACGTTATCACAGCTTGATCCCCTTATTATTGACGATCCCCTTGGGTTTGTGGAATGCTAAGCTCTTAGGTGGGAGTCATGATTTTATCAGTTATGTGACGGATATGAGTTTGACGACGACCGATCTACGTGCAATTTTGAAGTTGCTCGTGCTCTTTTTTATCGTGCGGTTTGTTTTTTCCATGATATCCTATGGTGCTTCGGTCCCAGGTGGTATCTTTATGCCGATCTTAGCTTTAGGTGCTGTGATCGGATGCTTTGCCGGTTTATTGGGGGTAAGTGCTGGGTGGCTCGAGCACAGTCAAGTCTTAGGGCTGATCTTGATCTCAATGGCGGCTTATTTTGGAGCGATCGAAAAAGCCCCATTTACGGCGATCGTCTTATTGACTGAGATGGCGGGCTCATTAGCGTCAGTTTTCCCATTAGTCTTTGTGACGTTTATCGCCTATACAGTCGATACACTTTTAGGTGGGCGTCCGATCTATACTGCTTTGCGGGAAGAAATGCACTTTAAATAAAAAAATGACTTGATGGAGTACATCAAGTCATTTTTTATTATCGATCGCGTTTGATACAAAAGCTGGTGATCACGGCAATGACTGCACTGATCACTAGACCTAAGAAGGCAGCTGAATATGAACCTGTCAGTTGCACGATCCAACCTATCAGTAACGGTCCGACAAAGCCCCCAAGTTGACCACCAAAATTGATGATCCCGATCGCCGAACCGTAGCTATCATCATGGAGAACTTGTGAAGCAAAATCAAAGATTCCGGTGAAAGCTAGTGATTTAGCAAAATAAGTTAGGATCTGAAATGAAACGATCCAAAATAGACTTTGGGATCTGAATAAGCCAAACATGAATAATAAGGTCAAAACACAGGCCGTGATCAACATCAAGACTTCTTTTTTCTTGAAGAGGTGGACCATGAGATAACCACTGATCGCAGCGGCTATCCCACCGGCGATCGTTGGTAGCGGAACGAGCCAAGCTAATTTTTTGAGTTCCAAATGCTGTGAAGTCAAGAAATAGATCGGCATCCAAGTTTCTAGGCCCTTTGTGATCACATTCAACGCTAGCCCTAAGATCACAAATAACCAGACACGTGTATCGAGTTCACGCCAATTTATTTTGTGAGTAGTGGCTTTCTTAGTAGCGGCAGTTGCTCTGCGATCACTCAAGGCATATAAGCCGACCAAGATGATCCCAAAAGCTCCGAGATAATAAAAGGCACTCCGCCAACCGCTAGCAGCGATGACTTGAACGATGATAAAAGGTGCGATCGCAGCCCCCGCATAATTCGAAGACATCAATAAGGCCGTCAGTTGGGCGCGTTTTTTCTTGGGATGATTTTGGGCCACTTGCTTTAAAGCGGCAGCGGGGTACGGACCTTCCGCGACCCCAAATAAAAAGCGAATGATGACTAAAGCGCTAAAAGACCAAGCTAGCCCGGTAAATCCGGTCAAAAGGGACCATAAGATCAAAGTGGAGATAACGACCGCACGTGCGCCAAAACGGTCGGTCAAGTATCCACCCGGGA
The DNA here is from genome assembly GCF_009933595.1 of Ligilactobacillus animalis. NCBI lineage: Bacteria > Bacillati > Bacillota > Bacilli > Lactobacillales > Lactobacillaceae > Ligilactobacillus > Ligilactobacillus animalis. The sequence continues at coordinate 272,149 of NZ_CP047141.1, forward strand.
TCTGCATCAATGTATAACCCAGGAAAAAGGCACTCCCAGCAGCCCCTAAAGCTGCCGGGGACATGTTGAAGTCTTTGCCGATCCCAGCTAAAGCTAAGTTAAAGACTGTTCGGTCGGCAAAAAGCAACATATAACCTAAGTAGACCACGCAAAAAGTCCAAACTTTGTTGCGTGTAGTTGTATTATCCATTCAAAAAACTTCCTCTCAGTAAATACCGTTTGACTTTCCCACTAGCTGTTTTAGGAAAATCTTTGACCCAAATAAATTCTTTGGGGATCTTATAATGAGCTAAATATTTTTCGCCGTAAGTACGCAGGGTAGCTTGAGCTAATTTTTGCCCACGGACAAAAGCTATTGGGACCTCACCCCAGGTAGGATCAGGCCGCCCGACGACAATAATCTCGGAGATCTTGGGTAGTTTACGGTAGCATTGTTCGATCTCTTGGGGGAAGATATTTTCGCCACCTGAGACCAACATTTCATCTAAACGTCCATCGATATATAGAAAACCATCCTGATCAAAGTGAGCGACATCACCTGTATGATACCAACCAGCATCAAGCTTTTTAGCGAATAATTCAGGCCGATTCAGATAACCGCTGACCAAGGCCGGACTTTTTAACAGGAGTTCACTAGTTGTAGGATCGAGTTTGACTTGCGTGGTAAAAAGTGGCTTACCGACCGAACCTAATTTATCAAGCGCATATTCACTTGATAAGGCTACGACTTGTGAACAAGTTTCAGTCATCCCATAACATTGAACGACATTGACTTGAGCCTTTTTACTTGCCACTAGAAGCTCTTTAGGTGCACTGCTACCACCTAAAAGGACAAGCCTAAACTTGGGATTATACGGTGTAACGTGCTGTTTTAACAGTTCTTGTAGCATGTATGGGACTGCCGAAATGATCGTAACTGGTTCACTGACTAAGATCGTTTCAACTAGACTGGGGTCAAAGCGTTTGACTAAACGGACCGGCATCCCATAGATCAGCCCGCGCATGAGGATCGAAAAACCACTGATATGAAAGAGTGGTACGGCACAGAGCCACTGATCAGTAGCACTCAAGCCAAGATTCAAAGCGGAAGCGACCGCTGAGTAGAAATGATTGCCAAAACTTTGCATGACACCTTTAGCTTGGCCAGTGGTCCCCGAAGTGTACATGATACTTGCGATCGCATCGAGTTCAACAGTCGCCATGAGCTCCTTGGCCGGTGCTTTACTTGCTTCAAGCTGGGAGTAGGGTAAAAAGAGCTCGGTAAATTCGGAGCGCCACAGCTCATCAGTGACTAAACACAGATCAAGCTCACTATCATCGATCTGTGCCATCAGTTCGGCAGTCGATAAGCGAAAATTGAGCCAGACGATCGTTTTTCCCGAAAATAATAATGCGAGCGCTAAAACATAGGTCGATAGCGAGTTATCCCCCAAAAGGCCGACACGGGTGTTTTGGGTCGTCTGGGCGATCTTCCCCGCCCTTTTAGCAGCGAGTTTGGCTAATTGGGTAAAGGTCAGGCATTGATCTTCGGTGATGACAGCTGGGGCATTTGGCTTTAAACTCGCTTGTTTTAAAAGCCAATTTTGCGTTTGCATCAAGGGAATTTTGGAAACTGATCGAAATCAGGTTTACGCTTTTGATTAAAGGCATCACGACCTTCTTTGCCTTCATCAGTAGTGTAAAAGAGCATCGTAGCATCGCCAGCAAATTGTTGTAAGCCAGCTAGTCCATCCGTATCAGCGTTCATGGCTGCTTTGATAAAGCGAAGGGCAGTTGGAGATTTTTCAAGTAATTCGTGAGCCCAAGCCATAGTTTCAGCTTCGACATCGGCTAGGGGCACGACTTTATTGATCCAATTCATTTGGTAAGCTTCTTGGGCACTATAGAAGTGGTTCAAGAACCAAACTTCTTTAGCGCGTTTATGTCCGATAACGCGGGCAAGATAGCCAGAACCGTAACCGGCATCGAAACTACCGACTTTAGGGCCAGTTTGACCAAATTGAGCATTGTCAGCAGCGATCGTTAAGTCACAGACGAGTTGTAAAACGTTCCCCCCGCCGACAGACCAACCTTTGACCATTGCGATCACAGGTTTTGGTATAATACGAATTAGATGTTGAAGATCTAAAACATTCAAGCGCGCGATCTTGTCTGGTCCAACGTAGCCCCCGTTGCCGCGGATACTTTGATCGCCCCCAGAAGAAAAGGCTTTGTCGCCAGCACCAGTCAAAATGATCACACCGATCGTGCTATCATCCCGGCAGATGCTGAAAGCCTCGATCATTTCTTGAACGGTGACCGGAGTAAAAGCATTCAACTTCTCTGGCCGGTTGATCGTGATCTTAGCAACTTTATCATTGCGCTCAAATAAGATCTCGGAATATTGCTTGATGGTTTCCCATTTGATATTTGACATAAAATAACTCCTTTTTAGCTAAACGAGGTGTAGCCGATGAATTTATTAGAAAACTTAGGGATAAAGACGATAATTTTGCAAAAAGACTACGTGAAACTCGAACTGCCGATCACGGCTAAACTCTTGCAGCCATATGGTCTAGTTCATGGTGGGATCAACGCAGTCCTTGCAGAAACAGCAGCTTCTCTTGGCGCCAATGAAAACTTGGCGTCAGGGCAGGTCGCTGTCGGTGTCAATATTACCACACAACACTTACGCAAAGCCAGAAGCGGCTCCCTGTTCGCCAAGGCTGTTCCAGTGCATATAGGTACAAAATTACAGACATGGGAAGTACGGGTCTATAACGCAAAACAGCTGACGAGCTTGAGCACCGTGACTTTGACAAATATTTCGCAAAATTAAAACTGGTATCAAGATCGTGCAAAATGAAATCTTGATACCAGTTTTTTAATCTAAATTTAAATGTGTTTATGCAGGGGAGCTTCCTACAACGTCTTGTTTCACACTCTATTGAAACGTGTTCAACAAGACAACGACTAGTGAATAACAATAGACCACCACGATGCAAAAAGCGCATCATGGCGGTCTTACCGTTATTCATACGGCGCTGACCGTCTTATTTCACACTCTGAAAGCTAGTGTTTCGTACGGTTTTAGGGTGATCGTGTCTGGTAAGGTCGTTAGGTCGCGGTCGTAATTTGAAAGGAGGACCTTACCCGTTTTGCCAGCTAGATCAGCTAGCTCGACTGTAGTTTCGGTGCCGTAGAAGTTGTTTAAAACGAATAACTCGGCGTCGCTGTCATCTAGAGAACGCTCAAAGGCAAAGACTTGCTTGTCGTCTGCTAGACGTAATTTGAAGTGGCCTTCGGAGATCAAACGCTCTTGTTTGCGAAGGGCGATCAGCTTTTGATAGAAGTTAAAGATCGCGCCATTTGCTAATTCGGCTTCTACGTTGATCTTGTCTTGTCCAGTTGGCATCAACCACGGTTTAACATTGGAGAAACCAGCAAATTCACTGTTATCCCAGTGCATTGGTGTGCGTGAATTATCGCGTGCTTTAGCTAAGACGATCGCGAAGGCTTCTTTTTCACTGTGTCCTTGGGCTAATAAACTTTCGTAAGCATTCAAAGCTTCAACGTCAACATAGTCATCGATCGTGGTATAAGTTGGATCGACCATTCCGAGTTCTTCACCCATGTAGATGTATGGGGTGCCCCGTAAGAGATGGATCGTCGCTGCTAACATTTGGGCAGACTTGACCCGATAGTTCACGGGATCGCCAAACCGGTTGAGGGCAAAGGGTTGGTCGTGATTGTTCCAGAAGAGTGCATTCCAACCGCCGCCTTGATCCATCTGAGTTTGCCAATCAGCTAGATGCTTTTTGAGTGCCATAAAGTCAAAGGGCATCTTGGTCCATTTTTCACCATCTTTGTAATCGACTTTCAAATGGTGGAAGGTAAAGACCATGGAGAGTTCATGTTCTTTAGGATCGGAGTACTTGATCGAAGAAGCAAAATTAGTGGAAGACATTTCACCGACAGTGATGATCGTATCATCTTGCCCAAAGGAATTTTTGTTCAATTCTTTAATGTATTGGTGCACGATCGGTGTATCAGTGTAAAGCATCTTTTCTTGGACCGGATCAGTGGAATCAACGAGGATCTCGTCTTTTCCGATCACGTTTAGGACGTCGAATCTAAAACCTTTGACTCCTTTTTGGCGCCAGTAATTTACGATATCTTGGGCTTCTTTACGCACGTCGGGATTGTGCCAATCAAGGTCAGCTTGGGTCTTATCATAGAGGTGTAGATAGTAAAGCTCGGTATCACCAAACTTAGCCCAAGCAGGACCGCCAAATTTTGATTGCCAGTTAGTTGGTAAAGAACCGTCTGCTTTAGCTGGTCGCAAATAGAAATATTTTTGGTATTTTTCTTCGCCAGCGAGTGCGCGTTTGAACCATTCATGTTCAGTCGAGCAGTGGTTCAAGACCATATCCAACATAACGTCGATCTTGACTTCTTTTAGTTTGGCAACTAGTTCTTCAAAGTCAGCCATCGTACCAAACCGTGGATCGATCTGGCGGTAATCAGCGATATCATAGCCGTTGTCATTTTGGGGTGAGACGTAAAATGGGTTGAACCAGATCATGTCGATATTGAGTTTGGCTAGATAAGGGATCTTGTCGATGATCCCACGCAAGTCACCAAAACCATCATTATTTGAATCGTAAAATGATTTTGGGTAGATTTGGTAGATAACTTTTTCGCCAAGTTTTGTCTTCATAACTTCCTCCTAGTTAGTGCTTAATTTCTTTCGGCGGGCAAAGTCGATAAATTTGAATTTATCGGGACGATGATATGACGTTGTCAGCTGAAATAAAGTTGTGTCGCTTAGGTAAGAGAGGCTTCGCACGATCACAGCTGGTTCGTTTGGCCCAAGTTCTAAACGCTTTGCGATCTCTTGCGGGACTTCTTCAACGGTGATCTCCTTGGTGGCATAGTCGATCTCAAGACCTAAGTTTTTTTCTAAATAAGCGTAGATCGAATTAGCCGCGACCTCTGCTGGTAATTCACTGATCGGTGGATCTAAGAGATAATCTTGATCTAACACGGCGGGTGAACCGTCAATGATCCGCAAGCGCTCGATAAAGATCGCTTTTTGGGCGGTGATCGGTGTCTTACCAAAGTATTCAGGGGCGGTAACTTTTTCTTGCCGTAAGACTTCAGTTTTTGCGTGAAGTCCTAAGGCTTGGTTTAGTTCTTGAAAGCTAGTGATCCCTGAGATCGGAAAGGTGTACTTTTGAATGTCTAGCACTAATGAGCCTTTACCTTTTAATTTTTGGATCAGACCTAATTCTGTCAAATGGTTGAGGGCTTTACGCGTTGTCTCACGTGAAGCGCCGTAGAGCTCACTTAATTGTTTTTCGCTAGGCAAAAAATCGCCGGGGCAAAATTGTTGGTGCTTGATCTTTTCGGCGAGATCGTTAGCGATCATTTCATGTTTTAAAGCCATAACTTCACATCCTTAACGTCATTTTCTATTTCATTGTAGCATAGTTGTCCGTACATGTGCAAAACAAAAAAATACTTATATTGACGGAATTGTAAATGATTACAAAAAAAATGTTGACAACATGTATAGACACCATGTATAGTTATTGGTGAAGTTAAGCGAAAGCGTTTTTAGTTTTACGTATGGAGGGAAATAAAATGGCTAAGAACAAGGTAGTCTTAGGTGCACCTGCTGCAGGGGCAGCCATTGCACTAGATAAAGTTCAAGATGAAGTCTTTTCAACTGGGATGATGGGCCAAGGATTTGGGCTTGAGCCAACAGGTGAAAAGATCGTTGCGCCAGTCGCTGGGGAGATCACGATGATCGCAGAATCTAAACATGCGATCGGTATTTTAACTAAAGAAGGTTTGGAAGTCTTGATCCACATGGGGATCGATACCGTTGGCTTACACGGTGAACCATTTGAATTAAAGATCAAGACTGGAGACAAAGTCCAAGCGGGACAAGAGATCGCCAACATGGCATTGGAAAATATCCGTTTAGCTGGTCTTCAAACCACGATCATGGTGATCATCACGAACTCAGCTGATAAGTTAGAAGGTTTGGATGTTGAAGAATTAGAAGCAACAGCTGGTCAAACGGTCGCAACAGCTTATGTTAAAGAAGCTAAACAAAAAGCTGGCAAACGTGACTATGATGCGTTAGCGGATATCATCATCGAAAATGTTGGTGGCAAAGAAAATATCAATAATTTGATCCATTGTATTACTCGTTTACGTTTTTATTTGAAAGATGAAAAGCTTGCCAACGATGATGTTTTACGTGAGACAGATGGTGTGATCGACGTGATGCACGCTTCGGGTCAATACCAAGTCGTGATCGGAAATGAAGTAACGAACGTCTTTGATGCAGTGATGAAGAAATTACCAGGCTTAGGTGAAGGCGAAGCTGTTGAAACGACCACACAAGATGACGGTAAAAATCCAGTGAGCCGTGCTTTTAGCAATTTGATCGGGGTCATCACAGGTTCGATGAGTCCAGTAGTCGGTGTGATCGCTGCAGCTGGTATCATCAAAGGACTATTAGCTTTATTGACCTTGCCACAATTAGGTGGTTTGTTGAACGTTAAGGATACGGCTTATATCACAGTCAGTGCGATCGCCGATTCGGCCTTTTACTTCTTGCCAGTTTTAGTTGGTTTTGCCGCAGCTAAACGGTTAGGCGGTGATCCGATCGTGACAGCTGTGATCGGGGGCGTCTTGACCTATCCACAATTAGTTGACTGGGGCCGTGAGTTTAAGGATATGTTTACGATCGGTGGTTTCCACTTCCAATTCTTAAACTACACATACTCGATCTTCCCAATGATCTTAGCTGCTTGGATGGCTAAGAAGTTAGGGGATTGGTTGAAGAAGACTTTACCGAACTATCTTCAAATGATCTTTAATCCATTGATCACTGTGTTAGTTGTTTCTGTGATCACCCTAGTTGTTACTGGTCCGATCATTCAAGGTGCAGCTAACGGGATCGCTGATTTCATCAACTGGTTAGTGCATGCTTCTGGCTGGGCTGGTGGTTTGATCATTGGTGGTTTCTATCAATTGTTAGTTATCTTTGGGCTACACTGGGGCGTTGTTCCATTGGTGGCACAACAGATCTCGGCTAGTGGCGAAAGTTCATTGAATGCGATCATCTCAGTTACCATGGTCGCTCAAGGTGCAGCCGTATTAGCTGTAGCGATCAAGTCACGTAAAAATGACATGAAATCATTAGGGATCGCAGCTGCTATCTCTGCTTTCTGCGGGGTAACAGAACCAGCGATCTACGGGATCAACTTACGCTACCGTAAAGTCTTTATCTCAGGTTTGATCGGTTCCGCTGTGGGTGGTTTCATCACAGGTCTGATGCACGGTTCGATGTTTGGGTTTACTGGTTCATTGATCGGTTTCCCATCATTCTTCAACCCAGCACATCCAACTGAGTTAAACAGTTTCTATGCCTTCTTATTCTCAAGTGTAGCCGCTTTGATCATCAGTTTCTTAGTGACCTGGTTCTGGGGCTACAACGATGAAATGGAAATGGGCAAAAAAGTAGAAAAGAAAAAGACTCCAAAATAAATCAGTGCGGACAAAATCGATCAGTGCCGTACGGATAGTCTAGAATAGCCAATGATGCGTTCTTTGCATCGTTGGCTATTCGTAACTATACGCTAGGCACTGATTTTGGGAGCACGACAATAGATCAGTGCGGACAAAATAGGCGGTCAGGACACGGGGTGTGTGTCCTGACCGCCTATTTAAGTGGTTGAAAGATCAACCTTGTTTTATGGTGACCCGAGCAAGGAGTTGTCCGTGGGTCACTTCGCGTTCGACATCGAGTTTCAAATTGGTGATGCGTTTAGGCTGTGTGAAAAAGACGATCACATTATCGCTAAGACCAGCATCTTTGATCACAGCTGGATCAAATTCCAACAATAGATCGCCGGCCTTTACAGTTTGACCATCGGTATAATGTGTCACAAAACCTTCACCGCGTAATTTGACCGTATCGATCCCCACATGGATGACCGCTTCTAGTCCATTATCAGCAACTAATCCTAAGGCGTGTTTAGTGGAGAATGTAAAGCGGACTGTGCCATCAAATGGAGCATAGACTTTGGTATCAAGTGGATCGATCACAAAACCAGTTGCATCAAAATCTGGTGCAGCTGTGCTTGGTAAAGCATTGGCAAAACCAGTGACTGGAGCTAAGACATTAGTTGTATCACTGACAGTTAATGGAGCTGGTTTAGCTTCAAGTCCAAAAGTCTCATCGCCAGCGGCTAATTTATCCTTGAGCTCCTCAACGATCGCAGCGTGTTTTTTCTCAGTCAAGTTGACCTTGGTCAAAAAGATCAACAAAGCTAAGATCGCTAAAGCAAGTGGGATGTAAAAGGCCATACTTTCAAAAGTCCGGATATTTTTAGCGGTCATATCCGCAGCAGTGGCTGAACCCGTCATACCAGCGGCGATCGCGATATAACCGACGATCCCGTTTGAAAAGGCGCCCGTTAATTTATCGATCATCGGACGAACGGCTAAGACGACCGCTTCATTACGTTCGCCAGTCTTTAATTGCCCATATTCGATCGCATCAGTCAAGGTAAGAACTGTTACGAGTTGAGCAAAGGTAATGTTGAATAAGACGAGCCCGATGACTAAAAGGACCATATTTTCACGGGCAAAGATGAAGATCAAGTATGAAGTGATCATACAACATTGTCCAAAGGAAAAGAGCCACTTTCTCGGGATGAACTTATTCAAGACGGGATACAAAGGTGATGTCAAAAATCCGACCAAGATCGCAATAAAGCCTGCTAAACTAAAGGTCTCTGGCTTACCCAAGACGAATTTGAAGAAGTAATATAAGACACCGTTTGTGACCACGTTAGCAAAGGAGAACATAAAGTATGCCAAACTAGCCCAAAGGATCTGATCATTCTTAGCTAGACCAACAAAGACATCTTTGATCGTCGTTTTTTGCTTAGCAGCACTACGGATCAGATTATCTTTTTCTTCAGTCCCCCAAGCCACGATGAAGGCACAGAAAACAGCTAAAAGCGAGATGATGATCGCAAATGCTAGCCAACCTTGAGCACCTTGAGTGTGTTTTCCGGTGGCAACATAAGTGAAATAGGTCACCACGGGTACGACGATGACGGTCAGACCATTCCAACCGATCGAACCTGTCAAAGTTCCTAGGGCAGTGTAGACGCCCCGTTCTTTACTGTCTTCACTCAAGGCTGGTACCATGCCCCAATAAGAGACATCGGAAAATGAATAAAAGACATCTAAAGTGATAAACAAGATCACAAATAATACGGCAAAGGCGATCCAATTGACATTGGCTAGGTTAAAGATACCAGTAAAAAGTATTACTAAGATCACGGCACTGACGAGATTACCAGCAATGATCCATGGTTTAAATTTGCCCCATCTAGTCTGAGTATTATCCACAATGTTTCCCAACAGTGGATCGATCAAGATCTCAATGATCCGGATCACTACGATCAGACCAGTGATCAAAGCGATCAACTTATTGGCGATCGCGGGTGCTAGTTCACTGAACAACCCCGCCGTAACAAAGACGATGAACCAATTGCTCAGTAAGCCGTAAAAAGCTGCATGCCCCAAGTTGCCCATTGCAAATGAGAACTTGGAGACGAATGATTTTGATGCATGTTTTTCCATTGGTGTTCCCCCTAAAAGCTAAGCAAATAGCTAAAACTAGCTGTAATCGTTTACAGGGATTATCATACAACTTTTTACTTAATAAGTAAACTAAATTACTAAAATAATTACGTAAAAACAGTAAAATAAAAAACTCATCCTTGATAGAATGCGTTTTTTAAGGGTTTATAAGGTAAAACTTTTACGGATCACTAATTCAGTATTGACGAAAGCATGGATCTTAGCACGGTCAGGACGCTCTAAGGCATCACATAATAAATTGATCGCAGTCTGACAGAGTTCTTTTTGGTCGATGCTGTAAGTCGTCAATGGTGGTGAAACGTATTGTGAGACTTCGATGTTATTGATACTGATGATCGCAGTATCATGGGGCAAGCGGATCCCCGCTTCATTGAAAGCTTGTAAGACGCCGATCGCTAAAGCATCGGAAGCGACGATAAAGGCATCCGGGAGATCAGAGCCTAAGGTAGTAATGATTTTTTTACCGAGTTCATAACCATTTGAGGTCGTAAATGAGCCCCCGACGAAATAATCTTTTTCATTAAAGATATTTAAGCGTTTAGCCCAGTTTTCAAAGGCAAAAGCCCGGGGATCTTGGCGATAGTTGTGTTGTCCCATGATCGAACCGATACCCCCGATAAAACCGATCCGCTTTTTGCCAGCACGTTGCAAGAGATCAAGGGCATCTAAGATCGTTTGGGAGAGGTCGGGTTGGACGGAATCGAATTTATCCGGATAAGGATTGATATCTAAGAAGATCCCGATCGGTGTGACTTCATGGAGTTTAGCTAGCTTTTCTGGGGAAAGTTCATCTGCGCCGATCCCGATAAAACCTTCGTAATTTTTGCCCTTAGCGATCAACTGATCAAGATCATGGAAGATATCGATCTCTAAGTTAGCATTTTTACTTTGTTCGAGGATAAGTTCTTTTAGAGTGTTGAAATAAACATCTTGCAGCTCTTCTTCAGCGGTGAAACTGGTCAAAAGTGCGATCTTACGTGAGATAAGAAATTTATTTTGGCGTTTACCATAGCCGAGCTTGTTTGCCACTGTGAGGATCTTATTTTTAGTGGCAGGGGAAACGGATAAGGTCGGATCTTCATTTAAGAGGCGTGAGACGGTAGCTTGTGAAAAGCCGGATTCTTCTGCGATTTGTTTGATCGTTACCATAATATTACCTGCCTTTACTGCATATTTATAGTTACATTTTACCCTATAGACGTAATTTTTGCTAATTGTGGTATAAGTTGGATAAAAAATAACTTAATGTTTTCATAATAATGGTTATGTTTGAGTTAAGTCAAAGCTGAATGTAAGTGTTTTAATTGACCCCAAAATGCCTAAAAAGATAAAATTAAATCACTAAAAAGTTTTAGATAATTATTTTATTTTTGGATTTATGGAGGGTGAAAAGATGAATAAGATCGCATTGATGGAAGACGATAAGACAGTTAAATTGAGTATCCCACGTGGCTACTACGTATTTGCTGAGATGTCAACGATGTCAGACTTTAACGTTAAGATGATGTTACGCGATGCTCAAAGTCAAAAAGTGTCATTTGAAGGTGAACGTCAAAGTAAAGATGCTTTACCACCGATCCGTGGTTTTTACCAATGTGATTATGACGAGACTGAATTACACATTCATATTGAAGAAGGGATCGATCTAGATCTACGCGTTGACAGCACAGATCTATATGATCAAAACGAAGAATTAGCTGTACGAACAGTTACTGCAGTTGGGCGTGATCTAGCTGATGATAAATACAATGATTTTATGTTACATTTGACGATCATGCGTTGCAACGACCTTTAAAAAAATTGATTGACTATAGTTTCATTTTCAAGTGGAACTATAGTCAATTTTTTTTGGAAGATATTAGTTTTTTGTTAAATTAAAATGCTATTTGCGTAAGATTAGCATGGCTTATTTAGGTATATAGGTATAAAAAGGTTATTTATACAGTTGACTATATTTTACGAAATTTTATTTTAAAAAATAAAATTAAAATAATCTATATATTTATATCGAAAAATTATCGAAAATAAATCTCTTTAGTTGTACTATATTAAATGTTTATAGATGAATAGTAGAGGAGTATAGCTATTATATACGCCCCCTATTTTTGTACTTTTGAATAACTGAGGAGGTCTATTTTTAGTTTTGTTATCACATAATAATAACAAATTATTAATACATAAATTAGAACCAAAGAAACAACGCTTTGCGATCAGAAAGATCAGTGTTGGGGTCGCTTCTGTCTTGATCGGTTTTACTTTTGCTGGTTTTAGCGGAGTATCAGCCGATGAAGCGACAACGACGACCAAAGATCATTTAAAGACCGAGGCGACAGCAGAGAGTGCAAGTGTACCAACTAAAGAAGTTGAGACCACACCGGTAGCCAACGATAAATCTCAAGCTGCTGAAGATACTAAAGAACAAGCTCCAGTGCAAGTGGTGACTGCTGAAGAGACTAGTGAATCTACAATTAGCACTGAAAAACAAACGGTTGCACCAGCTGATGAAAATGAAGCAAGTGAAACGCAAACATTTAACGTTGAAAAACAAGCCGGACCCCAAGAAAATGTTGATCTAACGGATAGTAAAGTTGCTTATGCAGCAGCCCCAGATCAAGCCCAACAAGAAGAGGGCTTTAGCGTTACTGATCCTGACTATTCTAAATATACATATGGAAAGACAAACCTTCAAACGTTGGTCGATGGTTTAGGGATCGACTACAAAAATAGTGAATATGTTTTTCAATGGATCGCTTCAACTGATAGGAAACATGGGATCGTCTTCACCGTTGCTCGTGGTAAAGATGCTGACGGCAATGTTATTTTAACGGGTAATGGGAGCTTTAATGCGTATGAATATAGTTTTTTAGATAAGGATCATATTGATAAAGCCAAAACAGTAGTTCAAAAAGGTCAGCGGACTTTAAATTTTGGTCAGGTTATCAATGATGAATATCGTAATGAAACTGCGGTCGAGCATTTTTACGCTAATACCTATCGATTTGACTGGAGTTATTACACAGAACACTTTTTACCAGTATTTGTTGGTGGTCATAGTGGGATCGAAAGTAACACAGGGGATGGTTATACAACATTAAGTATCTATACCCCACAAGTTATTGAGCAAAAAGCCAAGATCAACAACGGCAAGGTCTATAAGACACAAACTGGTTTAACAGGGCAACACTACACAACTGGTGTTCCTAAGAGTGCTAAGGTAGAAGAAGGTAAATTCCTATATGCTGAAAATAGCGAAGGAACGATGTCTGAATTCCATACGGGCGTTGTTTTAGTCAATAATTACCATGATGGCGTGAAAGTTAGATATACCGAATTAGATGACCAAGGAACTATGCAATATGAATTCTTCGATGGTCGTGGTAAAGCCAAAGGATTATGGAATTTAGATGAACGAGAATGGCAATATGGTGGTACTTTGCAAGTAGGGCAGAGTTTAACATATACTACTGGTCAAGGCGGAGCAACATATTATATCTCCAATCCATACGTCCAACAAACCACCGATATCACATATGAATATCGGACGTTAGGTAGTGTTGAGCTTTATGATGAAAATGGCAATTATTTAGGCAAAAAACAATATGTCAATGATGCAAATGATGCTGCTAAGGCAAGTTTGCCAACGGTTCCCCAAAAGATTCCCCAAGGTAACATTGAATACACTTTAGTAACAAAAGAAGATCTTCCGAGTGATCTAAGCAGATCGATCAAGTATATCTATCGTGGTATTGAAACAAAGGTAACACATGATACTTATACCCTAACGACTAAATTTGTTGACGAAGATGGCAATGAACTTAAAGATTCAGAAACACAAACGATCACTTGGACAACGATGACTAAGCGAGATATCTATACAAACGAAATTACTGCGCAGACATCTGTTCCAAGTACAGCGAGCTATATGGCAGTAAATAGCCCAGTGATCGCTGGCTATTATGCAATAACGCCAGGCTTGGACAGCCAAAGAGCTGAACAAAAAGATGCTACACAAGAGATCGTTTACCATAAGCTAGGTAATATCATTGCTAAAGACGGCCAAGGTAATGTTTTAACGACGGTTCACTATGAAAATGATGCTAACGATGTAACTAAGATCAAAAAGATCGTAGCACCAACGATCGAAGGTTATCACGTAAAAGGTGAAGTTGTTCAACCAAGTGATCCAGGTCAAGATACAGTGCTCAACTATGGTAAAGATACTCAAGTTGCGCAGATCAAGTATTGGGATGAGACCGCTCAAAAGTATATCACTGATGATCAAGGTAACGATTTGGAAACGATCGAAACTGGGGCTCATAATACTAAGATCTCACATGAAAAAGTAGCCGGACAGATCCACGCTTTGAAAGCTAAGGGCTATGAATATGTTTTTGCTGATCAGGAATTTTCAACAGTCGATTTTGATGATGATGATTCAAAAACACAGACATTTACTGTCAAATTAATGCATGGTACGAAAGCAGAAATCGAATCTAAGCAGATCACACGCGAGATCCATATCCACCATCCTAACCAAGAAAAGAAAGCTATACCGCAAACGGCTACTTTGACGCGTAATGTTACACGTGACAGAGTAACTGGTGAGGTTATGCCAACTGGTGAGTGGAAGCTTGATAATTTTGATGAAGTAGAAGTGCCACAGCACAAGGGATATAAGATCGACGAAACACCAGCTGAGGTCCAAAATGGTAAGGTCGTTGGTAAAACAGTCACACCTGATGAAGAAGATGGCAAAAAGATCGAAGTTAAGTATATACCACTAGAACAACATGCTTTAGTAGAATATGTGGATGAAAGCACTGGAAAACGCTTAGATAAAGAAGATATCCAAGGTGTGACTGATGCAGCGATCGAACATACAAATGATGAAAAGATCGCAGCATATCAGGCTCAAGGTTATGAACTAGTCTCAGATGAGTTGGCAGACGCAAACGATCCTCATTTCAATGCTGAAGATGAAGCGCAAGTCTACACAGTTCATTTGAAACACGGATCTAAAGTGGTCAAAGCCGATCCAAGTAATGCGGATAGCCAAAAAGAAGTAAAACGGACGATCATTGTGAATGCACCAGATGGAACTAAGACAACTAAGGTCCAAACCGTTTTCTTCACTCGTGACGGTTCTAAAGATCTTGTAACTGGTAATATTTCTTACCCAGATTGGAATGAAATTGCAACAAAAGCCTTTTCACAAGATGACGTGCCACAATATTTAGGTTATACTTCAATGGTAGCTGGAAGAAAACAAACGACAATTGCTGCTAGAAATGTTCGTCCAACTGATGCCGACCAAGTGATCGAAGTCAGCTATGTTGCACGACCAAGCCAGCAAGTTATTACCTATCAAGATGAAAATGGTAACCAGATCGGGCCCCAAGTGATCACTGGTCATACGGATGAAACGGTGAAATTAGTCCCAGTTCTCCCTGATGGTTGGGAATTGCGCGATCCGGATAGCCTACCTGAAAATGTGACATTTGCACCAGAAGAAAACCCAGTATTGGTCAGCACAGTTAAGCGGACTGCCACAGAAGACAGTGCTAAAACTGAAAAGACCGGTGAAAATACTGAGTTAGCTGAGCAAGAAATTGTAAATGATACGACTGATGTCACAACTAATGAAAAGAATGAAGCAACACTTCCACAGATGGGTGAAAGTGATAGTGAAGCCTTAGCATTTAGCTTATTAGGTCTAGTAACAGCAGCCTTTTCCTTGTTTTATTTTGGCAAAGAGAGAAGAAAGACTGATAACTAAAAAGAAATGATCGATGGATAGAAGTATTTTTAGTTAGCCATCGGAGGGACCACCTTAGATGATCTAGTCATTTATGGTGGTCTCTCTTAGTTTTAGGGGTTGAATTAGAATTTTTAGAAATTTTTCTGACGGTATTGCCGTCAAATACCAAAAAGTAGCGGCCACTGCGCAAACAACATTTGAATTTGTTGATCCGCGTGATCTAAAAACACCAGTTGCGATGTATTCGTACAAGACAAAAAAATTGGTAACAAGTGGAGTATTGGTCGCGGATGAAGTTCAAGAATTTGAACAGGTCAAGGTGCTAGTCGGGCATATGTATCATCGAACAAAGCGTAGATTTAAGGTGATCGATCCGTATCGCAATGGACCTTTGGCAAAAGAAACTCTTGAATTACGCGATGATCGGGGCAATGTGTTGGGAGAAATGCCTTGTCAAAGGATCCCACATGGTCATGTGATCGTGATCCCAACGATCTTTTCGAAAAACGATGAGTATTATACTTTAAAAGAGATCACCACCTTATTAAGAGCTGATCAAAAAGCAACGATCGCTAAATATGAACTAGCCAAAGTTACCGAGTCGTTGGATGAGACAACATTGACGACGCGCTTTGTGACGAAAGCTGGCCAGCAACTTTGCCGGTCAGCTAAACAGACGATCATCTGGAAGACGCTTAAGTACCGAGATGCTAAAACGGGTCGTTCCTGGAGTGGTTCAAGCATCCCAGAAGAATCCAACTATGTAGCGGTCAAAAGTCCTTTGATCATGGGCTATGTGGCGCAAACAGCGGGCTTAGGTCCAGCTAGTTTGAAAGCTAAAGAACAACAGATCGTCTATCAAAAATTAGGTAAGATCATTGCGATCGATAATGGTGGCAACATTTTAGGTACGAAAAAGTATTGCAATGATCGAACAGATCCTACGCGAGCAGCTGAGACCTTTTTACCCTATATCAAGGGTTATCATCGTGCGATCAAAGCTGAAGCGATCTTACCGAGTGATCCGAGTTGTGATATTTTTATTAAATATCTAGCCGATCGCTAAAGTAGACCCAATAAAGAGAGCCTCACCATGAGATTATCGTGGTGAGGCTCTTCTTTTATCTGTAGATCATTTTGAAATCATCGAGCAGTAGCAAAATATGCTGGCTGATACGTTCGCAGGAAGGATCATCCATCTTCTTTAACTCATGAACGAGTTGTAATGAACTGGGAGTTAACTGTGCTAATGAGATATTGCTCTCTTCTTGAAGCAATTCTGCGATCGAGATCTCAAGTGCCTGACAGATCGCATTGAGTTTTAAAATGCTGATATTTTTCTTCTGACCACGTTCTAATTTGGAGATAAAATTGATCGAAAGGTCGCTGTATTCGGCCAATTTTTCCTGCGTTAAATTAGCCTTGATACGTTGCTTTCGGATCTTTTCACCAATCTGCAAGTCATTATCCATGAAATATTACCCCTTTACTGCAAGGAAATCATCTACATGGATAATAAAGATAGTATTAATATATTAACACGATTTATAGTAATTAAATAACTGGATTGTAAATTTAACAAATGTACTATAATATCATAAAGTTATTTTTTGATACTAAAAAAAGTTGATATTTTTCAGCAAATACCAACTTTTTGTTAGATCAAATATTTTTGACCATGATCAGATCGGTCTGTTCGTCAGCTCCCATGAAAAATGAGTGCGAGCCGTGTTGGGTAAAGCCCATTTTTTCATAGAAAGCAAGGGCGGGATAGTTTTCCTCCCACACGCCAAGCCAGATCGTGCTACAATTTTTTGCTTGAGCGAGCTTGAGAGCTTCTTGGAATAAAAAGCGTCCCAACCCATGGCGTTTGAAGGCTGATCTGATGTAGATGCGTTCGATCTCAAGAGCATTAGGGGCAACTTGTTCACTTTGAGCCTCGTTTAAATTGAGCTTTAAATAGCCAGCGAGTTGTCCATCCAAGTAAGCAAAGTAAAATTGTGAGTTAGGATCATTGAGCTCGGCGGTCAATTTATTGAGATCATAGGCTGTTTTTAAGTAATCGGCGAGATCTTGAGCATTATTTTGGTCTTTAAAAGTATCGCTAAAAGTCTCGATGCTTATTTTTTGTAGTGTTTCAACTTCAGTGGCAGTGATGCGTTTTAATGTTTTAGTCATGCTTTTAACTCCTAATAATTTCGTTTTTGGCCTTGTTTGACGATCTCCCAATCTTTTTCGATGTTACTGCGCACTTGTTGCAATAGTTGTTGCAATTGTACTTGTTGTTTGGCAGTCAAATGTCGTAGGGCCGTTTGTTCTGAGTAGTTATGCTCGGCCCGAAGCGTTGGGTAGATCTGAGCTCCTTTTTTAGTTACAAAAAGGGGCTTATTTTTTTTGTTGTTAAGTTGAGTTCGGCGTTCGATCAAACCGTTGGCGACTAGTTTTTTGATCGCCCGGGAAGCCGTGGTCTTGTCGACTTTGAGGCAATTAGCCAACTCTTCTAAGATGATCCCGGGCTGTTCGTAGATCCTGACCAAGTAGAGATATTGGCCCTTGGAGAGTTCTAGGTCTTTGAATTCGACATTACTGATCGAATCTAAAGCCCGGGCGATCGTGCCGATCTCACGTAAGATCTCTGTCATTTTGAGCACTTCCTTTTGTTCTAGTATATTTAAAGTTTGTTGTAAATGCAACTATTTTTTGAGAACGGAAATGAAACCGTTAAAATGGTATAATAGCTCTTGAACAATTAGAAATGAAGGGCATGTGACGCACTGATGTCGCATGGTAGGTGAGCATTTTGGATATAAAGATGGTAGCGATCGATATCGATGGTACGTTGGTCAATGATCACAAGCAGATCGGTGAAAAAACTAAAGCAGCGATCAAACAGGCGCGCAAACAAGGTGTTTATGTGGTCTTATGTACGGGACGTCCATTGTCTGGGGTCAAAGATTATTTAGAAGAATTAGACTTGATGGGAGAAGACGACTATGCGATCACCTTTAATGGGGCTAGAGCACAGGTCACCGGGACAGGAGAAGCGATCTTTGAAAATCTCTTATCCCCTGAACAAGTGGCTCGTTTGGATCAAGTAAGTCACGAACTCCAGATCAGAGGCCAGATCGTCATGCCAAATTCTGAAGTTATCACGACCTTTAAAAATATCAGTCCGTATACCGTACTCGATGCGTTCTATACAAAAATGCCACTTTATTACTGTGAGCCAGAAGAAATAGCTACACATTCGGCAGCAGCTAAATATATGTGGGTCGATGAACCAGAAGTGATTGCTGCTAAGACCAAGGACTTAGATCCAGAAGTGATCGCAGATAAGTATACCGTTCTTAGTGCGCCGTGGTTCTTTGAGATCATGCATCCTAAAGCCCATAAAGGTGCAGCCGTACTCGAATTAGGCCAGCATTTAGGCCTAACTAAAGATCAGATCATGGTTTTAGGGGATGAAAACAATGATCTGACAATGTTTGAACTGGCTGGATTTGGGGTCGCGATGGGCAATGCTAATGATCAGATCAAAGACCTTGCCAGTGCAGTCACAGCCGATAATAATCATGATGGTGTCGGTATGGCACTTGAAAAATATGTACTTTAAGAGCTAGAAGGGAAGCAGTGAGATGGGAATTGTTGGTGAATTTTTGCTCCACAGATGGTATGTTTTTGTGATCGCCATCTTGTATTGGATCGTGATGAAATATCTAGGAAAAGGGACGCGTTTTGCCCGTGAAGCCAGCCAAGTATCAGCTACTTTACAGATCTTGTTTTTACTCGTTTATACAGGATCAGCGTTATGGTTGTTAGCTTCGGGAACGGCTGCTAGTCAAGCCTTTACTTTATTTACACTGGTGGTCAATATTGGCGGTGTCGTATTAGTTTTACCGTTGTTTTTGTTGATCTTGTATCGTTTATGTACTGCTAAATTTTTAGCTCGCTTGCCTGAATGGGGCAAGAATTTATTTCGCTTAGTTTGCTTTGCTTTGTTAGGCTTTTTCTCTTACCCTATCTTGGCGGTAGTCGTGACTTTATATTACGGCTGGTAAAGTGAGCTTTTTAGTATCACCCTAAGCTCGTTTTATGATAAACTACAACTGTAAACGATTAGAGGTGAGACAGATGGAAAAAGACAATTTTGCGATCGAAGGGATGGTTTGTGCCAGTTGCGCACAAACGGTCGAAAAAGCTGTGGCGCAACTGCCAGATGTCAGTGAGGTTGCTGTCAATTTGGCGACCGAGAGCATGCAAGTTGAACATGGCTCTCAGGTCAGTGTGCAAAAGATCATGCAGGCGGTCAAAAATGCGGGTTATGCAGCGACTTTATCCAACATTCTTGATCAAGCTGAATTTGAAGCTAAGCAAGCTCAGACTAAAGCGCGTTTGTTGCATAAAAAGCACCAAACGATCGGCGCTTTGATCTTTGCGGGCGCGTTGCTTTTAGTTGCGATGGGACCAATGATGGGTCTAGCCTTCCCGCACTTTTTAGATGTGATGCATAGTCCTAAAAGTGCTAGTTTGATCCAGCTGGCGTTAGTTTTACCCGTGTTGTGGTTTGGTAAAGACTACTTGATCACGGGGGCTAAAGCATTATTTGCGCGGCATCCTAACATGGATTCGTTAGTCTTAGTGGGAAGTGGTGCGGCACTCTTGTACAGTTTGGTAAATACTTATCTGGCTGTGGTAACGGGGCACCACCATGATCTTTACTATGAGGCAGCGGGTATGATCATTGCCCTTGTCATGTTAGGTAAATACTTTGAAGATCTCTCGAAGCAAAAGACCAACTTTGCTTTGACCTCGCTTTTGACATTGGTGCCTAAAAAAGCTCTGTTAGTCATAGACGAAGGAAAGACTAAAGAAGTGCCGGTCGCAGAGCTTAAAGTCGGGGATACCTTTTTGGTTCAGGCAGGGCAAAGTATTCCCGTTGATGGCATCGTTTTGGCTGGCGAGACGACCGTTGATGAATCGATGTTGACGGGTGAGAGCTTGCCGGTCGCCAAAAGCACTGGTGATCCTGTGAGCGCTGGCACGGTCAGTCAAGTTGGTCAATTGACCTGTCGTGCAACGCGGGTCGGAAGTCAAACGGCACTTTCGCAGATCGTAGCCTTGGTCGCCAAAGCTCAAGGTTCAAAAGCACCGATCGCCCGGCTAGCTGATCAGATCGCGGGCTATTTTGTACCAGTGATCATGGTGATCGCAACTTTAGGTGCATTGGCGTGGCTTTTGACGGGGCATTCGTTAGGCTTTAGTTTAACGATCTTTGTTTCGGTTTTAGTGATCGCTTGTCCGTGTGCATTAGGGTTAGCGACTCCGACTGCGATCATGGTCGGGACCGGTAAAGCAGCCAAAGCGGGGATCTTGTTCAAAAACGGGACAGCCTTAGAACAACTATCACAAGTGACAACGGTCGTCTTGGATAAGACGGGAACGATCACCCAAGGAAAGCCAACGGTGACCGATGTTTTAGCTAAACCAGGGCTAGATCCGGCGACGATCTTACAGTTAGCCGCTAGTCTAGAGTTTTACACTAAGCACCCGTTAGCCCATGCGATCTTGCAGGCCTCGACCGATGAAACGTTACCTGTCAGTGACTTTGAGACTTTGCCTGGGCGGGGCTTGACGGCTAAGATCGATGGTTTGACCTATTTTCTGGGCAACCATAAGCTTTTAGTCGAACAAAAGCTCCCAACTGAAACACCATTGGTAAACCAGGCTCATGCTTTGACGCAAGCTGGTAAAACAGTGATGTTTTTGAGCACTGAAAAGGACCTCTTAGGTGTGATCGCCGTGCAAGATCCATTGAAACAAGATAGTCGCCATGCGATCGCGCAACTGCACAAGTTAGGAGTAAAGACCGTGATGTTGACGGGCGATAATGAAAAGACCGCCCAAGCGATCGCCAAACAAGTCCAGATCAGTGAAGTTATCAGTGATGTCTTACCGGCTGATAAAGCAGAGGCTGTCTTAGAGTTACAAGCTAAAGGACAAAAAGTCGCAATGGTCGGAGATGGGATCAATGATGCGCCGGCTTTAGCCAATGCAGATGTCGGAGTTGCGATCGGCAATGGGACTGATGTGGCGATCGATTCGGCTGATGTCGTTTTGATGAATTCAGATCTCAGTTCACTAGCCCGAGCACTATTATTGAGTCACAAGACTTTGGTCAACATCAAAGAAAATCTCTTCTGGGCCTTTTTCTACAACTGTCTCGGGATCCCGGTCGCTTTAGGTGTCTTGACGTTCTTTGGGGGACCGTTGCTTGATCCGATGATCGCTGCTTTGTGTATGAGTTTTAGTTCGGTATCAGTTGTTTTGAATGCTTTGCGGTTGAACCGCGTAAAATTAAACTAAGTGAGGATGATAGTAATGGAAAAACATACAGTAAAAGTTGAAGGTATGAAATGTGAAGGTTGCGCTAAGAAAGTGCGTGAAAGTTTAAGTCGCGTCGTGAAAAATGTTAAGGTCGACTTGGAAAAGAAAACGGCGGAATACATCGGGGATGAAACGATCGATGGTTTGAATCAAACCTTGGATGGAACGCCATATTCAGTCAGCAAATAGCTAATTATTAAGATGTTGGTATTCTTGCCAACATCTTATTTTTTTCTTATATATCTTTTACGAGCAGTAGTTTAGAATAGAGGTGTAGGCGAAAATTTTAGTAAATTAAGAAAGGGGAATCTGCAGATGCATGATTATCGCAAAGAAGTACAACAATTGCTCGATGTGATGGGGAATAGTGAGCAGGAACTAACTCTAGGTGCTAAAGCGATCCAGTTGATCTTACAAATGGCAGCTAAGGGAAGTTCAGCCGAAGTGATCGAAGAAAAGCAAGCATCAGTAACACCTGAAGTAAAAGAAGATGAAGAGGAAGGTCCGCAGGCTCAGCCTGAAGAAGAACTTGAAGCAAGATCAAAACTAGTAGAGAAAATTGAAGAGAAGTCTAAACCAGCAGTTCAAGAAGTTGAACCGGTGGTCGATGAACCGACCGAAGAGAGCAAGGAAAAAGCCAAAATAGATCGGACTTCGCAAACTTTGCAAGCTTTGTTGAGTGAAAAAGGCGACAGCCAAGCGTTAGATAATTGGGTGCAAAAAGACCCCAAGATCTTTGAGCGACTGTTTGATATGGTAATGGTCTATAAAGTCTCAACGCGTCGGATCGGGTTTAAAGCTTATAATAAAAACAATAAAGAACTGAGATTTAGAGAAACGATCCGGAATCAATTCAATCCTAAAAATGGCGATGCGATCTTAGTCAGCAACGCTCATACGGATTCACCCCGGATCACGAAATTGATCAGACGACCAGCTGAGTCGTATTATCCTAATACGGTGACCTTTGACCGCGGGGTAGTTGAGGTCAACGCTGATAACGAACTGATCGTTAAACGCAATGTAAGTGGGAAAAAGCTTCGCGTCGATGGCGAGTTATTTGAGTATAAGATCCCAGCTCAAGCCTATAATATCCATGAAGGTAGTATCGTGCGGTTGCGTTGGTATGCCCAACCGCGTGGTGAACGGCAAAATGAGGATATCTCACTAGCTTGGGTCTATCCGGAACGCCAAGAAAAAGTTACCACGCCAGCGCCGAAAAAAGAGAAGGGCCCTAAACCACAATATCAACCGACGATCGAATTTGATCTAGCGGGTAAGACAGTCGGGATCGTGGTCGGGCGCGAACTATATCGTGATAAATACGAAGCGATCATTGAGTCACATAATGGTAAGATGCTGATGGTCGATGCGTTCTATCATCGCCGTGATCCAGAAAATTATTTCTCACGGCGCTTGAGTGAAGCGGATTATGTGATCATGGTCCAAAACCAAAATAAGCATAATACGAGTTATGCTTTAGCCAAGATCAAAGACCAATTCCAAGGCTTTGCGGTGGCTAAGAACTTGACCGGGATCCAGGTAGAACAAGCTATCTATCGGGCGGTCAAAGGGCTACCGGCATTCGTAGCTGGTTAAACGTCGGATGAATAATACGGGACTTTCCATGATGTGGATTTACATCGTGGGGAGTCCCGTGTTTGTATTAGCGAACAGATGACATAGAATATCAATAAGATAAAAAGTGCACAAAGTATTAGATATTTGCTAAAAAATTTATGGTAGTTTTGATGGAACTACTAAAAAGATGTTTTTTGGTGGTCGTACGAACAAAAAGTTAATTTTTACATAAAGTAAGCGCTGTTTCGGATGGAGAATTTCTTGTTTAATAAAGAGTAAAATAAATTGAAATCGGTATCAATAAGGGTTAATATAGTTAGTGAAAGTATTCACGAAAAAATTTATCAAGTGAATTACTAGTCACTTTTAGTTTAAATATTTTGGGAGGTTCCAGATAGATGAGCAAAGAAAAGCCAAAGAAAAAAGTATTAACTCCAGAAGAAAAAGAAGCAAAGATGCAAGCAGCTCGTGTTTATACCGATGGCTTGGTCGAAAAGGCGTTAAAGGCAGAACAAGAATATGCGACCTTTACGCAAGAACAAGTTGATCAGATCGTAGCAGCTGCAGCTTTAGCTGGCTCTGAAGCAGCTTTGACTTTAGCTCACGAAGCAGTTGATGAAACTGGACGTGGGGTAGTTGAAGATAAAGATACTAAGAATCGTTTTGCAACAGAAAACATTTATAATTTGATCAAAAATGAAAAGACAGTTGGTGTCATTTCAGAAGATAAGATCAAAGGCCAAGTTAAGATCGCAGCTCCATTAGGTGTTTTAGCAGGGATCGTGCCAACGACCAACCCAACTTCGACCACGATGTTCAAAGCTTTGATGGCCTTGAAGACTCGCAATGCGATCGTCTTTGCTTTCCACCCACAAGCACAAAACTGTTCCGCACACGCAGCTAAGATCATCTATGAGGCAGCATTAGCAGCTGGAGCACCAAAAAACATCATTCAATGGGTCGAAAAACCATCGCTTGAAAACACAACTGGTTTGATCCAAAATCCAAAGATCGCATCTATCTTGGCAACTGGTGGTCCAGGTATGGTCAATGCAGCGTTGCGCTCGGGTAACCCATCAATGGGTGTAGGTGCTGGTAACGGGGCGGTTTTTGTTGATCACACAGCTAACTTAGACCGTGCTGTTGAAGACCTTTTGATGTCTAAGCGTTTTGACAATGGGATGATCTGTGCGACAGAAAACTCAGCTGTTGTTGAAGCTCCAGTTTATGACGCTTGGTTACAAAAGATGCAAGAAAAAGGTGCATATTTAGTACCAAAAGAAGACTACGCTAAGATCGAAGAGTTCGTCTTCAATGATAACCACGGAGTAAACGGTCCGGTTGCAGGTAAGAGTGCTCGCTGGATCGCAGACCAAGCTGGTGTCTTTTTACCAGAAGAT
The DNA here is from genome assembly GCF_009933595.1 of Ligilactobacillus animalis. NCBI lineage: Bacteria > Bacillati > Bacillota > Bacilli > Lactobacillales > Lactobacillaceae > Ligilactobacillus > Ligilactobacillus animalis. Next base: position 296,950 of record NZ_CP047141.1, read on the forward strand.
AAAGACGTGATGTTATTTGAATTAGATGCTAAAAACATCGGTGAAAAATTATCCTCTGAAAAATTATCACCACTCTTGTCCATTTATAAAGCTAAAGACCGCAACGATGGTGTTAAGATCGTTGGCGCTTTGTTAGATTATCAAGGTGCAGGCCACAATGCTGCGATCCAGATCGGTTCTCAAACTGACCCATTCATCAATGAATTTGGTGACAAGATCAAATCAGCTCGGATCTTGGTCAACCAACCAGATTCGATCGGTGGGATCGGTGATATTTATACGGATGCATTGCGTCCAAGTTTGACACTCGGAACAGGATCATGGGGGAAAAATTCATTGTCACATAACTTATCAACAGGTGATCTTTTGAATGTTAAGACAGTTGCTAAACGTCGTAACCGTCCACAATGGGTACGCTTGCCAGAAAAGATCTACTATGAAAACAATGCGATCTCATATTTACAAGATGAGACAGAAGATATCAAGCGTGCCTTCATCGTAGCCGATCCAGGAATGGTCCAATTTGGCTTCGTCGATAAAGTTTACGATCAATTAGCCGTGCGTGATACACCAGTGAAGACGGCGCTTTATGGAACAGTAAAACCTGATCCAACATTAGGTCAAACGATCGAGATCGCTCGTCAAATGGCAGAATTTAAACCAGATACAGTGATCGCTCTTGGTGGTGGTTCATCCTTGGATGCAGCTAAGATCGCCCGTTATATCTACGAATATTCCTTAGATCAACCAGCTGGTTTCATGGATGACTACGATAAAGTCAGCGAATTGTTCTTATTATTGCAACAAAAATTCGTTGATATTCGCAAACGTATCGTTAAGTTCCACCATGCAACTGCAACTAAATTATTTGCGATCCCAACAACATCAGGGACTGGTTCAGAAGTGACACCATTTGCGGTCATCACTGATGATAAGACCCACGTGAAGTATCCGTTAGCTGATTACGAATTGACACCACAAGTGGCGATCGTGGATCCAGAATTTGTTATGACTGTGCCAAAACGCACCGTTGCTCTTTCTGGGCTAGATACTTTATCTCATGCTTTAGAAGCATATGTTTCTGTAATGTCATCTGAATTTACCCGTCCATGGGCGCTTGAAGCGATCAAGTTAGTCTTTGAAAACTTAGTTGATTCATACAACTTTGATCCAAAGAACCCAACGGCTGCTGGTGAAAAAGCACGTGAGAACATGCATTACGCCGCTACATTAGGTGGGATGGCATTTGCTAATGCCTTCTTAGGTATCAACCACTCGATCGCCCATAAAACAGGTGGGGAATTCGGTTTGCCACATGGCTTATGTATCTCGATCGCTATGCAACCAGTTATCCGCTTTAACGGTGCGTCCGGTAAGGTAAAACGTTCACCATATCCACGCTATGAAGTATACCGTGCCCAAAAAGACTACGCAGATATTGCTCGGGCTTTAGGGCTCAAGGGCAACAGTGATGCCGAATTAGTTGAAGCATTATGTGCTCGGATCGCGCAGTTGTTCAAAGATCTCGATGTTGAACCTAAGTTATCCGCTAATGGTGTTACCAAGGAACAATTTGAAGGGGCTTTGGATGAAATGGTCGATTTGATCTACAATGATCAATGTACACCAGCTAACCCACGCCAACCATTCTTAGAAGAGATCCGCGAATTATTGTGGGAACAATTTTAATTAAATAAAGCCCAAGAGTGAGTTTCAGGCGACTGAGACTCGCTCTTTTTGGTGTAGATAAAAGCTTTCCCTTTTTACCTAAAATTATATAACAATTAAATTGTTTTGTTTTTGATTAAAAAAAGGTTTGAAAAATAAAATATAGCGGTGTATAATTTGAAAAAATATGAGGGAGGCTTTTTTATGAACAGTAATATAGTGAAAGATATTGTGTATATCTTAAAAAAATATGAGATGGCGATGCTAGATGAAAAGGTTATGAGCGTAGCCACCATTACCGCTGTTAAAAACTTGTTGGTTCATACCACAAGAATTAAAGGACGAGCTACTTTGGGGAGGCACAGCGTATGAAAAAGAATTTTACACTTTTTATTACTAGTGATCTCATTTCCCAATTCAGTGCAGGAATCGTTTTAGCCGCTTTGAATTGGTACATAATTGACGTGTATCAGTCTAATAGTTTAGTAGCAACGATTGCTAATATTAATGTTATTGCTGGATTGATAATTTCTTTAGTAGCAGTTGGATTACTAAAAAGGATGAATTCAAAGCATATTGCATTGATGTCGTATTTTTTTAGAGTTATTTTCGTAGCACTACCGTTGATATTACTAAAGTTAGGTATTGATGATCGGCTAGCGATCTACCTGTTAGCTTTGAGTAATGGTATTGGCTGGAATCTATATTTTCCAGCATCCAAAGATATTTTGAATAGTTTTACCGCTGAAGAAAATACACTACAGATCAATTCTTTTGCTGAAATTTCGATGCAAGTGGGGCTATTTTCTGCAGCACTGGTTTCAGGGATCCTGTATCGTTATATCGGATTTGAAAATATTTTACTTTTAGGTACATTACTCTTTTTCGTTGCACTTGTTATTTTTGCTTTGGTGAAATATCAAGAACTAGATAAGGTAGAAGCGACGGAACAGCAAGGTGTTTGGGCTTATCTGATCCAACACAAGTGGTTATTGATACTAGGATTAGTCTTGTACATACCATTTATCGGTGCTAACGTTATTAACACAACGCTTCCTGGCTATATTCAAGCGCATTTATCCGGGAATTCGATCAACTATGGTTTTACAGATACGATGTATGGCGTAGGTGCTTGTTTAGCAGGCTTTTTACTCCCAGTCATTGCTAAATTTATCAATAAAGAACACCTTATTCGTCCGCTATTTTCAATTGCTGTGTTACTAGGTGTTATTCTCGTGTTAAATCATAGTTTAGCTTTGACTGCCGGATATATCTTTTTATTGGGATCAGTCGGTCCAGCGATCCGAACGATCATCTATACTAGAACGATGGAGATAGTTCCTAGCAAGTTATTAGGTTCACTCGTATCTGTTTGGAATTTTATCAATCTGATTTTTCAATTTGTCGCTAATTATAGCGTAGGCCGGGTGATGGATATAGTTGGTCCGCAATGGGGCTTTATGATTTATGCGGGTACAATGCTTTTGGGGATACTATTGTTTATTGGGATCCAAAACAGATATAGCTTTAAAGGATCAGATGCCAAATAATAGACTATAAAATGCAAAAAAAACTTAGAATTACAAAATGTGATCCTAAGTTTTTTGTATTTTAGTTTATTTTTAAATCAAGTTTTTACTTGCAAGTGGGGTCGCGGTTTCTTTTAGGACTGTATTTAAAGCTTCGATATTTGCTTTTCCTTGGGTCTCACACCAGAGACTTGCTGCGCCCGCACCATCTTGAGCAAATGGGACGACGCTATCCTTCCAGGTCGCACGCCCACACAAGACACCGTTGAATTTTGAACCAGCTTCATGGGCAAAGTAAAGTGTGTCTTGGAACATCTGCGCCGATACGCCCGCACTTAAGAAAATAAATGGAACGCCAGCTGCGGCTTTGGTCTGTTCAGCAAAGTAAGCTGCTGCTTGTTCCTTGGTGTAGACTGCCTCCTCATCTTTTGCAAACCCAGCAACATAAGCCATATTAACTGGAACTTCGACTTTCAAGACATCAACGTTATAACGCGGTTTAGCAAATTCGCGCATCATCTCGATGACTTTATGCGGTTTGACTGCGGCGTATTCTTTGCTCTTGGTGTCTTCGATATTAGCATCGTAGGACATCAATTCGAGGAAAAATGGGATATCTTCAGCTACGCACTCACTGCCGATCCGTTCGATGAAGGCTTGTTTCTTTTCGTTGATCGCCACTGGTTCATCGACATCATAGTAGACCATGAACTTAACGGCATCAGCGCCAGCTTCTTTTAAGCGTTTAGCCGACCAATCGGGTAAAAGATCAGGCATGCGTCCTGGTTCGCTGACATCATAACCCGTTTTTTCGTAAGCTAGCAAAAGCCCACAGTTGCTGTCACGGGCTAAAGCAGCGGGTAAACCATATTCTGGATCGAGTAAGATCGCCGATGAATACGCTGTCATTTTTTGAGAGATAACTTTTTTGAACTCGCTTAGATCAGAACTAGTTACGGGATGGTCAGCGTTTTTAGCCAACATCTTCTTTAATGAACCGCGTTGATCGATCGCAAGTGCTGTAATAATACCATCAGAGTTAGAGAGTCGCTGTAAAGCCGTTGTTTTTCCTATCATGATCTCGCATCCTTTGTTTTAAAATGTTTGTTTGTGTTTTTATAAGTTTAAATTACCACGGAGAAAATGATTAGTCAAATAATAGTGTTTATAAATGTTTGAAAATGTCATTGAGTAGGACTTTCAAGTTTGATCTTGTAATACTCCCATCGTTTATACGAGCAGATATATTCAATGATCTGTCCACTGAGCGATAGCGTTGTTGTGCGTTCTTGTTTGACGGTCGGGGTCTCTTCGCTGATCTCCAAAAGGGTAGCGATTTTTTTCGGGGTCGGTAAGATGATCTGGTTGTATTCGACAAAAGGTTCTGTGTTTAGATGGATCTTGAATTCATTTTTCATTTGGGTATAGATCGAATTGTAATAAGACAGATCTTGGGGATGGGTCACAAAGCGTTCAGGCAAATAAGTGCAGTGGTAGATATAAGGGATCTGTTTAGCGCGACGTACACGTTCGATCGCATAATAAAAGTCAGTGGAGGTAAGACCTAGTTGGGTCAAGATCGTGGGATGGTTGTCCCGCGTGATACTGATGACTTCTACGCGATCATCGGGGGGCGTAAAGACCTCTAGATCGCTGAACTTAACGGTCTTTAGCTTGCGTGAGCGTGAGATAAAAGTCCCTTTACCTTGGTAACGCACTAAAAAGCCTTCAGCGACGAGTTCTTTTAAGGCGCGGATCACGGTGATCGAACTGACGTGAAAGCGTTTGGTGAGTTCAGCTTCACTATAGAATTTGTCACCGCTTTCAAATTTACCGGATAAAATTTCATTTTTGAGATTATTTTTGACGAGTTGGTGCTTAGGGATCTTCATAATAATTACACATCCTTTGTGAGAGGCACTTTGTAAGCAAAATAGCGTGAAGGAGCGGTCGTGATCGTAAATTCAAAGGGACGGTCGAAGCTATCATAGGCGAGCCGTTGGATCTTAAGACAGGGTGAACCCACGCGCAGATCTAGTAAGTCAGCTTCGCGTTCGTTGATGAGACTAGCAAAAAATTCCTCAGCACCATTCTTGATCTTCAGCTGGTACTTAGTGGCAAGTAGGTCATAGAGCGAGTTTTTGACCAGTTCATTGCGTTTTAAAGCGGGAAAACGTTCGGCTGGCAAAAAGGTTTTTTCAAACAGAACTGGCTGATGTCCCAATAAGCGTAGGCGTTCAACGCGGTAGACTGGTTCATCTTGAGCTAAATGGAGCATTTGGGCGACATAGTAATTAGGGATCGTTTGGGTAAAAAGTAAGATCTCGGTCGTGGGTGCTTGATCAGCGGGCATATCCAATTTGCTGAAACTGTAAAAATGTGCGTAATCATATTGAACGGGTTCATAGGCTACATAATAACCGACATTTTTAGCTTTAGCGATCAATTTTAGGTCTTCTAATTCACTTAAAGCAGCACGTACGGTGGAGCGACTGACGGAATATTTGTGAGCTAATTCCTTTTCTGTGAAAAAGCGGGTATTCGTTGGTTGCTGGGTCTCTAAGATATTTTTGATCAATTTGTCTGCTAGAATAGCATATTTAGGGCGTTTTGTCATCGCTTAACTCACCTACTTTGAAAAAATTGTACGTTGAAAAAAACGCAAGCTGATAACGTTTCACCCCAATTATACACTAAATGGTATGTAAATTAATACTGAAAAAGTATAGCAAAAAAGTTTAATTAATTGTGTAAATAAGCTAGAATTAAATTGTAAATGATAGCGCATACAAAGGTGTGTGACTAACCATTACAGGTATATACCACTTTCAGCTGAACCATTTTTTTGTAGCATTTATTTATTATTACCGTAACTTAGTATATTAACATAATGATTTTATTCAAGAGGACAGATGGATATGGAGAATTTTATTGTACGAGAAGATGGACTTTATCTAAACGATGAACCGTTCAAGCTTCTCTCGGGGGCGATCCATTATTTTCGGATTCCACGTGAACAATGGTATCGGTCCTTATATAACTTAAAAGCTTTAGGTTTCAATACGGTCGAAACATATACGGCTTGGAACCTCCACGAACCTAAAGAAGGCGTGTTTGATTTCAGTGATCGTCTTGATCTTAAGGCTTTCATTGAATTAGCCCAGAGTCTAGGTTTGTATGTGATCGTGCGCCCGTCACCATACATCTGTGCGGAATGGGAATTTGGCGGTCTACCAGCTTGGCTCTTGACGAAAGAAAATGTCAGGTTGCGCGCGAATGATCCTGTTTTCTTGCAGGCCGTTGAGCGTTATTACCAAGAACTATTTCAGATCTTGACGCCATTGCAGATCACTCATGGTGGTCCGATCATCATGATGCAGATCGAAAATGAATATGGCTCATACAGCGAGGACAAGACTTATTTACGCCAGATCAAAGCTTTGATGGAAAAATACGGTGCTGATGTAACATTGTTTACCGCCGATGGAGCTTGGCAAGCAACGTTACGTGCCGGGAGTTTGCTAGAAGACAAGATCTTAGCGACAGGTAATTTTGGCTCCCATGCCAAAGAAAATTTCGCAGCGTTAAAGGCGTACCAAGAAAAAATGGGGGTCAAGCAACCCTTGATCTGCATGGAATTTTGGGATGGCTGGTTCAGTCGTTGGGGCGAGCCCGTAGTCAAACGTGATCAAGCTGAACTTTTAGAAGCATTGCGTGAAGTTTTAACGCTAGGCGCAGGTGTCAACCTGTACATGTTCCATGGTGGTACTAACTTTGGTTTCATGAATGGTTGTTCAGCGCGTAGAGAACATGACTTACCGCAGATTACGTCATATGACTACGGCGCCCCGTTGAACGAAGCCGGTGAACCAACTGCCACTTACTATGCGATCCAAGAGCTGATCGGCGAGATGTATCCTGAACTTGAACAAAAAGAACCATTAGTCGAAAAGACGCTCAACGTTTCGGATATCAAATTGACAGGTCAAGTCGATCTATTCACTTGTTTAGATCAAGTCAGTGAAAAGCATGACAGTCAATATCCGCAGTCAATGGAAGAGTTGGGCAGTGGCTACGGCTATGTGTTGTATCGCACGCAGATCTTACGCGATAAGCTAGACAAAGAACGTTTTCGCGTGATCGATGCCAGAGACCGGCTAGGCTTTTATCTAGATGGTGAGCATGTAGCGACCCAATACCAAGAAGAGATCGGAGCCGACATCGAGGTCAAGTTACCTAATGAAACTGCTCGACTCGACATCTTAGTCGAAAACATGGGCCGAGTCAACTACGGAAGCAAGCTATTAGCCAATACGCAGCGCAAAGGACTCGGACGCGGTGTCATGGCTGATCTACACTTTATCTTAGGTTGGGAACAGTATGTTTTGAACTTTGATAAGCTTACCGCAGTTGATTTTACAGGTGAATGTGTCAAAGGCCGACCGAGCTTTTATCGCTATGAGGTCGAGTTGGCTGAGACTGGAAACTGTTATCTAGATCTAAGTGGTTTTGGTAAAGGGATCGCGCTGGTAAATGGGCATAATTTAGGACGTTTTTGGCAAAAAGGCCCGCAGTTAGCGCTCTTTGTTCCCGCTGAATTCTTAAACCAAGGCCAAAATGAAATCGTTATCTTTGAAACAGAAGGCATTTATCAAACTAAGCTGAATTTGGTAGAAAGACCGATCTATAAACATATTGAGGAGGATGCGCAATGATTATTGCAGTACGGATCGATGGACGTTTGATCCATGGACAGGTAGCTAATTTATGGACGACTAAGTTAAATATTACACGGATCATGGTCGTAGATGATGAAGTGTCACAAAGTGCGATCGAAAAAAGTGGACTTAAGCTTGCAACGCCAGCGGGAGTCAAATTGAGTGTTCTCCCGTACGCGCGCGCAGCGGAAAATATCTTAGCTGGTCGTTATGACTCACAACGTTTGTTGATCGTGGCCAAAAAACCGCATTATTTATTGAAATTAGTTGAAGCCGGAGTTCCACTTGAAGAGATCAATGTGGGTAACATGTCACAGTCGGACACGACGACTTCGATCACACGCTCAGTGAATGTTGATGAGCAAGATGTTGCCGAATTCAAAGAATTGAACAAACATGGGGTCCATTTGATCCATCAAATGGTGCCTGCTGATTCGGCTGAAGATTTTATGGAGCTATTAAATAAGAAAGGGTGAGCCTAAATGACAATTGCATGGTGGCAGATTTTACTACTTACGTTGTATGCCGGATACCAGATCTTAGATGAATTGCAGATCAACTCCTCGGCTGGTTCCGCCGTTTTTGCAGGCTTGATCTCCGGTCTTGTAATGGGTGATCTAAAGACTGGTTTGTATATTGGTGGGATGATGCAGTTGACGATCCTTGGGGTCGGAACTTTTGGTGGCGCTTCCAGAATTGATGCTAACTCGGGTACGATCTTGGCGACTGCCTTTGCCGTTTCGGTCGGGATGGATCCAAAACAAGCGATGGCAGCGATCGCAGTGCCGGTGGCCGCCTTGATGATCCAAACCGATATCTTGGGTCGTTTTGCCAATACGTATTTTGCACACAAGATCGATAAAGATGTGGAAAACTTCGAATATAAGAAGATCGAACGCCACTTCTTGATGGGTGCACTTTCCTGGTCACTTTCCCGGATGTTACCAGTGTTCTTAGCTTTAGCCTTTGGTGGTGGCTTAGTTTCCAAAGTCGTTGGTTACTTGAACGGCGATCTCAAATGGTTAGGTGACGGGCTCTCAGTTGCTGGGGCAGTCTTACCGGCTGTCGGTTTTGCGATCTTACTGCGCTACTTGCCAGTTAAGAAACACTTTGCTTATTTGATCTTAGGTTTTGTGATCACTGCACTATTGACAACGCTCTTTGGCAATATCCAATTGCTCGGAACAAGTGTTGCTGGTTTAGACAAGACTTTAGTAGCTAACTTCAACAGTATGCCAATGTTAGCGATCGCTTTGATCGGTCTAGCTTTAGCCTATATCTCTTACAAACGCAGTGATGCGGATGCACCAAAAGCACCGCAACAACCACAGGTAAATAATAACAGTGAGGGGGAAATTGAAGATGACGAACTCTAATAAACCAAAAACAACAGGTTACAAATTGACCGATGCCGACTTCAAGCAGATCAACCGGCGCAGTCTCTTTGGTTTCCAGTTAGGCTGGAACTACGAACGTATGCAAGCGTCAGGTTATCTGTATACGATCTTGCCACAATTGCGCAAGATGTATGGTGATGGAACACCTGAATTAAAGAAGATGATGAAATTACACACCCAATTCTTCAACACGTCAAACTTTTTCAATACGATCGTTACAGGGATCGACTTGGCGTTGGAAGAAGAAGAAGGTGACAAGTCAGCTGAAACAGTCAACGGTTTGAAAGCTGGTCTGATGGGACCGTTTGCTGCGATCGGGGATGCGATCTTTGGTGCTTTGATCCCAGCGATCTTCGGTGCGATCGCCGCTGATATGGCTGTTAAAGGTAATCCGCTTGGTGTTTTGATCTGGGTCTTGGCCTGCGTAGCGATCATGGTCTTTCGTTGGAGCCAATTGAAATTTGCCTACAAAGAAGGTAGTACTTTGGTAACAACGATGCAACACCGTTTGACCGCTTTGACCGATGCTGCAACTCAGCTCGGGGTCTTCATGGTCGGGGCGTTGGTAGCGACAATGATCAACGTTAAACTCGCTTGGACACCGATGATCGGGGACGTTAAGATCGATTTCCAAAATAACTTAGATATGTTATTACCTAGATTATTACCAGCAGTTATTGTTTTAGCTGTTTACTGGTTACTTGGTAAGAAGAACATGACTTCGACCAAAGCGATCTTTATCGTACTCTTTGTTTCGATCGCATTATCAGCTTTAGGTGTTATTTCAAAATAGACTTTTAACGGACCATGGTGAAGTAGCTTCATTGTGGTTCGTTTACCATAGGAAAGGAAATGAAACTTATGAAACCATTAGTATTGATCAGTCACGGAGATATGTGTGTTGAATTGAAGAAAAGTGTTGAAATGATCATGGGGCCACAAGATGACATTTACACAGTGTCGTTATTACCCAATGAAGGCCAATCAGAATTTTTAGCTAAATTTGAAAAAGTCGTTGCTGGGCTTGATGATTTTGTAGTGTTAGCCGATCTATACGGCGGGACACCATGCAATGTGATCGCCAAACAGATCATGGCTGGCGCTAATTACCGGCTCTATGCTGGGATGAACATGGCAATGGTGATCGGGTATTTGAACGCAGAAATGTTAGGTTCAAAGGCGGATCTTATTGCGGAAGCGCGCAATGGTGTGACCGATGTCAATGAAGCGCTCCATGGCTTGATCGATGCAAATAGTTAAGAGGTGATCAGATTGTTTGAAAAAAGTAACGCGACCTTAGAAAAATTAGGAGCCGTTATTACGACCCGTGAGATCCAACAAGAACCAAAGCTTTGGTTAGAGACCTTAGCGATCTGTCAACAGCATCAAGCTAAATTAGCTGACTTGTTGGCTAGCTTTGAGCTCAAAGAAAATCAAAAGATCCGTGTGATCTTCACAGGAGCGGGGACCTCACAGTATGTGGGGGATACCTTAGTTCCTTACCTGCGCCGGACGGGTGACACGAACCGCTTTGAATTCGTGAGTCTAGGGACCACGGATATCGTGGCAGCACCAAAAGACTATCTTTTAGCCGATGAACCGACCTTACTCGTGTCCTTTGCGCGCAGTGGTAATAGCCCTGAAAGTAAGGCAACTGTGAAACTGGCAAATAAAGTCGTCAAACAGGTCAAACATTTGGTGATCACCTGTGCTGCTGAGGGCGCTTTAGCAGTTACAGGAAAGGCTGATGCGAACAGCTTGGTCGTTTTAATGCCAGAGCTTTCTAACGATAAAGGGTTTGCGATGACCGGATCATTTACGTGTATGACGTTAGCGGGTCTCTTGTTCTTTGATCAGACTGACCAAGCTAAAAAGATCGACTATGTAAAAACAGCAGCTAAATTAGGCGAGTATGTGATCGAACAAGAGGCCCAGTTGGCAGCTTTAGTTGAGCTTGATTTTGAGCGGATCGTTTACCTGGGTTCGGGCCCGTTGAGTGGACTAGCTCGTGAAGCACAATTGAAGATCTTGGAATTGACTCATGGCCAGATCGCAACAGTCTTTGATTCTTCGATGGGCTTTAGACATGGGCCAAAATCCTTTATCAATGAAAAGACTTTAGTGTTGGATTTTGTCGCTAATGATCCGTATACCCGCAAATATGATCTTGACGTGTTAGAAGAAGTTCACGCCGATCAGATCGCTTTGCAGACGGTAAGCATTGGGCAAGTGAGTGGTCATGAATTTACTGGCCAACGTTTCGATTATCCCCCAAGTGAGACCTTACCAGAAGGCTACTTAGCCTTACCCGATATCATGGTGGCCCAAGTGATCGCTTTATTGACTTCACTTAAGATCGGTAACACACCTGATACTCCATCACCAAGCGGGACTGTTAATCGTGTCGTTAAAGGTGTTTTGATCCACGAATTTGAATAAAGAAGGCGAAATGACATGCATTATTATGTAAAAGCACAGACATTTTTAACTAAAAGTGGGGTAAAAACTGGGGGCTATCTAGAGATCAAGGATGGTAAATTCGGCCGTTATCTACCGCCAGAGACCGATCTTTCTACTGCAACGGTCATCGACAAAAAAGATGCGATCATTGCCCCAGGCTTAGTTGATACGCACATCCATGGCTTTGCGGGACATGACGTGATGGATGCCGATCCAGCAGGCTTAGCGAAGATCTCACAGGGGTTACTTTCATGTGGGGTAACTTCCTATCTGCCGACGACTTTGACCGCACCACCACAAAAGTTAGCGCAGGTTTGTCAGTTGCTAGGTGAAAAAGCCCATGAAATATCAGGGGCCAAGATCCAAGGGATATATCTTGAGGGACCTTACTTTACTACGGAGCATAAAGGAGCGCAGAACCCAGCGTATATGCGCGATGCAGATTTTGTTGAGCTCGAACGCCTGCAAGCTTACGCAAAAGGAATGATCAAAAAGATCGCTCTTGCCCCTGAACGTCCTGGAGCGCTCGAGTTTACCAAGCAAGCTGTCAAAAGTGGGGTCAAGGTTTGTCTCGGGCATAGTAACGCGACCTACGAAGAAGCAATGGCAGCTGTTGATGCTGGTGCTGACATCTTTGTTCACACGTATAATGGAATGAGTGGCCTAAATCATCGGGCACCTGGGATGGTCGGAGCTGCTTTTGCTAGTGATGCTTACACTGAGTTGATCTGTGACGGGCATCATGTTCATCTAGGAGCGATCACAGCGTTGCTCAAGGCTAAACAAGAAAAGACCGTTTTGGTGACTGATTGTATGCAAGCCGGTGGGATGCCTGAAGGTGAGTATATGTTAGGCGAGTTTTTGGTCGAGGTCAAAGATGGAGCGGCCCGACTAAAAGATGGTGGCAGTTTAGCTGGCAGTGTCTTAGAGTTGTTTACCGCAGTCAAAAACCTTGTTGATTGGGGGTTATGTAGCCTTTCAGAAGCATTTGAAATGGCAAGTGAGCTTCCAGCTAAGAGTGCCGGGATCGCCGATGTCTGTGGTAGTATTCAAAATGGACGTGACGCTGATTTCTTGGTAGTCAGTCCAACTTTAGAGCTCAAAGAAACATATGTTGATGGACAAAGTGTTTATCAAAAATAATGCTCTTTTTGATAAGCGAATAAACTCCCGCTCAAGATGCAAGAACGCACCTTGAGCGGGAGTTTTTGCTAGTAGTTATTTACACACTACCAGATCTCTTTACCTGTTTCGACTACTAATTTGACCTTGGCCCATTGTTCATCTTCGGTCAATTCGTTGCCTTCTTCTGTTGAAGCAAAACCACATTGAGTTGAGATACCCAGATTTTCTAAGGGTACTAGCTTGGCTGCTTCAGCTACTCTAGCCTTTAATTTAGCTGGATCTTCTAAGTCAGGGAATTTTGAGGTCACTAAGCCTAAAATGATCTTGACGTCTTTTCGATCGTTCCAGATCCGCTTTAAGGCATCAAAATTGCCGGAACGTTCATTATCGTATTCTAAGAATAATTCATCATAGTTCAAAAGACTTAAGTATGGTGCGATCACGTCATAGCTACCACTGAATAGGTAAGTCGATTTGAAATTGCCTCGACAAATGTGGGTCGTGACGGTCATATCGGCTGGGACTTTTTCGAGCATCTTATTGATGACAAAGACGCTATCTTTGGCTAAAGCTAAATATTTGTCGCGTTCTTCACCCGTTGTTTCATTTAACTTGCTGATCAAAAAGGCCCAAGTCGTATCATCTACTTGTAAGTAACGACAACCTAGATCATAGAAATGCTTGATCGTTTCACTATAAGCTTGAGCTAAGCCCTTGAGAAATTCTTCCCAATTAGCATAGAAGAGTTTGTAATTTTTACTGCGATCATCTCTAAAGAAAAGTGTTGGAGAAGGGATCGTTTGTTTAGCAACAACGCCTTTTGGAACGATGCTCTTTAGATACTTGAATTGTTCAAAGAAGGGGTGGTCGGGATCATATTCGATACGGCCGCCCAACTCAACATTGTCAGTTCGGGTCTTTTCCCCGTGGAATTTATAACTTTGGCGATAATCATAGCGTTTGACACCCTTGAAGCCCCAAAGAAAATCTAAATGCCACCAACTGCGACCAAATTCACCATCGGTTGCATCTTTTAAGCCAAGTTTAGCTTGTTTTTCAACAACACGTTTGATCTCTTTTTTCAAGATCTCATCGTAATTGGCTTGGTCGATCTTACCGTTTGCTAAATCTTCTTTAGCATGTTTTAATTTACTTGGTCGTAAAAAACTACCGACAACATCATAGTGTGAACTAAATTTTTCACTCATAATTAATGCCCCCTTGAAATCGTGAAGCGCTAAACCTCACGTTACTTTAAGGATAACGCTAATTTTCCACTTAGACAAAGAAAAGCAATTTTGTAGCTAAAAATAGTGAAAAAACTAAGGAAAGTTTCAAGGATAAGGTACCTATTAAAAACGACCAATTTTAGCTAGAATAATACTAAAACTAGAGATAATGAAGGGATGTTAAGACGTGAAGTGTCCAAAATGTAATTCGACTAATCCAGCTGGCTCAAAATTTTGCCAAAGTTGTGGTGAGACCTTGCCAGATCCAATTGAGCAAATGCCAAGCTCTAAGCCAGAAAAGATCTGCCAAAATTGTGGGACTCCAAATGATATCAAAAATGATTTTTGTGACCAATGTGGTACCCCATTTGATGGCACGGCTCCAAAACAAGCGCCAGCGCCAGAACCGACCTATTCGCGGACGCAGGGGCCTTATGCGGGTGTTCCTCAACATAAAAGCAATCCAGCCGGGATCATCATTGGTGTAGTTGCCGGGCTACTTGTTTTAGGTGTTGGTGGGTATTTTGCCTATAATACACTCAATAAACCAGCTAACGAACCGACTTCTGTAGCTAAAAGTAGTAGTAAGGCTAAAAGTTCGACTGTAAAAGAGAGTAGTAGTGCTGCTTCTAGCAGTAGTGAAGCTCCAAGTTCAAAGTCCAACTTTGATGAAGCTAAAGTCAAAGAACTTGTAGCTAGTGATATCGGCGGGATCGCTGGTGATAAAACGGTCTACGTGGCTCCGATGAACGAAGATACGAGTTATCTCTTGAACAACCAGACCCAAAGTGCAGCTTCGGTGATCAAGCTCTTTATTTTAGCGGCGGCCTATGCCCAACAAAAGATCGGGACGATCAATTTAGACGATACGTATACCCTTTCTAATGCTGATAAAGTTGGCGGGACAGGTGTGATCCAAAACATGCCAGCCGGTAAGACCTTTACTTACCGTGAATTATTAGCTTATATGATCGATGAAAGTGACAATACAGCGGCTAACATCATGATCGATGCTTTAGGTGGGATCGATAAGGTCAATGCACAGATCGAAAAGATGGGGGCCCATGACACTAAGTTACAACGTAAGATGATGGATACTAAGTCACTTGAGGCTGGACGAGACAATATCACGTCAGCTGCTGATGTGGGTGAATTGTTGAAGAAAGTTTATAACCACAAATTGATCAGTAAGAGTGACAGTGCTGAATTCTTAGATATTTTAAATAAGAACCGTGATCATGATAAATTAGTTCGTGACCTACCAACTGGGGCTAAGGTCTACAACAAGACTGGGATCATGCAAAATTACGGGATCTTAAATGATGCAGCGATCATTGAAAATGAAAAAGGTGCCTTTGTTGTCGTTGTCTTGACCCAAAATGGTGATAACAATGAAGAACAATCTGCCATGAATAAATTAGGTTTAGACCTATACAATACCCTTTTACAATAAACTTAGGGTGCCATGAGGTGATAACATGAAAAAGCATTTACGTGTTTTGGGCGTGCTTGTTTGTCTGTTACCCCTAATGACAGGGTGTTTGCCCCAAACTAAGGTCAAACAAGAATCTAGTAGCAGCCATAAAACTAGCCAAACAAGTAAAAAGGAGACTAGTAGCAGTAGCTCTAGTGAAAGCCAAGGCAGTGAAACGTCAAGCAGTCGAGCCGCCGCTTCACATGCCCCAGTGACAAAGGGTGTGGCCGGGGAGCAAACGAGTTCTACCCCAAGTCAACCACAGACTAATAGTAATTCTTATGTAGGACAAACTGTTACTGATGGAATGGATTTTTATTATCATTTAGCGGTACAAGTGGGTATTTGTGCTCCAAGTGTATCTCCAGATGATTTCTATCGCGAAGCAACTATCGGCGATCAAAGTGTGACTTATCAAGGGCGGACGGTAACTGTTAAACGCATCCACGAGGGTGAGGGCGCGTATGAACAAGACGGCAAAACGGTGATCGATAAAGATATCTATGAGATCGTTTCGGTAAATTGAAAATAGTGCACAAAAAATCGGGTGTGTCGTAGCTATATGCTAAGGCACTACCCGATTTTTTGCGCATTGTTATAGATTTTCGCCGTTTGATGCGATCACTTGTTGATACCAATAGAAGGAATCTTTGCAGATCCGCTTTAGCGTGCCATTTCCTTCGTCATCTTGATCGACGTAGATGAAGCCGTAACGCTTAGACATTTCTGAAGTTGAAGCACTGATCAGATCGATCGGGCCCCAAGTCGTATATCCCATCAATTCGACCCCATCACCGATCGCTAGTTTCATCTGCTCGATATGTTTGCGTAGATAATCGATCCGATAGTCGTCATGGATCTTGCCATCAGAAGTGACCTCATCGAGAGCACCCAGCCCATTTTCTACGACGAAAAGTGGTACTTGATAACGATCCCACATTTCGTTTAAGGCGATCCGAAGCCCGATCGGATCGATCTGCCAGCCCCAATCACTTGTCTCAAGATAAGGATTAGGTCGTCCAAGGGCGAAATTGCCTAAAGCTTGATCAGTCGTGTCTTTGGCCGAGCTGATCGTTGACATGTAGTAGCTAAAGCTTAGATAATCGACTTTTCCTTCAGCTAGGATCGCTGTGTCTTCTGGCGCAAAGTTCAAGGTGATCTCACGTTCTTTGAAGAAGCGATTCATGAAGTTTGGATATTGACCACGTACTTGAACATCGGTAAAGAATAGATTGAATTGATCATTTGCTTGAGCTGCGCGGACATCAGCAGGGTCAGGGGTAGCTGGATAAGTTTGCATCCGTGCTAGCATACACCCGATCTTGGCGTTAGGATCGAGCTCATGGAGCTGCTTGACTGCCAGGGCACTAGCGATGAATTGGTGATGCAAGGCTTGATAGCGTAAGTTGAGCGTTTCTTTTTCACTTAGCCCAGTATCGATCGCACCTGTGCCGATAAAGCCCATCGAAGCGGCATTGATCTCATTGAAAGTCATCCAATATTTGACGATCCCACGGTAGCGTTCAAATAAAACTTTTGTGTAGCGGGTAAAATGTTGGATCACTTCACGACTAGCCCAACCATTGTATTTGAGGGTAAGTTCGAGTGGCATCTCATAGTGTGAGATCGTGACGACTGGTTCGATATTGTATTTCTTACAGGTCGCAAATACCTTATCGTAAAATGCAAGGCCCTTTTCATTAGGTGTCTCTTCTAAACCAGTCGGAAAGATCCGAGCCCAAGCAATTGAGAGCCGAAAAGCCTTAAAGCCCATTTCACTGAAGAGTTTGATGTCTTCTTCGTAATGATGATAAAAATCGATCCCGCGGCGCTTAGGATAGTTAGCCACGCCGGGGTCAGCGATCGCTGCTTGGATGCTGTCTTTAGTTACAGAACTCATAGTAAATGTTTTGCGGTCAGTGGCTTTCTTGACGACCTCGGCCGTTGTTAGACCTTTGCCGTCAATGTCAAATGCTCCTTCGATCTGGTTAGCTGCTGTTGCGCCACCCCAGAGAAAGTCTTGCGGAAATGTTTTAGGAAAATCAGTTCTGTACATTTTTTTCACCTCAATTTAGTCTAAGTCAAGCAATTTATCACCGGTCTTGATCGCACCTGATTTGACAGGAACGATCTGATGGTAATTTTTGGAATTTGTAACAACGATCGGGGTCGTTAAGCTAAAGCCAGCTTTTTTGATCTGTTCAAGGTCAAATTTGACAAGTGGTTCACCAGCTTTGACTTTTTGGCCTTGGGTAACTAAAGTCTCGAAATATTTACCATCTAGTTGAACGGTATCCATCCCGATGTGTATCAAGATCTCAGCTCCCGCAGTGGTATTTAGACCGATCGCATGTCCCGTTGGAAAGACGAGCGCGATCGTGGCGTCAGCTGGTGCACAAACGACACCGTCACTAGGTTCGAGCGCGATCCCTTGTCCCATTGCCCCCGATGCAAAGACTTGATCAGTGATGCTATCTAAAGCTACAGCCTTACCAGTCAAGGGACTAACTAGTGTGGTCGGAGTGTTGTAGCTAGCAGGGGTCTCACTAAGAACTTTATGCGTTGCGACTTGTTGGGCTTCTTTAGCTGTTTGTGCTACAGTTTCAGCTGTTTTTTGGTCTTGTACTTCAAGGACACTTTGACGTCCAAAGAGCATTTGTAAGATAAAACCAAGGATAAAGGAGACTCCCATGGCGATGATCAAGCCATAAACTGACATGTCCATGCCATTTTTAGGTGAGATCGCAGTTGGGATAGAGAAGATGCCGAGACCACCCATCATGAAGAATTTGGTCCCAAAGAAACCGATCAAGCCCCCACCGACCGAAGCAGCGATACAGCTCAAAATAAAGGGACGTTTACGCGGTAAGGTCAAACCATAGATCGCAGGTTCAGTGACCCCAAAGATACCTGAGATAAAGGCTGGAAAAGCAAGGCCTTTGACTTTAGCATCTTTTGCTTGGAATAAGATCGCTAAAACGACCCCAGTTTGAGCAAAAGAAGCAGCTAATGTCAAACTGAGCGTTGTATCGAAACCTTGGGCAGCGATATTTGCCAAAGCGACTGCAACAAAGCCCCAGTGGACCCCAAAGATAACAAATACTTGCCAAAAGGCGCCCATCACTAAGCCGGCTAAAATAGGGCTCAAGTTGTAGATACCTTCAGTGATCGCAGCTAATAGGTCCCCGATCCAGGATGCTAGCGGTCCGATGACTAAGAAAGTGATCGGGACGGTGATAAGCAAGGTGGTAAATGGAACTAAGAAAGTTTTGACCACTGTTGGGATGAACTGCTTGCACCATTTTTCAACTTTAGCGGCAAACCATACGGCAACGATGATCGGAATAACGGTCGAAGAGTAGTTGATCGCAATGATCGGTAAGCCGAGAAATGTTGCATGGATATCTGATTGGATAAAGGTCCCTTCAAAGAGCGTATAGAGTGTCTTTTGCTCGCTACTCATCGCGATGATCGCAGGATAAGTCATGGCTGCCCCGATCGCAATCGCAGTAAAACGATCTAGGCCAAATTTCTTAGCTGCCGTTAAGCCTAAGATGATCGGCAGGAAGTAAAAGAAACCATCCCCGATCGCATAGAGCACTTGGTAGGTACCAGAAGTCGTGCTCAACCATCCAAAAGCAGCACACATGGCGGTCAGGCCTTTGATCATCCCGGCAGCACACAGTGGACCTAAGATCGGTTGGAAGATGCCTGAGATCAGATCGATGAAACGGTCGAGTAGACTCATGTTTTGCGTATCGACATAATCATCATCTACAGGCGCACTGCTACTAAAACCTCCCAGTTTGACTAAGGTATTATAGACATCGGGAACGTGATTGCCGATCACGACTTGGTATTGTCCACCAGACTTAACGACCGTGATAACACCATCATTTTGCTTTAAGGCTTCATCGTTAGCCTTAGAAACATCTTTTAATTTGAACCGTAAACGAGTTGCACAGTGAACGACACTTGAAACATTGTCTTTGCCACCGACATTTTCAATAATGAAGTTAGCTAATTGTTCATAAGCCATGTTAAAATTCCTCCTTTATAATAAGAAAACCCAAGTGTTCTCAAAGAAAGCTGGAAAGCTTGATTTGAAAACAACTTGGGTTCATGCCTGATCGTATCAGTAACACACCATAAGTGTTTAGTTAGTATTTGCTTGGCGTGAAGTAACGCGGAAAATATGCAAGGTCAGATATACCAATTCATCGGCTTCAAGCTGCCAGCCCATTTTCGCATTGAGTAAGACAGCAATGCGCTCGGCAGTCTCGTAAGCTCGGGTGTACTTGGCCTGCATCAGTTGAAGTAAAGCAGGGTCGAGTTTTTCGCCTTCTTGATGCTTATCTTTTAGTAAGCGAACGAGTAAAGTCCGCAAATGCGAGACGAAGCGACTATAATTAAATGATTGCTGATCTAGTTCTAATTGATACTCGTAAGAAACGATCTTGATGATCTCAGTGATCAGTTGCGTGATCTGGATCGTTTCTTGTAATTTAGCATCGTTTGAAGTTGCATTGACAAAGTGATAAGTCATCAAGATCGACTCACTAGCTGGTAGTTTTTGCGCCGTTGCCTTTTCGATCACGGTGATCGCATCTTTAGCAACGGCATATTCTTCGGGAAAAAGATTGCGGACTTCCCAGCGGGTGTTGGTCGCATTCATATCGATACTGTCTTCACTGCGGGTCAAGGCAAAGTCGATATGATCGGCTAAAGCTAAATATTGGAAATCATTGAAGTTGACATTTAGCTTTGGTTCAGCGAGTTTGATGACTTTGGTCGTCAGTTCTAAAGTCTTAGCGCTGATATCTTTTAGTTGCATGATCGATTCTTGATCTTCAGCTGTGATAAAGCGCCGTTCGATCTTTGCTTGGTCGATCTGATCGCCTTTTTTGAGTCCAAAGCCGATCCCTTTGCCGATGACGATCTCTTCTTTTCCCTGCTCGTTTTCCACTAAAGCAACGCTATTGTTGTAACTTTTTAGAAAACGCACTACTTCACCTCCTTGGAAAACAAAAAGCTGTTGTAATAGGATATAGAGCCACTAGCCCCATTGACCTATAACAACAGCTAATGCCTGATAAAATCAGTAACACGCTTAATTACATAAATAATGATAACGCTTTCTGCAAAAGTTGTCAACGCTTTATTTGTTGAAATGAGTTGAACAGTGAATTTCTTATGCGGTTTATCATTATAAGCTAAAAGAATAAGATATTTGCAAAAAAGTTGCTTGCGGTGTATTCTAGTATGAAATATATACGGAGGTGTTTTTCATGGGCATGCATGAATATTTAAAGAGTTTGAGTGATCTTGAAATGATCAATCGGGCCCCAGGTTATTTCAAATTTGAAGAACACAATGTGGCGGCCCATTCATTTAAAGTGACGCAAGCTGCGCAAATGTTAGGTGATATCGAAGAGCAAGCGGGTAATGAGGTCGATTGGCGCTCGTTGTACGAAAAGGCACTTAATCACGATTACACGGAACGTTTTATCGGTGATATCAAAACACCAGTCAAGTATGCGACTAACGAGTTACGGACGATGTTAGCCAAAGTTGATGAGTCATTGACCGAAAACTTCATCCAAACTGAGATCCCCGTCGAATTTCGCGCAGCCTATGAGCGCAGATTTGCGGAAGGTAAAGACGATACTTTGGAAGGAAAGATCTTGTCAGTCGCAGATAAGATCGACTTGATGTATGAATCCTTTGGTGAGATCCAAAAGGGTAATCCAGAACCAGTTTACATGGATATTTATCGTTCAAGTTTAAAGGCGATCATGAAGTTCAATGATATGGCAAGTGTGCAATACTTCTTGAAGATGATCTTGCCGGAATTATTGAAGGATAATGCGAACACCAATGCGCAAAATCATTTAGCGATCATGACGACCCAGATCATTCAACAATAGCCAGAAAGACGCTGTTTAGGCGTCTTTTTTTGTTAAAAACATTAAAGTATTAATCGAGGAAAATAAGTGTTATCCTATTGGTGGACAGGAGGGGACAAAATTGACAGAACAACGAACTTTAGTGTTAGTTAAACCAGATGGCGTCGAAGGCCAACACATCGGCGATATCATCACCCGTATCGAACATAAAGGCTACCAGATCACAGCCTTGAAAGTGATCCAAGCGACTAAAGAGCAACTTGAAGCGCACTATGAAGACAAGGTCAATGCGCCATTTTTCCCAGAGTTGGTCTCATATATGCAAGAAGGACCGATCGTTGGGATCATCGTGACCGGAACCAATGTCGTTCCTATCATTCATCGCATGGCAGGTGCGACCAACCCTGGCCAAGCTGATTGGGGCACGGTGCGTGGAGACTTTGGGCGTGAATGGCCCGATGGTAATTTGCGTAATGTGATCCATACTTCGGATAGTCCAAGTGAAGCTGAAAGAGAAATCAGCATTTGGTTCCCAGAAGAAAGTAGATAAATTTGCCAAAGATCGACAAGTTGTCGGTCTTTTTAGCTAGAAAGAAGGAACTTATTATATGGTAGTTTTAAATCAAGCCAAGCGCCTTGAACTCTTGGAAAAGCTGGTCGCGATCCCTTCAGTCAATGATCATGAGCAAGTCGTAGCTCAATTTTTAAATACATATTTAGCCAAATATGGGATCAGTTCGCAGTTAGTTCAAGTAGCTCCAGATCGTGCATGTTTAGTTGCAAAAGTAGGAACAGGGACACCTTGTCTAGCACTTGCGGGACATTTAGATGTGGTTGCTGCCACAGCTAGTGCTTGGCAAAGTGATCCCTTTGTTTTGACCAAACGCAACGAAAAACTATATGGCCGTGGTGCTAGTGATATGAAAGCTGGGGTGGCAGCTTTGGTGATCGCTTTGATCGAATTGGTCCACGCTAAGAAACTGCCAAGGGGACAAGTACGGCTGTTATTGACGGTCGGTGAAGAGATGGAGCAAGCGGGCTCGAAGTTACTTTACGAGCAAGGGTATATGCAAGATGTCGATGCGTTACTGATCGCGGAGCCGACTGATCTAAAAGTAGCTTATGCGCATAAAGGGTCGATGGATATAAGCATCGTCTCGCGGGGAAAGAGTGCGCATAGTTCGATGCCAGAACAAGGATATAATGCTTTAGAAACGTTGATCGAATTTTTGTATCAGACTAAAAAAGCTTTTCTAAAGGCAGCCAAACCAGATGAACTGTTAGGCAAAGCGACCTTTAATGCGACTGTGTTGAAGGCTGGGACCCAAGTCAATTCGTTACCTGAGCGAGCCACCGCTGAGATCAATGTTAGAACGACTCCAACTGTGGATAATGAAAAAGTTCAAGCACTGATCGAGCTGTGGAAAAACAAACTAAATGCTACGGGAGCTAAGCTTACAACTACAACTTATCTAAATAAAGTGGCAGTCAAAAAAGATCCAGATTCATCTTTGGTGCACTTGGCCCAAGCTCTAGGTGAGAAATATTTGGGTCAGACGATCAAAAAGATCGCATTAGCCCCAGTGACGGATGCTTCCAACCTGACTTTGGACAAGCCAGCAACTTTTCCATTAGCGATCTTTGGTCCGGGGAACCAAAGTGTTCATCAAGTTGATGAATATGTGGATAAGTCACAGTATCTGGCATTTTGTGAGCTTTATCAGGCGCTGATCGTGCAGTATTTGGAGAAATAAACTATTGTAAGGGGGAGCAAAAGACGATGAAAAAAGAAGATCTATTACAACCTGCAGTAGTTGTGTTACTAGCACTTGAATTTATTTTAATTGTCCTGATTTGCTTGTACTGGTGGAAGTTGTTGGAATTTAGTTGGCAAGTTTTTGAGAAAGTGGCTGGTCAGGTAACTTGGTCTAACTGGTTCATGAAATTTTTTGAAGTCGATCAAGTACGTGCAGGAATGTTTTTATTTGGTGCCAGTATGAGTAATGGTAGTATGTTATTTATGATCATTTTCTTTTTTACAGAGTTTTTTGCCAATCAAAGTTTGCAGAAATTAAAATGGTATGTGCTAGCGGGAAACATTTCGATAATTTTTTTGACACTATTATTGATGTTAAATCCATTGCTACTTGCATTCACGATAGTTGTTGCCTTAGGTGCATGGGCTCTGATTTATGTTAACGGGTAAGGTAAGGATGTTGGAACTTCCATCATTTTATTTTTGTGATATTTTAAGAAGTTAATATTACTTAAATTAAAAAATGAATTGAAAACAATTAGAAAAAGTGCTAGTATTCATCTTGTGGTTTAGGTATTTAGATTTATTTATGTAAGGGTTTTACAGGAGAAGAATATGAAGAAAAGTGTAGTTCTAGTATTTATCGCGATTTTTTTAATACTAGCTGGAATAGAAGGAACAAAGAAGGTGTTCGAAATGAGACGAGAAGCGCAAAAAGAGCACCAGATAGCTTTTTTGCAGGCACATGAAAAAGAGATGACGGAATATATCCAAAAAAATAGTAGTGATGATATTAAGGTGAAATATTACTGGAACACAGTAGAAAGAAAGCAGAGCATGGCATTTTCCAGACCGACCCTGTCTATAAAATTTGATGCTATCGATGAGAAGAAAACAAAAGAAGAAAATTACTATAACGAGAAGAATACTTTGGTCGTGGATACTGATAAAGAACTAACCAGAATTTACGATATGTGGACAACAGGAACGATCATTGAAAATTCGTATACGGGGGAATGAGTGTGACAAAGTGCGTATGTAGAGAAGAATAAAAGTTTCTCAAATGATGTATTAAAAAAATGGAAACAAGATATTTTAGCATCGGGTGATTCAGTTCCATTCACAATCCTCCCATACTCAAGACGCTTATGGCAATGACGCAAGCAATATCTAACTTCACTCCGACAAACTCGAGATAATAAAAGAAAAAACGCATCAAAAAATTTTATAGGAGAAAAATCATGCAAAAGAAAAGAGTAGTTCTAGTGCTTATCGCGATCTTTTTAGTACTAGCTGCAATAGGAGGAACGAAGAAAGTGGTCGAAATGAGACAAGAAGCACAAAAAGAGCGCCAGATAGCTTTTTTAAAGGCACATGAACAAGAGATGACGGAATATGTGAAAAAACAAAGTAGGTATGTGATTATAAAAGATTACGACATTACAGATATTAAATATGATTGGGAATCAATAAGGGTAGTTCGTAGTATGGCATTTAGCCCAAAAATGTTGGGAATTGAAGTAAGTATTTTTAATAATAGTAAGGAACTAGATGGGTTTGAAATATATATAATACCTGATGATATCAACAGACCTTCCAAAATAAAAAATATTAGATAGTCAATTGAGAGGAAACACATTATGAGCGATTTAAAAGAAACAAATAATATCTATATAAATTTAGCTAAGGGAGCATACATAGGACGTGAAGAAGGGATGAACTTTACGAAATTGTCAAAATCGCAAAGTAAGGAAATATCTGACAAGAAGTATGCTTCATTTGTATTTCCCCATGCCAAAGACGCCTATGGTAATGATGCAAGCGAGGTCTACCTCCAACCCGATAAACTCGAGACAGTAAAAGAAAAAATTTTATAGGAGAAAAATCATGCAGAAGAAAAGAGTGGTTCTAGTACTTATCATGACTCTTTTAGTATTAGCTGGAATAGGAGGAACAAAGAAAGTGGTCGAAATGAGACAAGAAGCGCAAAAAGAGCGCCAGATAGCTTTTTTGAAGGCGCATGAAAAAGAGATGACTAGTTATATAAAGGCTCAAAATCCAAGAATTAAAACAGTTCAATATAATTGGAATAGTGTTGAAGTTGAAACTAAAGGTAATGGAACTCCTATGGGAGCTGGAAAGGCACTCACAATAGACGGGAAATTCAATAATATTTATAACTCAAGTTTTTATTTACAATTTGCGATAGACGAAAAGAGCAACTTACCAGTTATTGAGAATATGACAAGTTTTAATTCGTTCAGAGTAGGGGGAGAGTTGTATGAATGAATTGGAAAATTTTAATAACATGTATGCAAATTTAGTTCAAAGTTCTTATATAAATCGGCCTATTGCATTTCATAAGTATAAAAGTACTGATGGAAGTGTATATATTGACTATTCTAAAAATACAATTGATGAAAATGGAAATAAAATTAATGGTGGTAAAAATTTACCCAATGGTGGTAAGGTCTACCTCCAGCCCGATAAACTTGAGACAATAAAGGAAAAAAGTTTGTTTGGTGACGAAAAAACGTATCAAAAAGGTCTGCTGACTGATGAAAAGGCTGGATATAACTCTTATTACGTGACGGACACCCCAAAGTTAAATAGTGCGACTAAGCATACATATTTTGCGACTCGGGGCAGTGACGGGATGAGCTTGAATACTTTGAATGATTGGGTGAGCAACAACGGCTCATTTACCTTATTCAATGCCTATATCCCCCAGGCAAAGCTTGCTAATAAAGCGATGCAGGTCAAGATAAGTGAATTGCGCAAGAAAGCTCCTAATGCTACGATGGCGGTCACCGGTCATTCGTTAGGAACGATGGTCTCGATCCAAGCCGTGGCTAATTTGCCCAAAGAAGATATCGCTAAATTAGATAAGATCGTGTTGTTTCAAGGACCAGATGCTCGGGAAAGCATCAATAAAATGTCTAAACAAGCGCAAGCCAACATTCAAACCCTAGAAGAGCAGGGCAAGATCGAATATTACGTCAACGCTTTTGATATCGTTTCGATGTTGAATCGGAACAAAAAAGATGTCGATGAGATCGGGAAAGTCCATTATCTATTGCCAAAATCATTTACGACAACATTTGATTTTAATGCTAAGTACGGCTCAAGTCATGACTTTGGGCAGTATCAGATCAATGCTGATGGCACGCTAAAAGAAGCTAATTTAAACGAACATAGCTATATTTTTGCAGCTGGGATCAAAATTTCACACTTGATCGATAAATATTTAGATCGGCTCGTTAAAAGCACGGGGGCTAATGTTTCTTCGGGAAAATTATTGTCACTTTTGTTGAGTGATGGGGCTTTGTACGCCAAGTTTCAACAGGAATACCAAGCGATCGTGAATGAAGCCAAACTCGCTAGTCAGTGGCAAGGTAAGGTAACTAGTTTACAACAACAGCTGACGACGGCCAGTGGGAGCCAAAAGATCGCGTTGCAAGAAGAATTAGCCCAGACAGTAGCGACTAAAGCACGTGATGTCGGCGAAGAATATGCGACTATTTTTAAGAATGCCCAACAAGAGCTCGAAGATGAGATCACAAGTCTTGCCCAAGAGATCGCGCAAGGTGCTTATGCGCTCAGAAAGCATTTATCTGATGCCGAGATCGAAGAAATGATCGCACCGTATACTAAAGAACGGCTCTGGGATACGGAGCAAGCTGCTCAAAATCTCCAGCAGGTCCAACAATATCGGACTAAGACAGCTGATTTTAGCAAGAACTTATTGAAAGTAGCTAAAAATATCCAAGAAGATGACACCAAAGCCAGTAAGGAACTGTTTAAATATTGATCGGGTCTCCATTTAGACGCCACATAAAAATGCCACTCAAGGATAATAGTTATCCTGAGTGGCATTTTTGTGTTATTTAGTTGTTATTTGGTTTCTTTTTTACGATCAAAACCAACTAGAGTAAAGAGACTAGCTAAACCTAGCGCTAAGAGACCTAAGATCGAAGCTTGATGTTTTGCTTCACCTGTTTGTGGTAGGTCAGTAGTTGCTGGTGTAGCAGGCGTTTTGGCGTTATCTTGGAGCACAGGAGCAACTTGTTTGTTAGCTGCTGTAACTTGTTTTTGGTCTGTGCCTGAACCGGTAGTGTTATCTTTACCAAAGCCAGCTCCAGTATTTTCTTTTTCTTGATCTTGGTTTGCAGCTTGATCTTCTTTAGTACCTTGATCATTTTGATCGTGTCGTTCTTGCTCTTGCTTTTGTTTTTCCTGTTCTTGCTTTTCTAAATCTTCGAATTCTTTTTCGAAATCGCCAGTGTAGACGTTCATCACAGCCACCACATTGCCATATTTATTGACTAAGCTATAGAGGCCATCTGGATGGAATTCCTCTGGATCGAGCTCTTTGAAGCTTTGGGTCGCTGGATCAAAGAATAGAAGGCTCGTCTCTGGATATTGTTCGACGAATGCATCGGCATGGTTGCGCTCAACATCTACGGCTGCTGGGACCTCTGATTTAGGTTGGTAGTAGACATAGAACTTCCGGGTCGTGTGATTACCAGTCACATCGAGCACATCGAGCGTATAGACGTGTTTTGTCTCACCATTTTCATCATTTAGGACAAAGCTTCTTTCAAAGCCGTAAGGAGCATATGGATTGCCACCGTGATTGATACCTGAATGGTGGAATTCACGGAATTCGTTATCCCCGTTGAAGAAGAAACGGTAACCGTCAAGATTGTCGTGGGCGGTTCCTTTGATCGTGAAGTTTGGTTCGTTAGTGTAAACGTAATAATTTTCACCATCAAAATCGTAGTTAGCGACATTTTCGAATTCGAGTGTTGGTAAGACTGTATCCAAGATGACTTGAACTGTTCCACGTGTCTTTTGACCATCTTTTGTGGTGTAGATATAGGCAAGTGGACGTTGTTCGGTCGGCTTGATGTTGAATTCAAAGCCAAAAGTCCCATCTTCGTTGAATGAAACGTGATTTTGTGGATCTTGTTCATCAGCGCTATTACCTAACATGATCAATTGCACCACATCTGGGCTAACTTTACCAGTCACATGGAAGGTTTGTGCCTTAGGATCATAAACCCCATCAGCGATCGCTTGAGCGCCGATCCAGTTGTAGTTGTTATCTTCAAGGTAGTCAAAACTGATCTCTGAGTTAGGTTCGCTTCGGGTCGTTAGGTCGCTCAAAGCATGCCCTGGGAGCGCACCTGGAGCACCTAAAGTAGTTGGATCAGCCTTTTCTTGGACTAGATCAGTCTGTAATTCATCAACATTAGCGAAGTTATACCGCTGTGGTTGGTTACTTGGCCGCGCATCGACTCCGAGATAAGCTTTATCAGAAGCTGTAGTTTGAACTACATTAAAGGTCGGTCCCGCTACTTCCGTCCAGCCTAATAAGACAGTCCGGCGACTTGAATTTTTGACTTTGACTTCAAAAGTCGCTAAGCCATCTTTGATACTTGCTTCATAGACATCTCCGGTGAAGTAGTCACGGGCAAAGGCTTTGACCCCATTACCGGCTGTGACAGCAGCATAGACAAAGACATGTTCTGGATCATTAGTTGTGACGGTATCTAAGTCGATCCCAAAGCTTTGTTCAGTCGTGTGCGCTTTTTGCCAAGCAAAGGCAGCTTTTGGTGTTGCCGTATTTAGGGTCAATAAGACATCTTTACCAGCTTGATCAGCAGTGAAGACGACTTTTTCAACGTCAGCGTTGACATTTAAGCTGTAAGTTGAGTCAGCTTTTGGTTCAACTAACTGGCCATTGTAATAGAATGGTTGGGTCGTCCCACCAACTAGAGTATAGCTGTTAGTTTTAGCATCATAGAATTTGCTATCTTTATCAAAGCCTAGTCCATCAACGGCATTCCAAACATTGACCGTTTGGGAAGTAGTTGTTAAACCTGCAACTTCGCTGGTAAAGAGACCTACATTATCGGCAGTATCAGCGACCATGACGGTGACTTGGTTTTGAGCTGCGGTAAAGGCGGCTAATTCTTCTGGGCTCAATTCAAAGTTAGCAGTCCCGCTTAACTTCGCTTCATCATTGAATTTTGAAGCACCTTCATTTAGTTTGTGACCAAAGAGCTTACCATTGATCTGAACTACAGCATAGGAATAGTCAGTAAAGCCTGCTCCCGTATCGGAAAAATCAAAGCTCAAATGACCACTTGGTTTATCAGCAGCAGTGTCGAGCGTTAATTTATAGTTGCTGATCGTTGGAGCTGTTGTATCGATGATGATCGGGTAATCAGCCGTTTGGACTTTCTTTTGTCCATCATTGTAGAGCGTGGCAACAAAGCGGTAAGTATATTGTCCATCGGAAGCCACTTCAGATTCACCAGTCTTGTCATTATAGACCATTCCGTCCCAATCAAAGGTGTTGGGATCATTTCGCATGGAGACCGATAAACTCACATCTTGGTTACGGTCGGATTGGTAAAATGATTTATCTAAGCCTTTTTCATCGGCAACGACCCGGACAACTTTACCATTTTGATCCAAAACAACGACTTTTAAGGCTTGCAAGTTTTGTTTAACAAAGGCGACTGGTTTTAAGAGATCACTCTTATTATCATTATTTGGTGAGAAGGCCACTTTACCATCTTGATAGAGCTTAGCCACTTGTTGCCAGTTGTAATCACCGTCTAAGTTGACTAATTTCTTCAACGATTCTTCATCAGCGATCCCACGTGGGTAATTGTGTTCGTTGACAAAGTAGTTACCACCGTAAACGTTTGTGGCATCATTAGCTTTTTTGTCTAAAACTTCTTCACTAGTCATATCCCCAAAGTAGCCGAGGAAAGGAACGACTAAGGTGCTTTGCCCGTTATCACCGGTAAAGCGGAGCCAGCCTTCGACTAATTGATCTGGTGTAACACCATCTAGATCTAAAGTATAAGAAACAGTCAATGTTTGGCCAGCTTTGACTACGACTTTGTTAGCACCATTTACGCGCGCACCAGGCAATTGTTCTTCATAATAATAGCCAGTAGAGTCATCGCGTTTTTCGGTGAAACCACCACCAAGGTCATCGAAAGTATAAGTCTGATCGACGTTACTCAAGTTGGTAAAGGTCAAGTTGAATTTCGTATTTGTCCCGATCTGGCGCAAGGAAAGCGAACTTGTTCCATCATCAGCCGTGATATAAACGGGTGATGAAACGGCAGCGCCAACGTTGATCTGGCCAGCACCTTGGCGTCGTGGTGAGACCACTACACCTGACATTGCGTCCAGTAATGGTTGTGAGGTGTTCATCAATAAAGCTTTAGTCGCTTGAACAAGCTCAGCGTTTTTGAGTGACGTTTCCTTTTGTAATTTTTGCATCACTAAGGCAGCTGAGCCCGCAGCAAACGGACCCGCCATCGAAGTCCCGCTCATTGTCTTATAGCCATCGTCATTTCCCGTTGAAACGATCTGGACCCCAGGCGCGGAGATGTCTGGTTTCAAAGTGAAGTCTTGCATTGGACCCCAAGAAGAAAAGTCAGCCATGTTAGCATCAGCACCTTGCCCAGAGTTTGCGGCGGCAACTGTCAAAGCATTGCGTGAAGCCCCAGGATTAGCGACTGTACTACTTGAAAATGGTTCAAAAGATCCGTTTGCTCCACCTGGTGAGTAGGGAATATCTGGAGCATCGATACTGCCGGCATGTCCGTTATTTGAGGCTGAGATCGAAACAAAGACACCGTGGTCGATCGCATATTGGACCGCTTTTTGTTCAACATCATTTAGATCTGAGGCAGCGACCCCTTGGCCTAGTGACATTTGGATAACGTTAGCGCCTAAATTGACAGCATCGTAAATAGCTTGGGCGATATCATCAGTATTTTCGTCGGCAAATTGATCGTTAAAGACCCGTAAAGCTAAAATTTGACTTTCAGGTGCGACCCCAACGGCATATTTTTCATCCCCATTTGGACGCCCATCAGCTCCGATGATCCCAGCCACGTGTTGTCCGTGTTGGGAAGCGCCGGGGCCATCATCTTTGATCCAGTCATTGCTTTTTGAAGCATAGTTATAGACGAACGGGAATTTTTCAGATGCATAACTACCATAGCCGAGCTCATTGATCTTGGCTTTGGCATCATCTTGGGAAAGTTTAGGGTCTGTCGGTGCTTGTTGAAAATCTTTATGCGTCGTATCAGCACCAGAGTCGATCACGGCTACGACCATCCCTTGACCGCGGTAGCCTTGATCCCAAGCGCCTTCCACGTTCCCCTTCTCATGGTCAGCTTGAGTCGTTGGAGCTGGTGTTTCACTGTCAGCTGCTTGTGTTGTCTCAGTTGTGGTGGTCTCAGTGGCTGGTGTCTGTAGGCTTTGGTCAGCTTCAGGCTGCGTTTGGGTCGTTTGTTGTCCATTTTCAGCTGTGGTAGTTACTGCAGTTGTAACTGCTTCATCGGCTAAGGCGCTCGGTGCCCCTAAGAATAAGAGAGCCCCTGAAGCGGTAATGATCGCAGCACTTACCCATCTTTTCTTAGCTTTATATAATTTATAACGGCGCTTTTCTTCATAATTGTGTCCCATGCAAGTCACTTCCTTTTTTTAGATTAAGCTAAATATAGCATAAATTCTTAGTAAAATATAGATATTTTTAATATAAAATTATATTTTATGTAATGAAATATTAATAATTTTAGGTGTTTATAACGAATTGTGATGGTAAATGATCGTAATTTTGGGAACTAAAATGTTAAAATGATAGCTATATAATGCAATTAAGTAAACTAGGGGGGAAATCATGGAAGATAAGGATCTAATTATCGAAACGACGCTGTTAGCGGGGAAGATCATGATCGAAAATGGAGCTGACATGGCACGGATCGATGACACTTTAAAGCGGATCGCTAAGAATTCAGGTGTCACGGAACCCGATATCTTTGAAACGACGACGGGGATCATGATGTCGATCAAGGGAGCCAATGCACAAGTCATTGCGATCGAAAAGCGCCGGATCGATCTCGAGCGGATCGCCCGGGTCAATGATATCTCCCGGGCTTATCAAGCTAAGACCAAAACTTTAAAGGAAGTCTATGATTATCTGACGACGCTTGATCAGACGACCCCTGATTTCAAGTTGCGGTGGTTAGTGTTAGCGGCGGGCATTGTGGGTGCGACCTTAGAGATCATGTATAACGGTTCATGGCAAGATTTTTTGCCGACCTTTGTGATCAGTGCTTTAGGCTATTATCTGTTCTATGTGGTCAACACGCGTTTTAAAGTTAAATTTGCGAGTGAATTTGTGGCCGCTTTAGCGATCGGTGCCTTGGCAGTCTTGAGTGTCAAATACGGCTTGGCTAAAAACTATAGTATCGTGATCATCGGAAGCGTTATGCCGTTAGTTCCGGGGGTCCCGTTGACCAATGCGGTACGTGATCTGTTGGCGGGGCATATCCTAAGTGGGATCGCCCGGGCGACGGAAGCCTTGTTGACCGCTGTTGCGATCGGAATGGGCATCGCGTGTGTTTTACGCTTCTTTTAGAAAGGAAAATTAAGATGGATCTAACAACAATCGTGATTCACGTCATTTTCAGTTATCTAGCTACAGTCGGCTTTGCAGTCACCTTGAATATTCCGCGTTCAGCTTTGAATGTCTGTGGGTTGATCGGAGTCTTAGGCTGGATGACATATAAATTCTTATATCTTGGTCACACTGGGATGGTCTTAGCTAATCTAGTTGCGGCGGTCGTGATCGGCATTTGTTCGGTGATCGCAGCACGTATCAAGCAAAAGCCGATGATCTTGTTCAATGTCCCGAGTTTAGTACCACTAGTTCCCGGGGGGCAGGCTTATCGTGCGGTCTATTATTTTGCTTTTAAAAATGATGAGTTGGCCTTACGCTTTTTAGTAGAAGCGGGGATGATCGCCGGGGCTTTAGCGATGGGCTTTTTCTTAGCCGAATTGTTGGCGCAAGTTTATTTTAAATTCAGTGAACAAAAAAGAGCCTAGATCCAGGCTCTTTTTGTTAAGTAGTATAATTTTGGAGCATCTCTTTGATCTCTTGTTCCATTCTAGCTTTGAAATCAGCTGGACTTAAGACTTTAACGCGTTTACCTTGACTTAAAAGCCACATCATTGCACCTTGATCGATCGTTTCAGCTTCGATCACAACGGAATCGGCTAATTTTTTAATGACTTTGGAGTTAGGAAAACGATCTAAGGCTGCTTCGACGGTCCCGGAGAATTCAAAGGTGATCGTGATCAGTTCGCCTGGGGTCATGAATTGGATATTTTGGCGTAATTTCCCATCTTCATAGCGTAAATTTTGTGAGTGTCCTGCTTTTTTCTCGAGTGGAGTGTAGTCGATGACCCGATCTAGCCGGAAAAAGCGATCTTGTTCGGCATCTTGGCTGTATGCGACAACGTAAAAGTAATAATCTGAAAAAATGATCGCTTTGGGCAGAATAGTGTGTGTTACTTGTTTTTTATCTTGTCTAGTATATACAATATTTAAGAGCCGATGTTTAACGATATAGTTGGAAAATTCCCACAATATCTGAAGTAGTGCTTTGGTATGTTGGAGTTCGACGTAATTACTCTGTTCATTTTTGATGATCCAGTTCAATTCTTTTTGTTCAGCTGGTGTCAGGTTATCGTTTAGAGCTCCTAAAAGATGATCGGTCTCTTTTTTCGTAAAAGCACGACTGGCAAGGAGGATCTTACATAATGCCAAGGTCTCGGCTTTGCCCAGTGTATTATTTTGCCCCGCTAAGTGAAAGCCTTTAGTACTGTGACTGTATTTTAGTTTGGCATCTGGGCGGTATTCTTCCAAGAAGAGCCGGATATCCGCTAGATCACGCTGGATCGTACGGGGATCTACTTCGTATTTTTGGGCAAATTCGTCTTTGGTGATCGAGGCTCCATTGAGCAATTTGTGATAGATATCTAGTAAGCGAGTTGCGCTAGATGACATAAAAACACCTTCTTTTTTTAAATGACAATATATGTCTATGTAACCCTAGATAATAGAAGATGTCAAATGAAAACTACCTTGTAATCTGCAAGGAAAAATAAAGTGAGGATAACAAAATGACAGATGAAGTAGATAAAGAATTGTTAAATGAATTTTATCAGGAGTTAGCCGACCTGATCGGGTTGGAGAATGCGTATAAGCTCCACGAAACTTATCGGGGGCTATCCTATACGTTTCCGATGCGTCTCTACGATCCTAAAAAAGTGGCGCAAAAGATCGTGGCGGAGTACAACGGTGAAAACGCAAGTGAGTTAGCACGGCGCTACGGTTATTCGATGCGGTGGGTGTTAGAAGTTTTGCGTAAGGAACGCGAAAAAAGACACAAAGATTGAAATAAAACCAAAACCCAAGTATAGTGGCAGTAAAGACAATTAGGAAGGTGAGAGCATGCCAGTTTTATTACCACTAGAGCAGGGTGTTAATTTTAGAGATCTGGGTGGCTATCGGACTAAAGATGGACATCAGATCAAGGCAAATAAGGTGATCCGCGCCGCTTCTTTGGGCAATTTATCGCCTAAAGACGTTGATTTTTTAGCGGAGTATGGTTTGCGTCATGATGTTGATTTTCTTTCATCGGAAGAACAAGAAAATGCGCCGGATAAAGTTCCCACGGGTGCAACTTACCATTTTGCACCGGTATTTCCAGAAGATGAGACCAAGAGTACTGCCAAAGATCAGCGAGCAAAGCAATTTTTCACCGATCCGCAAGCTGGTTTCAACAATATGTTACGGGCTTACCATGATATCGTATTGACTGACAGTGCGAAGAAAGCGTACCGGCATTTCTTTGATGTCTTGTTGGAAAACAGTGATGAAGGTCGTTCGGTGCTGTTCCACTGTTCCGCGGGTAAAGATCGTACGGGAATGGGTGCGATCTATCTTTTGACGGCATTAGGGGTCGATGAAGCGACGATCAAACGTGATTATTTAGCTTCAAACAAGTATTTAGCCCCTTGGCAAGAAAAGCAATTAGCCAAGCGTCAATTACCAAAGACAGGTCAAGAGATCTATTTGACTAATCTGCGTGCGTTAGGTTCAGTCAATGAGACATATTTAGAGACTGCGATGAACGTGATGCAGCGTGAATATGGTTCGTTAGAAAATTATTTGCACAACGAATTAGCCTTGACCAAGTCGCAGGTAGCAGATCTAAAGAAGATATATTTAGATAGAGTGTGAGCAAAAGCGGGGAGTGCCGTATGGATAATGCTCGAACAAGCACGGGGGAATAATGAATTGCGTAAAGTTAGTTTATTTATCGCACAAAGTTTAGATGGATATATCGCAGACAAGGAAGGTAGTGTCGACTGGTTAGGTGGTCAAGTGGCTGATCAGCCGATGCCAGATGTGTACAGTGAGTTTATCCAAGATGTTGATACGGTGATAATGGGATATAAGACCTATGAACAGGTGAGTACGCAACTTTCACCGAATGATTGGCCGTATTCCGGGATGCAAACTTATGTCCTGACACATCGAGAGATCAAAGCTCGACCAGAGATAGGTTTTGTAAAAGAAGCATTACCAGAGTTGCTTGCACGCTTGCAACAACATCCGGGTAAAAAGATCTGGTTATGTGGCGGGGCCAATTTAGTCAAGCAAGCACTGCAAAGCGATCTGATCGATGAGTATTACCTATCTATCATGCCGATCGTTTTAGGTGATGGGATCAGACTTTTTGATCAAATAGCCCCACCGCAGAAATTGAAATTGCTTCAAACAAAGACTTATAACGGGATCGTAGACTTACATTACGTTAAATACTAAAAAAGATAGCCTGGTTGGGGCTATCTTTTTTAGCTAGATCAGATTCAATTGGGTCGGCGGTGGTGGTCCTAGCCCATCAAAGTCGATCCCCAACAGCTCTTTTAAAGCCAGAGCGTTAGGGACTGCATCGCCCGCGGAATTATTGTTAAAGATGATGCAGATCTCTTTGACATCGTTTTGTAGACCGGTAAGAGTTTGTTTGAACTGCTCAAGTTCAGCGTGATCGTAGCGATAAAGAGTTCGTTCCTTACGCCAATTGGGACCTTTTTTGAGCCAGCCTTGTTGGTTACGGCCGTGTAAACGCCAAAACATCAAGTCGGGCGTCGTTACCACGGGATAAAATGGCACTGAGGCCTCAGTTTGATGCGGTTCATCAGCTGCGGTCAAAGTAAAGCGCTCTTGGCGACAAAAGGTAACTAATGACGGGAGCGTCTTAGGCTGAAACCAAGCTTGATTGCGAAATTCTAAGCATAATGGCAACTCGGGCAACCAAGCTCTGATCTGGCGTAGATAGTTGATGCTTTTTTTCGTGGGGATAAAGTACGGTGGAAATTGAAATAAGACCGTCTTCAATTGGCCAGTCGCTACCAATGGAGCTACCGCAAGTTTGAAGTTGGCAAAAGTTTCTTTCAATTCGGTCAAATTAGCTTTTTTATCAACATGGCCTGTCATCGACCGGTGAGCTTTAACGACGAATTGAAAGGTTGGTGGGACTTGTGCTTGCCAATTTTTGACGGTACTTATACGGGGGATTCCATAAAAGAAAGTATCGACTTCAACAACAGGAAAATTTGCCGCATACTCTGCCAGTGTAACAGGGCGGTCTTCAGTGATCAGAGCTTTATGTTCGCTCCAAGTAGTTGCACCGATCGTGATCATATGTGACATTCCTTTCTAGTATGCAAAAATGAAATAGAATAGCATACAGACTAAGTATTTAACATTTTCAGCCACAAAGCCTAAACTAAAGATAGTTATAAAAATGGAGGCAAGAAAATGATTTTAGACGAAACATATACATTGAGTAATGGGGTCAAGATCCCTAAGTTGGGTTTAGGGACATGGTTTATCGATGACCAAGATGTCGCTTTAGCGGTCAACGAAGCGGTGAATATCGGTTATCGACATTTTGATACAGCCCAAGCCTATGGAAATGAACGTGGCGTAGGCGAGGGGATCGCTACTTGTGGGATCGCACGTGAAGATCTTTTCGTAACATCTAAGTTAGCTGCTGAGATCAAAGATCATGCTGGGGCCACACGGGCGATCGATGAAACGCTGAATAAAATGGGTTTGGACTATCTTGATCTGATGTTGATCCATAGTCCCCAACCGTGGCAAGATTTCCGCGGTCAAGATCCATTTTATGCAGGTAATCTAGAAGCTTGGCGTGCGCTGGAAGATGCTTATCGTGCTGGTAAAGTTCGGGCGATCGGGGTATCTAATTTCTTACAAAGCGATTTAGAAAATCTGATCGAAAATGGTGAGATCATGCCGATGGTCGATCAATTACTAGTGCACGCAGGCAATACACCGTTTGAGTTATTAGATTATTGCCAAAAACAGGATATCTTAGTTGAAGCTTATTCACCGATCGCACATGGAAAGGCTTTTGAAGACAAGACGATCGAACAGTTAGCCGCTAAATATAACGTAAGTATCCCGCAACTTTGTATCCGATACGCTTTACAACTAGGCACAGTACCATTGCCAAAAACAGCTGATCCTGAACACATGGCAGATAATGCCAAAGTTGATTTTGTGATCTCCGAAGCTGATATGGATACTTTGAAACACTTAAAAGCTTTAGATTATGGCGATTCAAGTGAATTTCCGGTCTTTTCAGCTAAGAATCAAGCTAAAAACTAGATCAAGATCCCATTTAGATGATCGATCTCATGTTGGATGATCTGGGCAATGAAACCTTGGAATTCTTGCTTTTGCTTGGTAAAGGTCCGATCAAAGTATTGGACTGTGATCAAGTCATAGCGTGTCGTCTCCGTTGTCGTTGTAAGTGAAAGACAGCCTTCTGTTGTTTGATAGGGTCGCGCTTTTTTGATGATCTTAGGATTTAGCATCGGAAAAGCTAGCGGTCCCATCTGACAGACGATGATCTGTTTGTTTTCACCGATCATATTAGCTGCCATGCCAACGCAACGTGCTTGATTAGCTTGTAACGTATCGAGCAAGTCAGCGACGATCTGATCGTCTGTTGGCGTAGCTGGAACAGCTTTTTGACTTAAAAATTTAGGGTCGTGATTGATTTCACGGATCATAATAACACCTCTTGATAATAAGATAGCAGTGTGCCCAAATCTGGACATACTGCTATTTTTGATATATTTTAACACCGATAGCTGCAATTAGAAAAGCCAGACTACCTAGAATGAATGGGCCTAAAACATTGACGTCATATAAAAGCCCAGCGACAAAAGCTCCGATGATCCGGCCAAATGATTGGGAAGCTTGATAAAAACCAAGAACAGTCCCTTGGGTCGTTGGCGTAGCTTGTTTGGTGATCAGGTCTTGGACCATCGGCACACTGATAGCATAGAAACCGTAAAAGATCAGATTTAAGGCAAAAAAGCTGCTCAAACCAGGGGCTAAGCAGACCGCTCCCATAAAGAAAGCACAGATGAACAAAATATAAGTCGTGCTTTTATTGAGGTCGGTCCGTTTGACTAAATACATTCCTAACGTCATCGTAGCTACAAGTGAGATCAACCCGACTGCCCCCTTAAAGCTACCGTTATAGCTCGTTGCCAGATCAAAGACGTCTTTTAAGTAATAGTTGAAGCTTTGATCAAAGGAGGTATAGCCTAAAAAGGTCAGAGCTGAAACGCCTAATAAGATCCAAAGTGCCCGTGAGAGCTGAGTATCTTTGGTTGAAAAGCTACTAAAAAAGTTCAAACTGCGGACCGCTTCTTTGAAATCTGGGGCTTTTTGGGCGGTAAGATCTGGACCTAGCAATAGATAAAAGGCGACACCTGTGAAAAAGAGTTGCCCGATCTGGAGCGCAAAGGCCCAATAAAGATCGTATGTCCCAAGCATCCCGCCGACAAAGTAGCCCAGGGCGCCAAAGACGGTTTGAACGGCAGCATTTAAGGTCAAATTTGCTCCTCGTTCTTTAGCCGTGGAGGTATTGGCGATATAATTCAAAGCGCCAACAAAAAAGGCTCCACAGGCAAATCCCGCCAATAAGCGCCCCCATAAGATGAGCGCTGGGGTGTGTCCGATCGCAAAGAGGACTTGGGCTAATGAGTAACCTAAGCATCCCCAAGCCATCAAGACTTTAGATTGAAAACTCTCAGCTAATTTTCCAAAGAAAGGTGAGCCAAGAAACATCCCCAACGACATCACGGAAAAAGCATAGCCAAACATGGCACTATCGAGTCCGAGTAGCTTGAAATAAGCTGGGGTGATCGGATGAGCGTAGTTAGCAGCAAGATTAAATGAAGCGATAAGTGCTAAAAAGGTTTTCTTTTGTTTCATGCCTAACTGCGCTTGTTGCGACGAAACCAGCTAAAGAAGCCCCGCTTTTTAGGTTTCTTTTCTTCAGTGCTGATCGCATTAGTCGTTTTATAGCTGACACCTTGGGTCGGATATAAGATCTGTTGGGCTTGGCTATTTTCGGGTAATTGACGTTGAACTTCAGCCGCTGCGATCTTGATGGCATCAGGATCGGTCTCCTGCAGAGCTAACAGATCGTTTAACTGTTTCGTGGCGGAAAGAGTCAATTTTTGTTGATGATCGATCAGTTGGTGTAATTCTGCGATCTGGCGGTCTTTTTCCCGTAACTGTTCGTTGATCAATTCGAGTTGGTGTTGTAATTGATCAAGGTGTTTAGCTTCAGTCGCAAGGGTAGTTTTTTTGCTAGTACTTGGTAAAAGTAATTCGCGCCTTGCTTGTTTTAAGGTATCTTTGCTGTAAAGTTTAGAGCGTCCATTTATTTCAACTGGTTGGATCTGATTGACTTTTAAAAAGCGGTAGATCGTTGACCGACTGACACCGACATTATCGGCAAGCTCTTGAGTCGTATAAAGTTTTTCGGCCAATATGGCTCATTCCTTTCGTTAAGAGGTATAGTTATAAACATTTTAACATACTCACTGTAAGTTGTTACATAACTTTAGTGATAAGAAATATCCCCCCACTTAACGATAAGTAGGGGGATAAAGGTATTAGGCTTGTAAGTCTTCGATCTCAGGGACCTTGAAATTCTTGCGCTCTAAGCTTGCCACGATCCGTTCCAATTTCTCATGTGAAACATCGGATGGCAGGGTAAATAATGTACGGCGGACTAATTCGCCCTGTTGCACATCAAGTGTGATACAACTTGCAATCGAAGTGTATTTAGTGATGATCTTAGCCATATCGACTAGATCACCGCGTTCACCTGAGGAGACAACGGTCAAAACATAGCTACCGACATTGAAATTCCAAGATTGGGTCAACATATCTAACAAACGCGTATGTGTCAAGATACCATAGAAGAAATTATTTTCATCTAAAACCGTAATATATGGAAGGTCTTTGATCGAGAAAAATACATTAAAGAAGGCTGAATCGATTGGGATAAACTTGTTAGCGTTCTTTAACAAATGGGTCACGGGTAGGCTCATATCACCTCCACGAGATTTGTGGCGGTAAATATGCATCTTATAGATATTTCCCCGGAAGATCTTGCCAGTTTCATCCAAGATCGGTACACAACGGTAACCGGAATCTTCGAGCACTGTTAGGGCTTCTTCCAGTGTGATATCTTCTTTAACTGTAACGAGATCTTTTTTAGGTTTGATCAATGTTTTCAGTAGCATAAATATCTCCTCGGCTTTCATTTTGTTTTCATAATATCCTAATACATAATAACATAAAAAACAAATAATGGAAGCTAAAAATTGAATAAATGTGCAAAATTTTGCAAAATGTTCTATTTCAAGCAAAAAGGCCGGTCGAGACCAGCCTTAAAAAATCAAACTTGTTTTACTTTCACGACGAGATCGACAAAATCTTTTTTAGGATGGAACTTATCATGCACGATAAAGGTGCTGCTGACAACTTCCCATTGAGTTTGTTCATCGCCGACCATGATAAAGTCACCTTTGTGGGGAACAAATGGTAACTCGGTAACGATCTGTCCTGAACCTTCATTGATCGGGACATCTGCATTGATCTGTGTTTTAAACATTTTAACTCACACCTTTCACGTTCATTTTACCACAGGACGCGGGGAATAAAAAAAGCAGCCGAGGTCAAGACCTCGACTGCTTTGAGCAAAATGCTAAGAGATTAGTCTTCTAAGCTCTTCAAACCGTTTGTAAGAACTTCTTTCAAAGTCTTAGCAGATTCTTGCATTTGCTTCATTTCTTTTTCGTTCAAAGGAACTTCGATAACTTGCTTAACACCATCAGCATTAACTACAGCAGGTGTACCAATGTAGATGTCGTTTAAGCCGTATTGACCATCCATGTATGCGGAGATTGGCAATACTGTATCTTCGTCACGTAAGATAGCTTTAGAAATACGTGCAAGAGCAGCAGCAACACCGTAGAATGTAGCACCTTTCTTGCTGATGATTTCGTAAGCTT
This sequence comes from Ligilactobacillus animalis, assembly GCF_009933595.1. NCBI lineage: Bacteria > Bacillati > Bacillota > Bacilli > Lactobacillales > Lactobacillaceae > Ligilactobacillus > Ligilactobacillus animalis. The sequence continues at coordinate 338,518 of NZ_CP047141.1, forward strand.
TATTTCTAACGTCATCTTCCATCTTATCAAGAGTTTCTTGAGAGATGTTGTTAGCTTTTACCCAATCCAAGAATGGAACAGCACCGATCGTTGCAGCTGAGTAAGCAGCAAATTCGGAGTCACCGTGTTCACCCATGATGTATGCGTGCATAGAACGAGGATCCTTGATGCCTGTAAGGTCAGCCATAGCAACACGAAGACGTGCTGTATCCAAGGATGTACCTGAACCTAAAACGCGTTCTGTTGGGAAGCCAGAGAACTTCCATGTTGCGTATGTCAAGATATCAACTGGGTTAGCAGCAACCAAGAAGATACCGTTAAAGCCAGAATCAACAACTGGTTTAACGATTGATGACAAGATGCGTAAGTTCTTGTTAACAAGGTCAAGACGAGTTTCACCAGGCTTTTGAGGAGCACCTGCAGTGATAACAACTAAGTCTGCGTCTTTGCAGTCAGAGTATTCTGCAGAGTAGATCTTCTTAGGATATGTGTAACCTGTAGCATCGATCAAGTCTAATGCGTCACCTTCAGTACGTTCTTTAACAACGTCAACGATACCGAATTCTTCAGCAATACCTTGTAAAGCCATTGCATATGCATAGCTAGAACCAACAGCGCCGTCACCGACTAAAATAACTTTTTGATGATTTTGTGTTTTTGACACAGTAATTCATCCTTTCTTAAGTAACTTAATTGATACTCCATAAGTATAACATGTTTTTCAGTAAATGGCGCAAAGTTTTCAAGAGTTTGTAAGTTTTTTTCAGTAGAAATCGCAAAGTGTGGTATACTTAGTGAAATTAAATCAATTGTTGGAAGCGTATTTTTAGGCGCTTCAATGCTAGATGTACGCTTAACTGTGCCCAAGTACGGTTTAAACAGTGTGCATTTTTTTTGGTAATGTAAATTTTCTTTTATATGTGAAAGGTTTTGAATTTAAAGATGAAATTGATCGTAGGATTAGGTAATATTGGTCGTCAATATGAAAATACCCGTCATAATACGGGCTTTATGATCGTTGATCGCTTTGCAGATGCGAATGGTCTTTCCTTTAATAAGGAAAAATTTGATGCTCAACTAGCTGATGGTATGGTCGGGGGCCAAAAAGTTTTGTTGGCTAAACCGACTACTTATATGAATGAATCGGGTCGCGCAGTTCGCCAGATCGTGGATTATTACGACTTAGATCTTGATGATGTGATCATCGTCTATGATGATATGGATCTTGATTGTGGTCGTTTACGGTTGCGGCAAAAAGGCTCGGCTGGGGGACATAATGGGATCAAGAGTTTGATCGCCCATTTAGGTACCCAACAATTCGACCGTTTACGGGTGGGGATCGATCATCCGAAGCAAACTAAAGTCGTTGATTGGGTCTTAGGTCGCTTCACGCCAGAACAACGAGAAAACTTCGATCTAGGAGCTGCTGATGCAGTAGCAGCGTTAGAAGAGTGGGTCAAGACTGATGATTTTGCGCAAGTGATGAATAAATTCAACCGTAACAAGTAAGAAAGGATACGCCATGAAGATGAAACTAAAGGAAGCCTTCCAGAGTCTTCCAGAAGTCAAAGAGTGGTCACAAAAAGAACCGGGACGTCATTTGATCACGGGACTGACTGGCTCGGCCAAGACGCTTTTTTTAGCCGAGCTGTTCTTAGAAAATGCAGGCCCCAAATTGATCGTCTGTGATGACTTGTATCGGGCCCAACAGTTAGCTGATGATCTTGAAAACCTCTTAGATCCAGCTGATGTTTTGTTGTTTCCTGTCGAAGAGATGCTAGCGTCAGAAATGGCAACGAGTTCACCTGAATTTAAAGCGCAACGAGTTTTAGCGTTGGAAGCTTTAGCCAAGCGGGAAAAAAAGCTGATCGTGACTTCAATGTCAGGGTTACGGCGCTTTTTACCTCCAGTCGAACTTTGGCAAAAGAGCCAGTTAGAATTGGTCGTTGGTCAAGACTATGAATTAGCTGAACTAGTGCAGTTGTTAGGGCAAATGGGCTATACGCGTCAAAAGCAAGTTGAACGCCCTGGTGACTTTGCATTGCGGGGCTCGATCTTAGATATCTTTCCTTTAAATATGTCAGATCCGCTCCGGGCAGATTTTTTTGATACCCAGTTAGATTCATTGCGGATTTTTGATGCGGCCGATCAGCGCAGTTTGGAAAATATTGAACAGGTGCAGATCTTACCAGCGACTGATCTTATTTTTGATAAGGAACGTTTGGAAAAAGCAGCGTTGGCTTTAGATGAAGCCGTTAAAAAAGCTTCCACTAATCTAGCTAAAGAAACAAAAGAGCAACTGGATAAGAATTTTTCAGCTAAGATCGATGACTTTTTAAAGGGTGAATTAAGTGCTAAAGATCTGAGTTTAGTTGAGTATATCTATCCTGAAAAGCTCAGTTTATTCGATTATTTAGCTCCAAATGGTGAAGTGTTTTTTGATGACTACCCGCGTTTGCGTGAAAAAGAAAAACAACTAGTTCAAGAAGAACAAAATTGGATCGTTGAGCAGTTGGAAAAACAACAATTGCTTGCGAATGCTGTTTTAGGTCACGAATTGAGTTCTTTAGAAAAGAAGCTCAAACAGCCTAAAAACTTTTTAGCTGCCTTTCCTAAAGGGATGGGGCGGATGCGTTTTGTGCAGCATTTAGACATCAAAGCGCGCATGGTCCAGCAGTTCTTTGGCCAAATGCCACTGCTAAAAGCCGAAGCCATGCGCTGGAAAGAAGGCGGTCAAACCGTTGTCTTGCTGGTCGGCACTAAAGAACGCCAAGAAAAGCTCCATCAAACGTTAGCCGATTTTGGGATCACGTCTTTATTAGGATCGATCGATGATATCCAGCCTGGTCAAGTGCAGATCGCTTTAGGTCAGTTGAATAGTGGGTTTGAATTACCTGAATTAAAATTAGTCGTTTTGACTGAACAAGAACTCTTTGCTAAACGCTCACACAAACAACCTAAACGCCAAACGATGAGTAACGCGGAACGTTTGAAGAGCTATACCGATCTGAAAAAAGGCGATTATATCGTTCACGTCAACCATGGGATCGGGCGTTTCATGGGAATGCAGACTTTAGAAGTCGGTGGTAAACACCAAGACTATATGACGATCGTTTACCAAGAGGATGCCCAGCTCTTCATCCCAGTCTCTCAGCTCGATCGGATCCAAAAATATGTGTCAGCGGAAGGCAAGACACCGCGGATCAACAAGTTAGGTAGTAACAAATGGGCCAAGACCAAGAGTAAAGTTGCGGCTAAGATCGAAGACATTGCCGATGAACTGGTCGAATTGTATGCACAACGTGAATCCAATAAAGGTCATGCCTTTCCCCCAGATGATAGTTACCAACGGGAATTTGAAGCGGCTTTTCCTTTTTCAGAAACACCTGATCAGTTGCGGAGTGCTAAAGAGATCAAAGCCGATATGCAAAAAGAACGCCCGATGGATCGCTTGTTGATCGGGGATGTGGGCTATGGCAAGACCGAAGTTGCTTTACGGGCAGCCTTTAAGGCGATCGAAGACGGCAAACAAGTCGCCTTTTTAGCGCCGACAACTGTTTTGGCGCAACAACATTTTGAAACCATGCAGGCACGGTTTGAAGGTTTTCCTGTTAATATCGGTGTCTTATCACGGTTTAGCACTAAAAAGCAGGTCGATGAAACTTTGGCTAAGCTAAAAAGTGGCGAGTGTGATGCCGTTGTTGGCACACACCGTTTATTGTCTAAAGACGTTAAATTTGCTGATCTGGGCTTGTTGATCATCGATGAAGAACAACGCTTTGGGGTCAAGCATAAAGAGCGGCTAAAAGAACTCAAGTCAACTGTTGATGTTTTGACACTGACAGCTACACCGATCCCGCGGACATTGAATATGTCGATGTTAGGTGTGCGGGATCTATCGGTGATCGAGACCGCGCCGATGAATCGTTATCCGATCCAGACTTATGTGATGGAACAAAATTACGGGGTGATCGTGGATGGGATCAAACGTGAGATGGCACGCGGGGGGCAAGTATTTTTCTTGCACAACCGAGTCGATGATATTGAAAAAAAGGTCGACGAGCTACAGAGCTTAGTGCCCGAAGCTAAGATCGCTTATATCCACGGTCAAATGACAGAGACCCAATTGGAAGGGATCTTGATGGACTTTATCGCAGGCCAATACGACGTGTTAGTGACGACAACGATCATCGAAACGGGGGTCGATATCCCCAATGCCAATACGCTTTTTGTGGAAAATGCTGATCGGATGGGGCTAGCTCAGCTCTATCAATTACGCGGACGGGTCGGACGGTCGAATCGTGTTGCCTATGCTTATTTTATGTATGAACCCGATAAAGTTTTAACGGAAGTGAGCGAAAAACGCCTTGAAGCGATCAAGGATTTTACCGAATTAGGTTCAGGGTTTAAGATCGCGATGCGTGACCTCTCGATCCGGGGTGCAGGTAATTTATTAGGTAAGCAACAACATGGCTTTATCGATTCAGTTGGCTATGAGTTGTACACGCAGATGTTAAATGAAGCAGTCGCTAAGAAACGCGGCCTTAAGCCTAAGTTGCACACGGATTGTCAGATCGATCTTTCGTTGGAAGCTTATCTACCCCAAAGTTATATCGAAGATCCGCGCCAAAAGATCGAGCTTTATAAGCGGATCCATCAATTGGAAAATAAAGAACAATATGAAGAGATCAAAGAAGACCTCATCGATCGTTTCGGTGAATATCCCGTTGAGGTAGCTAATCTACTAGAAGTTGGATTGTTGAAGCTATATGCTGATCACGCATTATTGGCTAATATCACTCAAACTAGTGCAGCTAAGCTCACGTTGGATTTTGCACCTGTAGGGGTGAAAAAATTCAATGCCCCGATGATGCTCAAAGCGTTGGATGCAGCTGGACTCGATGCGACTTTTGAAACGACCGACAAAAAGACAGCTATCAAGTTGACTTTGCAACCAGCACAGCAACCAGAACTCTTGGCTAAGCTCCAAAAATTATGTTTTAATTTAATGGCTGAGATCGATAACAAACCACAGATCGAGGAAACCGTAGATGAAAAATGAGCAAGTCAAAAAGACGATGAAAGGGGCTTTGATCCTTTCGATCGCGTCGTTGATCGCTAAGATCTTAAGTGCGGTCTATCGGATCCCCTTTGAAAATATTGTTGGAAATACTGGTTTTTATGTCTATCAGCAGGTCTATCCGCTCTATGGGATCGGCGTTGCTTTTGCCTTGACTGGCTTTCCGGTCTACATTTCTAAATTAGTTGCTGAACAACGCGATGAAGCGGCCAAACTGCGCTTAGTTCAACAGGTATTTTTGATCTTGTGCGTTTTTTCGGGCGCGATCTTTGTCGGACTGCGGGTATTTGCCCCATTTATTGCACTTTTGATGGGAGATCCACAGCTGACAGTTTTGATCAAAAGTGTAGCTTGGATGTTTTTGTTCATGCCATTTTTGGCGGTCGGACGGGGATATTATCAAGGGACATTTGATATGCTCCCGACTGCGATCTCACAGGTGACTGAGCAATTCATGCGGGTCGGGATGATCATCTTGGCAGCATGGGCCTTTACGCTTTTTGACTGGTCCTTATACCAGATGGGGTCCGTTGCGATGTTGGCCTCTAGTGCGGGGGCAGTAGTTGCCTGTTTGAGTTTTATCAAATTTTATGCTAAAAAGTTTTTCAAAAAAACGGCTGCCCCTAAATTCAGTTACCTTTATCTAATCGAAAAACTCTTTAGCGATGGTTTGATCATCTGTTTGTTTGCTTCGACGATGGTCTTATTGCAGTTGATCGATTCTTTTACGCTCGTACGCGGATTATTGCACAACGGGATCCCAGCCGCAGCGGCTAAAGATCTAAAAGGGATCTATGATCGGGCCCAACCGTTATTACAGTTAGGCATGGTCCTTGCGATCGGTTTTTCTTCAACGCTCTTACCGACATTGAGTCAAGCGTTGCAAAAGCGTAAATACGCCGAATTTCGTCGGATCGCGCAAGTTATGTTGCGTGTCAGTGCGGCGATCTCAGTGGCGGCTTGCTTTGGGATGGTCGTTTTGATGCCGCAGATCAACACTTTACTGTTTGGAGATGCTAATTTGAGCGCCGAATTGGCCGTTTATGTGGTCAGCGTGATCTTTATCACTTTGATCGGGACTTATAACTCGATCTTGCAGAGTTTGAATCAGTTTTTGATCACGGTGGTCGGTCTGCTGGGCGCTTTAGTTCTAAAATTCGTGCTAAATATCTGGTTGGTCGGGCGCATGAATATCATGGGCGCCAGTGTTGCGACCGTGCTTAGCTTGGTTTTTGCGCTAGTCTTTATCCTGTTGTTTAGCCCTGAGATCGTCAAAGGGTTGTTCAATGAAGGACATTTTTGGCTCAAGTTAGGCTTAGCGATCACAGTGATGCTGATCAGTGTGCGGATATTTACCATGAGCTATATACATTTTATCGGTAATGAGCGTAGCGATACGCTCGTCATGTCACTTGGAGGAGCCTTTTTAGGGGCGCTGGTCTTTTTAGGGTGTGCCTTAGCGTTCAAATTATTTAGTGTCCGCGAATGGCTCATGTTACCAGGAGGCAAAAAGATCTTGAAAGTTTGGCAAAAAATTATCAGAAAAGAGGGAATCTTATGAGATTAGATAAATATTTAAAAGTTTCACGTGTGATCAAACGGCGCAGTGTGGCAAAACAGATCGCCGACCAAGGCCGGATCACGATCAATGACAAAGTCGCTAAGTCCGCTAGTGATGTGGTAACCGGCGATACTTTAGTGATCAATTTTGGAAATAAAACTTTGACTTTGAAAGTTCTAGAATTAAAGGATACGACCAAAAAAGATGAGGCTAAGGGCATGTACGAGATCATCAGTGAAGAATATAAGGAAGATTTTAGGCTCTAAATTGAATCTTTAACACCAAGTTTGTTATAATCGTCGTAAATATGTAACGGTTTTGGATGATTTGGTGAGGTCTAACTGATGAAAGAAGATAAACAAAAGATCAAAGTCATGAATAATGATTTTTATCGGGAAAAAACAGCTGCCAAAAAGCGGATGGTCGCCAAAAATCGGCGTTATCTGCAACACAAAGTCATAATGCGTTTGTTTGCAGTGATCGCGGCGGTCGTGACCGTTGTTTGTCTAGTCCAAGTCGGACGCAACTTGTGGCAAGCACATACGGTCAAGCAACAGACGACAACTGCTCAAAAAAAACTTGATAAGGTAAAAAAAGACAATTCTAGCTTGAAACTGCGGGTAAAGCAGCTAAATGATGATGAATATTTAGAGAAGTTGATCCGGGAGAAATATTACTATTCTCGCGACAATGAAACGATCTATAATTTGCCCGATGATAAGGCTAAAAGTGTCTTGGATTCGGAAAAATAAATTTTTTTGGTTAAACCACTAGTATCGTGATATACTTAGGGGTGTTTTATTAGAACTTTCTAGGAGGAAAAATTTTTTTATGTCAATTGAAGTCGGAGAAAAAGTCAACGGCAAAGTATCAGGGATCACTAATTTTGGTGCTTTTGTGGATTTAGGGGATAAAAAAACTGGCTTGGTGCATATCAGTGAAGTTTCAAATAATTTTGTCAAGGATATCCATGATGTGTTGACAGTAGGGGATAAAGTAACGGTCAAAGTGCTTTCGGTCGGTGAAGATGGTAAGATCAGTTTATCGATCAGAAAAGCAAGCGACAATGTTCAAAAAGAGCTTGGGAAAAATACCAAAGAAGAGCGCAACCAACGTGAAGGCGACTTCCGGAACAATGGTAAGGGAAATAATCACAGAAATAACGGTAATGCGGGCAAGGGTCGTTCCTTTGCACCTCGCAAAACTGAAAACAAAAAGAAAGACTTCGACTCTTTATTGGCTGGTTTCTTAAAAGAAAGCGATGAACGCTTGACCTCTTTGAAACGGAATACGGAAGGTAAGCGCGGTGGCCGTGGCGGGCGCCGTAGCTAATATATAAAAGGACTGTGGCATTTTGTCACGGTCCTTTAGTGCTTTAAAGGAGGTATTTTATGCAAGCGACAAAACAGCAGTTTGACTTACAGTGGCAAAATTTAAAGCTCTCAGCTAAAGAAAAAGTCTTAGTGGCGGTCTCGACGGGAGCAGATTCGATGGCATTATTGTGGCTGTTAGCGCATTTGCCGGTAGCGATACGTCCGCAGATCAATGTGGCGTATGTCGATCATCAATTACGCGATCAAAGTAAAGCTGAGACAGAATTTATCCAACGCTATTGCCAAGAATACGGGTATCCTCTATTTACCAAGACTTGGGCTGTAGCTGAACATCCACAGACTGGACTGGAAGAAAAAGCCCGCAAAATGCGGTATGGATTTTTTGCAACTGTGCTAAAAAAACAAAAGATCAAGTACTTATTGACGGCACATCACGCTGATGATCAAGCCGAGACCTTTTTGATGAAGTTATTGCGTGGGGGCGATCTGGCGCAACTGACGGGGATCAAAAGCAGACGTAAATTTGGAGCTCGAGCCGAGTTGCTCCGTCCGTTGTTGGGCTTTACCAAAGCACAATTGTTACACTTAGTTCAGGAACAAAACATTACTTATTTTGAGGATGAGACTAATGAACACGATGACTATTTGAGAAATCGTTTGCGACATCACGTTATTCCACAATTAAAGCAAGAAAACCCGCAATTTTTAGCGCATGTTGAAAGTTACGCTACGCAGTTGAGTGAAGTTCTTAGCTTAGCCGATGAAGCGAGTAAAGAAAAATTGGCTAAATTACGCCAAGATGATGGGAGTTATGCCTTAGAGCAGTGGCAAACGTTGGACTTACCTTGGCAAAATCAGCTTTTGCGCCAACTTTTTTGCCAGCAACAGCTAGAATTATCGGAAAAAAAATTGGCTCAAGCCAGCCGTTTGCTAAATAACACTACTAAGCCACAGGGACAACTCAATCTGGGCCAAGGATATTTTTTGGTCAAAGAATACCATCATTTCTGGATCGCTGATCATCTTTTGCCAAGTGAGAACTTAGAGCTTCAGCGATCTTTGTCATTAGGCGAGTGGCAATGGATATCTGATACAGAAAAAGTCGGGCTCTTTTTTAAAGATGCCTACCGCCCGCGCCCAGGTGATGAGGTCTTAGCTGTGTCTGAAGCGGAGGCACCATTTCTTTTGCGTCACCGGCGCCCCGGCGATCGTATGAAAACTAAGATCGGAACTCAAAAAATAAAGCAGATCTTGATCGATCGAAAAATAGCGAAAACTAAACGTGAGCGTCTGTGGTTAGTTGCAGCCAAGGATGGAAACATTTTATGGGTCGTTAAAGTGAAAAAAACTGATTTGTCACCACGGCTCGTAAATGCTAAAATGCAATACATAATAGTTTTGCGAAGAGAGGTAAAAGATGATGAATAACGACATCAAAGAAATTTTATACAGCAAAGAAGATATTCAAGCCGTTGCCCAAAAATTAGGGGCACAGATCACCGCCGACATGAAGGATAAAAATCCGCTCGTGATCTGCGTTTTGAAGGGTGCGATCTTATTTATGGCCGATATCGTACGTGAGATCGACACGTACTGTGAACTTGATTTTATGGACGTATCTAGCTATGGTGATGCAACTGAATCATCCGGTGAAGTTAAGATCATCAAGGACTTAGATGTTTCAGTCAAAGATCGTCATATTTTGATCGTCGAAGATATCATCGATACCGGTCGCACTTTGGAACGGTTAGTAGAATTGCTCAAACACAGAAATGCAGCTTCGGTTAAGATCTGTACTTTATTAGATAAGCCTGAGCGTCGGGTGAAATCTGTCGTGCCAGATTATGTGGGCTTTGAAGTGCCAAATGAATTCGTGGTCGGCTATGGTCTAGATTACATCGGACATTACCGTAACTTGCCTTACGTAGGTATTTTGAAACCAGAAGTTTACGAGAACAATTAATAGTCAATATTAGTCAAATATGATATTATTGGTTCGATAGCTTTAAATTTTATGAAATTTACCTAAAAGGAGGAACTCCATGAATAATAACAAAAATGGACTAGTGAAGAATAGTCTATTTTACATTGTGATCTTCCTTGGCATTATGGGTGCGCTCTATTACTTTGTTGGTAATCGTGGCGGTGCTCAATCACAACAGATTCAATCAAGCCAATTCATTACCGAATTGAAGAAAAACAATGTCAAAGATTTCACAATGCAACCAGCAGGTAGTACCTACCGCATCACAGGTACCTACAAAAAACCAGCTAATGTGGAAAAGACTGGTGGCCTAACAGGTATTGCGGGTACCTCTACTAAAGTGTCGACCTTTACGACCAATGTGTTGACCAATGATACCTTAGTTAAGCAGATCGAAAGCTATGCTACTAAGAATAAAGTCAAATATGGCGCTAAAGAAGAGGAATCCAGCAGTATCTGGGTCCAACTCTTGATCTACGTCTTGCCGCTTGTCTTCTTTATCTTCTTCTTCTACATGATGATGGGACAAGCTGGTCAAGGCGGTGGCAATGGTCGTGGGGTGATGAACTTTGGTAAATCCAAAGCTAAGCCAGTTGAAAAGAAGAACAACAAAGTTCGCTTCTCTGACGTAGCTGGGGCCGAAGAAGAAAAGCAAGAATTAGTCGAAGTAGTCGAATTCTTGCGCGACCCACGTAAATTCCTTTCTTTGGGTGCACGGATCCCATCCGGTGTGTTACTCGAAGGACCTCCCGGAACTGGTAAGACATTGCTAGCCAAAGCAGTCGCTGGTGAAGCGGGAGTGCCATTCTTCTCGATCTCTGGTTCTGACTTCGTGGAAATGTTTGTCGGTGTCGGGGCTAGTCGTGTGCGTGATCTGTTTGAAAACGCCAAGAAGAGTGCGCCAGCCATCATCTTTATCGATGAGATCGATGCTGTCGGTCGTCGGCGTGGTAATGGTATGGGGGGCGGTCACGATGAACGTGAACAAACCTTGAACCAATTGTTAGTTGAAATGGATGGTTTCGAAGGTGATGAAGGTGTCATCGTGATGGCCGCTACGAACCGTTCTGATGTTTTGGACCCTGCCTTGCTTCGTCCAGGACGTTTTGACCGCAAGATCTTAGTTGGTCGACCTGATGTTAAGGGCCGTGAAGCGATCTTGAAAGTCCATGCCAAGAACAAGCCACTTGCTAAAGATGTCGATCTTAAGATGATCGCTAAGCAAACACCGGGCTTTGTCGGGGCTGACCTTGAAAACTTGCTCAACGAAGCTGCTTTATTGGCTGCTCGACGCAACAAAAAAGCGATCGATGCCTCAGATATCGATGAAGCTGAAGACCGCGTGATCGCTGGTCCAGCTAAACGTGATCGCGTCATCAGTAAGAAAGAACGCGAGACCGTGGCTTACCACGAAGCTGGACATACGATCGTTGGTCTGGTCTTAAACGATGCACGGGTCGTTCACAAAGTTACGATCGTTCCACGTGGTCGTGCTGGTGGTTATGCGATCATGTTACCAAAAGAAGATCAAATGTTGCTTTCCAAGAAAGACATGCAAGAACAAATTGCTGGCTTGATGGGGGGACGTGCTGCTGAAGAGCTTATCTTTGGGCAACAATCCTCTGGGGCTTCCAATGACTTCCAACAAGCAACTCAATTGGCACGTGCAATGGTGACCGAATACGGGATGAGCGATCAATTAGGTCCTGTCCAATATGAAGGTCAAAGTGGCATGTTTGCTGGGGATGCTGTGCCTGGTCAATCAGCCTTCTCGATCAATACAGCTAATGCGATCGATGAAGAAGTCAAACGCTTATCCGAAGAAGGGATGGCCTTGGCTAAGAAGATCATCGAAGAGCATAAAGAACAGCATGAAGTCATCGCAAAAGCCTTGCTTGAATACGAAACACTTGATGAAAAGCAAATTTTGAGCTTATATAAAACTGGTAAGATGCCGGCACAAAATGAAGATGAGTTCCCAAGTGAAAAAGCAACAGCTACGACTTTTGAAGAATCAAAAGAAGCTTTGGAACGCAAAGAAGCTGCTAAACGTGAAAACAAAGCAGCCGATGAAACGACATCTTTCCCAAGTGAAAAAGATGCAACTGCTGATAAAAATAAAACCACAGTCTTCTATCCAAAAAAGGATAAAAAAGACACAGACTCGGATAAAGATTAGTCTTTGAGCGAGTGGTGGAATAAATTTTAATAGGAGGAAGTAAGTTGGCCTATGTGCCGCCCGCTTGCTTCCTCCTTGTTTGTTGAAAAAGATAAAGGAATAGGTGAATCAAATGTCTGATTATTTAGTTAAAAGTTTAGCCTACGATGGGCAATTACGTGCGTATGCGGTCGATGCAACTCAAACAGTTCGCCAAGCACAAGAATATCATGATACTTGGAGTGCGGCTTCTGCAGCTTTAGGTCGAACATTAGTCGCAACTTTACTATTATCGGAAGCTTCATTAAAGGGTGAAGGTAAGATGACAGTGAAAGTCAATGGTGATGGACCATTGGGCGCGATCGTCGTTGATGGTAATGCCAATGGAACGGTCAAAGGCTACGTCCAATACCCACATATCCATTTACCATTGAACGATAAGCACAAGATCGATGTTAAAGGTGCGGTCGGAACGACAGGTTTCCTATCAGTTACTAAAGACTTGGGTTTAAAAGAACCATTTACCGGACAAGTACCGCTTGTGTCGGGTGAATTGGGTGAAGATTTCACGTATTATTTGGCTAAATCCGAACAGATCCCATCAGCCGTTGGGTTGTCAGTTTTTGTCAATGATGATAACACGATCCAAACAGCTGGCGGCTTTTTGATCCAAGTTATGCCGGGAGCAACGGATGAAGTTTTAACTAAACTGGAAGAACGTTTAAAAGACTTACCGCTAGTTTCGGAAATGATGCGTGAAGGCTTGACTCCAGAAGATATCTTAGTCAAATTATTTGACGAAGAAAATGTTGAGATCTTGGATAAGATGCCGGTAGCGTATGAATGTGATTGCTCTAAGGACCGTTTTGCGCAAGCGATGGCCAGCCTACCGGAAGCAGATATTGAAGAGATGATCAAGAAAGATCACGGCGCAACTGCTTTATGTCATTTTTGCAATCGCGAATACCATTTTTCCGAAGCTGAATTGCGTGAGATCGTAAAAAATGCAAAAGAAAAGTAGTCGTTTAAATAAAAGTGTGCTATTATCTACAAACGAAGTAAAGAATGATTTTATGAGGTGAAATTGATCCATGGAATGGAAAATTGGAGATATCACGATCCCAAACCAAGTTGTGGTAGCCCCAATGGCTGGGGTGACCAATGTGGCCTTTCGGATGATCTGTAAGGAATTTGGTGCAGGTATGGTCGTATGTGAAATGATCTCGGATAAAGGGATCCATTTCCGTAACAAAAAGACACTTGAGATGTTATTTGTCGATCCAAGTGAACATCCAGCAAGTGTGCAGATCTTTGGTGGAAGCAAGGAAACTTTGGTCGAAGCAGCTCAGTTTGTGGCGGAAAATACCAATACTGATATTATTGACATCAATATGGGTTGCCCTGTGCCTAAAGTTACTAAGACCGATGCTGGGGCAAGATGGTTACTTGATCCGGATAAAGTATATGAGATGGTCAAAGCCGTTTCGTCATCCGTTGAAAAACCAGTTACCGTAAAAATGCGGACTGGTTGGGATGAGGACCATATTTTGGCGGTCGAAAATGCATTGGCAGCGCAAGAAGCTGGGGCTAGTGCATTAGCGATGCATGGTCGGACAAGAAAACAACTTTACTCAGGTCATGCAGACTGGGAGCTATTGCATGAAGTAGCTAATAAGTTGACGAAGATCCCATTTATCGGTAATGGGGATGTTCGCACGCCTCAAGATGCTAAGACGATGTTGGATGAAGTTGGTGCTGACGCCGTGATGATCGGACGGGCGGCTTTAGGTAATCCATGGATCGTTAAGCAAACGACACATTACCTAGAGACTGGTGAATTATTAGAAGAACCAAAACCAGCTGAAAAGATCGCAGTGGCTAAAGAGCACTTGCATCGTTTAGTTGAAGCTAAGGGTGAAGTCGTGGGGCCAAAAGAGTTTAGATCCCAGGCGGCTTACTATCTTAAGGGGATCCCACGTTCAGCCAGAACCAAAGCTGCTTTGAATTCAGCTGATACAGAGCAAGAAATGCAAGAGATCTTTGATAATTTCTTGGCTGATATGATCGCTCAACCAATTCGGCGTTAATTATGACTTTTGAGTATGCTATAATTAAAAAATAGTAAAGATGAAACGTGTTCGAAAAGGCACCACCTTTTCTCACACTCTAAAGAAAGGCGAGGATTTTTAAATGGGTAACCAACAAAACATGAATGACCAATTGCGTGTACGTCGTGAAAAGATGCAAGAATTGCGCGCAGAAGGTATCGATCCCTTTGGTCATCGGTTTGAACGTGATTCAATGAACCAAGACTTGCATGATAAGTATGGTGAAATGGACAAAGATGAATTAAATGGCTTGGAGATCACAGCAACGATCGCTGGCCGTATGGTAGCTAAGCGTGGTAAAGGTAAGGTAGGCTTTGCTGATCTACAAGACCGCACTGGCAGAATGCAACTTTATATCCGTAAAGATGAAGTGGGCGAAGATATGTATCACATCTTCAAACGCTCAGATCTGGGTGATTTCTTAGGTATCAAGGGTCACGTTATCAAGACTGATATGGGTGAATTGACGATCAAAGTGACAGAATTGACTTTCTTATCCAAAGCTTTGCGTCCATTACCAGACAAGTGGCATGGTCTTCAAGACGTAGAACAGATCTATCGTCAACGTTACTTGGACTTGATCTCTAACAAAGAAAGCTACGATCGTTTTGTGAACCGTAGCCGGATCATTTCAGCTATTCGTCGCTATTTAGACGGCGAAGGCTTCTTGGAAGTGGAAACACCAGTGTTACATACCCAAGCTGGTGGTGCTGCTGCACGTCCATTTATCACTCACCACAATGCTTTAGATATCGAATTATATCTTCGGATCGCCCTTGAATTGCACTTGAAGCGTTTGATCGTTGGTGGGATGGAACGTGTGTATGAGATCGGTCGTGTCTTTAGAAATGAAGGTATCGATACACGCCATAATCCAGAATTTACAATGCTTGAATCTTATGCTGCATACTTTGACTTTGAAGACGTTATGGATGAAACAGAAGGTATCTTCAAAGCTGCTGCTTCAGTAGTATCAAATAACAACATCGTGAACTATCAAGGTAAAGATGTCGATTTTGATAAGCCATTTAAGCGCGTGCACATGGTCGATATCATCAAAGAATATACTGGTGTCGATTTCTGGGAAGAAATGACTTTAGAACAAGCTCGGGCTTTGGCTGATGAGCATGGTGTTCACTATGAACAATACTGGAAAGTCGGTCACATCATCAACGAATTCTTCGAACAATTCTGTGAAGATAAGATCGTTGACCCAACATTTGTTTACGGCCATCCAGTCGAAATTTCACCGTTAGCTAAGAAGAATGTTAAGGATCCACGTTTCACTGATCGCTTTGAATTGTTTATCTTAGGTAGCGAATATGCTAATGCCTTTACCGAATTAAATGATCCGATCGATCAACGTGAACGTTTTGAAGCACAAGTGGAAGAACGTCAAGCTGGTAACGATGAAGCAGAAGGCATCGATGAAGACTATATCGAAGCCATGGAATATGGTATGCCCCCTACAGGTGGTCTAGGTATCGGTATCGATCGTTTGGTGATGCTTTTGACAGATGCACCTTCGATCCGTGATGTTTTATTATTCCCAACGATGCGTCCGATCGAAAACAACTAAAAATAAGATATTTAATGCTGTGGCTATATAGTCGCAGCATTTTTTGTCATGTGTAAAGAAAGGAAAATATTTATGATCAGAGAATATCGCTTTGGTGATCAAAAACAGATCGCTGAGTTGTTTTATACGACAGTACAGACTGTTAATGCAAAAGACTATTCAAAAGAACAACTAGATGCTTGGATAAATGGTAATACAGAGCCAGCGATTTGGCATCAGCGTTTGGCGAAAAAATATAGTTTAGTGGCAGTTGAATCAGAAAGGATAATTGGTTTTGGTGAGATAGATCGATACGGATATCTCGGGCATTTATTTGTTTTACCGGGGTATTTGAGAAAGGGGGTAGCAACTGCTTTATGTGAGCGTTTGGAAAGTTTAGGTGGTAAATGCATCACAACACATGCGTCAATAACTGCGCGTCCATTTTTTGAACAAAGGGATTATATTGTTACTAAAAAACAACAAGTTTGGCGCGAAGGGGTATGTTTAGTTAATTTTGTAATGGTGAAAGTGATCGATAGATGAAGGTGTAAAAGAATTTTTATAAAAAGTCCTTGACGCTTAAATGTATTCCTTGCTATACTATAAAAGTTGCTGATGCAGAGCAGCTGCTTAAAAATATAATATAAAAAAGATGTTGACATCATCTTGGAAATCATGATATTATATTTAAGCTGATTTGTTACAGCAGAAAAAATAAAACAAAAAGTTGTTGACATCATTCAATAGTTTTTGTTAAAATAATCTAGTCGTCAAAAAACGACTGAGATAAAAATTAAAAAAGTTGTTGACATCGAAAATTCAATATGTTAAAATATTGATGTTGATTGTATCAACCGAGTAGATCTTTGAAAACTGAACAAAGTTTCGATAAGCAAATGTGCAGGGTCTCTTATCTAAGTGATAAGAGCAATAAACATTTTGCGAAGTCAATTCGCTAGTAAAAATAAAGAGTCACAAACTTTAAATTGAGAGTTTGATCCTGGCTCAGGATGAACGCTGGCGGCGTGCCTAATACATGCAAGTCGAACGGAACTTCTTTATCACCGAGTGCTTGCACTCACCGATAAAGAGTTGAGTGGCGAACGGGTGAGTAACACGTGGGCAACCTGCCCAAAAGAGGGGGATAACACTTGGAAACAGGTGCTAATACCGCATAACCATAGTTACCGCATGGTAACTATGTAAAAGGTGGCTATGCTACCACTTTTGGATGGGCCCGCGGCGCATTAGCTAGTTGGTGAGGTAAAGGCTTACCAAGGCAATGATGCGTAGCCGAACTGAGAGGTTGATCGGCCACATTGGGACTGAGACACGGCCCAAACTCCTACGGGAGGCAGCAGTAGGGAATCTTCCACAATGGGCGAAAGCCTGATGGAGCAACGCCGCGTGGGTGAAGAAGGTCTTCGGATCGTAAAACCCTGTTGTTAGAGAAGAAAGTGCGTGAGAGTAACTGTTCACGTTTCGACGGTATCTAACCAGAAAGCCACGGCTAACTACGTGCCAGCAGCCGCGGTAATACGTAGGTGGCAAGCGTTATCCGGATTTATTGGGCGTAAAGGGAACGCAGGCGGTCTTTTAAGTCTGATGTGAAAGCCTTCGGCTTAACCGGAGTAGTGCATTGGAAACTGGGAGACTTGAGTGCAGAAGAGGAGAGTGGAACTCCATGTGTAGCGGTGAAATGCGTAGATATATGGAAGAACACCAGTGGCGAAAGCGGCTCTCTGGTCTGTAACTGACGCTGAGGTTCGAAAGCGTGGGTAGCAAACAGGATTAGATACCCTGGTAGTCCACGCCGTAAACGATGAATGCTAAGTGTTGGAGGGTTTCCGCCCTTCAGTGCTGCAGCTAACGCAATAAGCATTCCGCCTGGGGAGTACGACCGCAAGGTTGAAACTCAAAGGAATTGACGGGGGCCCGCACAAGCGGTGGAGCATGTGGTTTAATTCGAAGCAACGCGAAGAACCTTACCAGGTCTTGACATCTTCTGACAATCCTAGAGATAGGACTTTCCCTTCGGGGACAGAATGACAGGTGGTGCATGGTTGTCGTCAGCTCGTGTCGTGAGATGTTGGGTTAAGTCCCGCAACGAGCGCAACCCTTATTGTTAGTTGCCAGCATTAAGTTGGGCACTCTAGCAAGACTGCCGGTGACAAACCGGAGGAAGGTGGGGATGACGTCAAATCATCATGCCCCTTATGACCTGGGCTACACACGTGCTACAATGGACGGTACAACGAGTCGCAAGACCGCGAGGTTTAGCAAATCTCTTAAAGCCGTTCTCAGTTCGGATTGTAGGCTGCAACTCGCCTACATGAAGTCGGAATCGCTAGTAATCGCGGATCAGCATGCCGCGGTGAATACGTTCCCGGGCCTTGTACACACCGCCCGTCACACCATGAGAGTTTGTAACACCCAAAGCCGGTGGGGTAACCTTTTGGAGCCAGCCGTCTAAGGTGGGACAGATGATTGGGGTGAAGTCGTAACAAGGTAGCCGTAGGAGAACCTGCGGCTGGATCACCTCCTTTCTAAGGATAATTTCGGAAACCTGCACTTTATCGTAAACTTTGTTTAGTTTTGAGAGGTTTACTCTTAAAACATGGGGCTTTAGCTCAGCTGGGAGAGCGCCTGCTTTGCACGCAGGAGGTCAACGGTTCGATCCCGTTAAGCTCCATTGATAACATTAGTTATCAAACTTGTTCTTTGAAAACTAGATAATATCTTTTATTTCTTTGTTAATTAAAATAACCGAGAACACCGCGTTTTAAAGAGTTTAAAACATTAATGTTTAATCGCTAAACTCATAACCATTATCGTAAGATAATATAGGTTAAGTTATTAAGGGCGCATGGTGGATGCCTTGGCACTAGGAGCCGATGAAGGACGTGACTAACTGCGATAAGCTTCGGGGAGTTGTAAGTAAACTGTGATCCGGAGATTTCCGAATGGGGAAACCCAGCAGGAGTAAAGACCTGTTATCACTGAGTGAATACATAGCTCAGTCGAAGGTAGACGTGGGGAACTGAAACATCTAAGTACCCATAGGAAGAGAAAGAAAATTCGATTCCCTGAGTAGCGGCGAGCGAAAAGGGAACAGCCCAAACCAGAGAGCTTGCTCTTTGGGGTTGTAGGACTGGACATTTGAGTTACCAAGAAACGAAGTAGTTGAATGATTTGGG
>NZ_CP047141.1:360000-490000 GCF_009933595.1 Ligilactobacillus animalis
GGATGGAAGTGGAAGTACGGTGACGTATGGAGCGGACCATTACTAATCGGTCGAGGACTTAACCAAGTCAAGAACGTAGCGTTTTCGGAAATAAAGATATTGTCTAGTTTTGAGAGAACAAGGTTCTCACAAAAAAGTGTGGTGGCGATAGCACAAAGGCTACACCTGTTCCCATTCCGAACACAGAAGTTAAGCTTTGTAACGCCGATAGTAGTTAGGGGATCGCCCCTTGCGAGGGTAGGAAGTTGCCACGCGTTATTCCGGCATAGCTCAGTTGGTAGAGCACCTGACTGTTAATCAGGCTGTCGACGGTTCGAGTCCGCCTGCCGGAGTTGATTTTATATCATGGCCCGTTGGTCAAGTGGTTAAGACACCGCCCTTTCACGGCGGTAACATGGGTTCAAATCCCGTACGGGTCATCATTATTTCGCCGGTTTAGCTCAGTTGGTAGAGCATCGGTATCGTAAACCGAGGGTCACAGGTTCGAATCCTGCAACCGGCAGTAGGTTTTACACGGTAAGAGATCTAGGAAAATTCCTAGGTCTTTTTTTGTATTAAACGCACTTAAGTATCTGAATAACATGAGTTTTCTGAGAAAAATTCTTAAATATTTTAACTTGCTCAGACGAATTATTGGGAAGTAAGACATTTGAGAAAAAATGTTTGAAATTAAGTCAAATAGCGACTTTTATCCATTATTTTAACTATTTATGCAAAAAAACATGATATGATAATGTAATTATTCTCAGTTAGGGGGGATATTCAGTAAATTTATTCTAATATTGATTTGACGTATCATTTTTTGAAACTTATAATAGTACTGTTATACATTGCATTTTTCTTATTATTTGTTCAATGTATTGTAATTGTGTAACGAACAATTGATGTCTTTTGGCACTGTTTGGAGGAATTTAAATGACAGATAAAACACAGGAGCCCACGTTTCTAGGGCATCCACGCGGTTTATCAACGCTCTTTTTCACAGAAATGTGGGAAAGATTTAGTTACTATGGTATGCGTGCCATCTTACTTTACTATATGTATTATTCCGTCTCACAAGGCGGTCTTGGTTTTGATAAGACGACAGCAGCTTCAATTATGTCGATCTATGGTTCGCTTGTTTACTTATCCAGTGTGATCGGTGGCTTTGTCAGTGACCGTATCTGGGGCAGTCGGAAAACAGTCTTTGTCGGTGGGGTCTTGATCATGTTAGGGCATATCGTCTTAGCGACCCCATTTGGCAGAATGGCTCTCTTCTTATCGATTGCTTTGATCGTGATCGGGACGGGGCTACTTAAACCAAATGTTTCCGAAATGGTCGGTGGCTTATATGCTCCCGAAGATACAAGACGAGATTCAGGTTTTAGTATCTTTGTCTTTGGGATCAACATGGGGGCGTTCATCGCACCACTAACAGTTGGTTGGTTGGGACAACAAGTCAACTTCCACCTTGGTTTTTCATTGGCAGCGATCGGGATGTTCTTTGGTTTGATCCAATACTCGATCGATGGCCGGAAGTATCTTTCTAAAGAAAGCTTATATCCAACTGATCCACTTGAACCGGATGAATTGAAGAGTTTGGGTAAAAAGACGGCTGTTTGGACTGTCTTAGTTGCCTTGATCATTGCTTTGATGTTGCTCTTCAATATGTTTACGATCATGAACATCATCAACTTATTGACGATCTTTGCGGTATGTATTCCGGTTTACTACTTCGTTAAGATCTTGGCAAGTAACAAGATCGATAAAGTTGAACGTTCACGTGTGTTAGCCTATATTCCATTGTTCATCGCCTCTGTGCTTTTCTGGTCGATCGAAGAACAAGGCTCAGTTGTGTTAGCATTATTTGCCAATGAACAAACACGTCTATCATTATTTGGCTTTAACTTCCCATCAAGTTGGTTCCAAAGTATGAACCCACTTTTCATCATGTTATATGTTCCATTCTTTGCTAAATTATGGACTAAGTTAGGGAAAAAACAACCATCATCACCAATGAAGTTCTCCTTTGGTCTGTTCTTTGCTGGGGCTTCCTTTATCTGGATGATGTTACCAGGTCTTTTATTTGGAACTGATGCTAAGGTCAGTCCATTATGGTTGATCATGAGTTGGGCGTTAGTTATCATCGGGGAAATGTTGATCTCACCGATCGGCCTTTCCGTAACGACTAAATTAGCTCCGAAAGCTTTCCAAGCTCAAATGATGAGTATTTGGTTCTTAGGTGATGCGGTGGCCCAAGCCTTCAACGCACAGATCGTACGTCTCTACAATGAAGGAACTGAAGTAGTTTACTTTGGAACGATCGGGATCGTTACCGTAGTCTTTGGTGGATTACTTTTAGTTTTAACACCACGTATCAAAAAACTAATGGAAAACGTTAATTAACATTTGACTGTATCGCAGATCACTTCAGATCAGCGGTACAGTTTTTTTATTGGGGAATTAGTTTAAAGCTTTAAAAAGGGTCAGAAAAAAATTATTTAAAAAAGTTTTCAAAAAGTGTTGCATTTTGATCCTAAACAGGGTATTATAATTAAGTCGGATGCGTTAAGTCATCTGATATGAGATATGGAATACGGAAGGGTAGCGAAGTCTGGCTAAACGCGGCGGACTGTAAATCCGCTCCTTCGGGTTCGGTGGTTCGAATCCACTCCCTTCCACCATATTGGGCTATAGCCAAGCGGTAAGGCAACGGTTTTTGGTACCGTCATGCGCTGGTTCGAATCCAGCTAGCCCAATGACTGATAGGTCACGACTTACTTAGGTCGTGACCTTTTTTTTAATTTAAAAAAGCAGGTGAGCAAATGAAATTAGGATTTATCGGTGCCGGAAATATGGCACGGGCAATTATCAATGGTTGGTTAAGTCAAGGGCAAAAAGCAGAGATCTACTTGCACAGTGCTCGCAAAGCAAGTTATGAACCATATGCTAAAGAACATGGACTACACGCTTGTGCTAGCAATACCGAAGTCGTTTCAACGGCAGATATTATCTTCTTAGCGGTCAAGCCAATCGTGTTAGCTGAGGTCTTACATGAGATCAAAGCAACGGTACAAGAAAAAAAGCCGGTCATCGTTTCGATGGTGACGGGAGTGTCTATCGCAGAGATCGCTGACTTGCTAGGGCTGACACCTGAAGACTTAGAGATCATCCGTATCATGCCAAATGTCAATGCAGAGATCGCGGCTGGGATGACGGCTTTGAATGCAAGTCCTGCTGTGACGGAGACCAATTTTGCACGGATCAAGGGACTCTTTGAAATGATCGGTCAAACTGAGATCTTGCCCGAAAAAGATTTCAGTACCTTTGTTGCTTTAGCGGGTAGTTCGCCAGCTTATGTTTATTTCTTCATCGACGCAATGTCGCGCGCTGGGGTCAAATATGGCTTGAAAAAAGATCAAGCAACTAAGATCGCAGCCCAAGCAGTTTTGGGGAGTGCGCAAAAAGTTTTAGCCGATCAAAAGACACCAATGCAACTAGTCGATGACGTTTGTTCTCCTGGTGGAACGACGATCGCAGGCTTGCTTGCCATGGAAGAAGCTGGCTTTATGACGGCTGTGATCA
Organism: Ligilactobacillus animalis; assembly: GCF_009933595.1. Lineage (NCBI taxonomy): Bacteria > Bacillati > Bacillota > Bacilli > Lactobacillales > Lactobacillaceae > Ligilactobacillus > Ligilactobacillus animalis. Next base: position 363,565 of record NZ_CP047141.1, read on the forward strand.
AGGGCATGGATGCGACGATCAATAAAGATCAAGGAAAATAAGCGTTTAGGCTTGTAATTTTGGTCTATACCTATTACTATTAAGGTGTAATTAAAATAAGAAAGCGGGTTCAATTATGAGCAAAGTTATCAAGCATGCTGTTGTTTACACAGGAGAAAACAAGATAGATGACGCCTATATTCGATTTGATAAGCAGATCGAAGCGATCGGTCCGATGAGTGAATATCAAGTTTCACCAGCTGATCAAGAGGTGATCGATGTTGAAGGTAAGATCATCGTGCCAGGTTTTATCGATGTGCATAGTCACGGTGGCTATAATTTTGATGCCATGGATGGTAATGCCCAAGAATTGAGTGAAATGGTCGATGATATGGTCTATGAAGGTGTTACGACTTATTTTCCAACGACGATGACGCAATCACCGGAAAATATTGCGCATGCGATGACAGCGATCAAAGAAGCTGCAGCTAAGAATCCAGTTATCCAAGGTATCCATCTGGAAGGGCCTTTTGTCTCACCAGTTTTTAAGGGAGCACAACCAGAAGAATACATTCAAGCGCCAGATACAAAATTATTCGATCATTGGAACGAATTATCCGGTAATATGATCAAATTGGTGACTTATGCACCTGAGCATGAAACTTCGCCTGAATTTGAGCAATACTGTCTTGAACATGGAATCGTTCCTTCTGTCGGACATAGTAATGCGACGCGCGAACAGATGAAGCATTCCCGTGCCAGCCACGTGACGCATTTGTATAATGCCCAACGCGAATTCAAACATCGTGAACCAGGTGTGACGGGCCATGCTTTGTTAGAAGATAACATCTATTGTGAATTGATCGCTGACGGTTTCCATGTGTGCCCTGATATGATCAAGTTAGCCTATGAATTGAAGGGACCAGATAAGATAGAATTAGTCACTGATTCGATGCGTGCTAAGGGCATGCCTGAAGGAGTCTCTGAATTAGGTGGCCAAAAAGTTATCGTCAAAGACAAACAAGCTCGCCTTGAGAGTGGTAATTTGGCCGGAAGTGTTTTACAATATAAAGACGCTTTTGTAAATATTATGAAGTTTACCGGTTGTTCACTAGAAGACGCGATCAAGATGACTTCCTTAAATCAAGCTAAAGAATTTGGCTTGACGCAAAAAGGTGTGTTAGCAGTGGGTAAAGACGCTGATTTTAACGTCTTTGATCATGACCTTGATCTCGTTGAGACCTATAGTTTTGGATGCCGATTCAAAAAATAACCCTAAATATGGAAGGTGGTAGTCATGGGTTCACCAATTTACATTCAGATCCACAATAAAATCAAACAAGAGATCGAAGCCAATCGTTGGGCGGTCGGTGATCGGATCCCATCAGAGCGTGATCTGGCGGTGCAGTTTGGTGTCAGTCGCATGACCTTGCGCCAAGCGATCCAGACTTTAGTCGAAGAAGGGATCTTAGAGCGCCAGATCGGGTCGGGTACTTATGTAGCGCGCAAAAAAGTCCAAGAAAAGATGTCTGGGGTCACGAGTTTTACGGCGTTGACGGAAGCGCAAGGAAAAACTCCTTCCAGTAAGACGGTCTCTTATTTGGTGACTGCCCCTTCGCTCAGTGAAAGTGAGCATTTAAAATTAGGGCCTGACCAAAAAGTATTGCGGATGGAGCGGATCAGATATGCCGATGAAGTTCCGATCTGTTTTGAAGTGGCGACTTTACCGTATGATCTGATCAAAAATTATCAACGCAAGCAGATCACCAATTCACTTTATGGTACGTTGCAAGAAAATGGCTTGACGATCGGCCATGCGCAACAAACGGTCAGCTCGATGTTGGCTTCTGAAAAGATCGCTGAGTATCTCGAGTTAAAACGTGGTTCAGCGATCTTACGCCTACGTCAGATCACTAAATTAGGTGATGGTCGGCCTTTTGAATACGTTCGCACGCAGTATGCTGGTGAACGGTTTGAATTTTATCTAGAAAAATAAAAATAAGCGCCTCAAGCTCATTTGAACTTGGGGCGCTATTTATTAGGCTTTAAAAGAAAAACGCGGTTGTAATTTGCGATAAAGCAACCAGATGAGATAAAGGGTCAACAAGCGGTCGCAGTAGTCAGTACTGATCTGGACCAAAAAGATCGCCAGTGCTTGATGGACGCCTGCTCCACTTAGGATCTGAACGAACATGCTTGAACCAGAGCTAGTGATCCCATTAAATAAAAAATAGGTGATCGCAGTACTAGCTAAAGTTCCTGGTAAGGAGATCAAGAGAGCGGCCAAAAAAAGTTGCCAAATTTTAGTGGGAGTACGATATTTGAAGATAAACCCAACTATCAGACCGATCAGCAATTGGATCGGTGAATAATATATAGAAAAAACATCAGTCGTCATTCCAACTAATAATGCCGTACTGCCCCCAACTAGTAGACCCGCAGTTGGGCCGAGCAAGGCGGCACATAACATAGTCCCTAACGTGTCGAGATAAAGTGGTAGGTGTAAAAACAGCGCTAAGTTACTCCCAATGATATTCAAAGTGATCCCTAAGGCACATAGGGTGAGGTACCGTGGAGTTGATCTTTTAGGCATGTGGCACCTCCAAATCAGCGATCTGAGGTAGTGTTTGTTCCAGCATATCAGGATCTAAGCCACAGGCACGGCTTAAAAATAATTTCATAGCTGCTAAAGCATTTACTTGAGTCAATACGAAACTGTTAGCTGGAGCTTGCCAAAAGTTTTTTTCATCAACGATACTTTGTCCCAGTGCAAGCCCAGTTGTTGCGATCTTAGTGTGAGCCGCAAAGCCTTGGCAAAGTTCGGGACAAAGTGTATAGGCGACAGCCAACGGATCATTGATGACGCAACCGATAACTTTTTCGTATTGCCAATGAAAATCAAAATAAAAGCGGGTTATTTTTTGAATGAAGTCAGCTTCTTTAGGCCGTGTTTGGCGGATCAATTCCAAAATATTAGGGGTAAATAACATTTTACGAGTCACATCGAGTCCGACCATCTCGATCTTTAAAGGTAAGTTATCAAAACAGTAGGCTGCTGCATCAGGATCGCACCAGTAGTTATATTCAGCAACTGGTGAGCAATTGCCAAAACTTTTGAAATTTCCACCCATAGAAACCAAGCGACCACAATTTTTCCAGGCTGCGGGCGCTTTTTGATGAGCTTGTGCGATGTTGGTTAGTGGACCTAAAGCGATGATCGTTAAATCAGGTTCATTGTAGAGCGTTTGATTGATAAAATCACTGGCCCCTAAATGATATGAATGAGAGACTTCAGGGAGCTTACTCTCACCTAAACCATCAGCCCCATGGGTATCTTGGGCACTGACATAGGTACGTTTAAGTGGCTTAGAAGCTCCACAATAGACGGGAATGTCTAAACGATGACAATGATTTAAAATTTTGAGTGCATTTTTAGCACCTAGATCTGAAGGGACATTGCCTGCGACCGTAGTGATCCCGAGAATTTCGAGCTCAGGTGAAGCCAAAGCTAACATTAAAGCTAGGCTATCATCAATACCAGGGTCACAGTCAATGATAACTTTTTGAGTTGTTGTTGCATCCATAATTTCCAACCTCCTTAATGAGATCCTTGGTTTTTTATCCTGGGAAGTTTGCGAACCAGTCCAAGTTATCCTTGATTTTTATAAATGCAGTTTCCATTATAGAAAAAAATAAGCCGTTAAACAACGGCTTGTTGATCAACGACCAAAAATTTTTTTGCGATAGACTAATAAAAGATATTTAGGCAAAGCGAGCATCCGGATGAAACGGCTTGGTTCTTTTAATAAGCGATAAGCCCATTCGAGATGATGATCGATCCACCATTTAGGGGCACGCTTTGTTTGACCCGACAAAACATCAAAGCTTCCACCGACCCCCATCCAAATAGCAGGTGCTAGCTTGCGGTATTTAGCGATAAAGAATTCTTGCTTGGGAAAGCCGAGGGCTACAAAGACAAAATCAGGGCGGGCTTGTTCGATCTGGCGGGCTACTTTAGCTTCATCTTTGAAATAACCATCACAACTCCCTGCGATCTTTAGGTCAGGATAGGAAGTTTTTACTTTAGCTAAAACTTTTTCTAGGACAGCTGGTTTAGCACCGAGGAAAAAGACTCTTTTTTGATGTTTATTGGCAAAGGCTAACAAAGCCACTAATGTATCATAGCCTGTTACACGCTCGGGCAACGGATCACCTAAGATCTTAGCTCCTTTGATGATCCCGATCCCGTCAGCCGTGATGTAGTCAGCACTGCGGATCGTTTTAGCGTAGGTCGGGTCATCTTTGGCCGCTAAGACGATCTCAGGGTTAGCGGTCACGATAAAACGATCAGCTTTAGTTTGGCTATCGCGTTTTAGTTGTTCCAAAAATTCAGTTTGGGTGGCTTTGATAAAATCAAGCCCCAAAACATTTACAGTTTCAAAATTATTTTGCATGATATACCTCATCTAAATCTAAGGATTTGTTATTATTATAGCAGTTAGATTGGTGTTTTGGCTCAAAAGTGATAAAATTAAACTCATGTAGTCAAATCCGCTAAAAATTTTTCGGAAAAACAATTGATTAATGAAGAGGAAAGAAATGGTTAAATTATATCCAGACGACAGTTATACATTGCATACTGATGCTTATCAGATCAATATGATGCAGACATATTGGCGTCAGGGTCTGGCAGAGCGGAAGGCAATTTTTGAAGTTTATTTTCGTAAGCTGCCGTTTCAAAATGGGTATGCAATATTTGCAGGGTTAGAGCGTATCGTTGATTATATTCAAAACTTGCGCTTTACTGAACATGATCTCGCCTACTTAAAAGAGATCGGTGACTATCCGGATGATTTTATCGAATATCTCCGCAATTTTAAATTTAAAGCGACGATCCGTTCAGTCGTTGAAGGTGAAGTCGTCTTCAACAACGAACCTTTGATCCAAGTAGAAGGCCCATTGGTAGATTGCCAATTAGTTGAAACAGCGATCTTGAATATCGTTAATTATCAAACTTTGATCGCCACTAAAGCAGCTCGTGTCCGTTCGGCTTGTGGGGATGATGCCTTGCTTGAATTCGGTACACGGCGCGCACAAGAATTTGACGCTGCTTTGTGGGGAACACGGGCAGCCTATATCGGGGGCTTTGACGCGACCAGCAATGTGCGGGCAGCTAAGATCTTTGGGATCCCAGCTAGTGGGACACATGCTCATGCTTTAGTTCAAGCTTACCGCAATGATTATGATGCTTTTATGGCATATGCTAAAACGCATAAAGATTGTGTCTTTTTAGTTGATACTTACGACACCTTGCGCTCAGGGGTGCCTAATGCGATCAAAGTGGCTAAAGAACTAGGCGATCAGATCAATTTCTTAGGGGTCCGGATCGATTCTGGCGATATGGCCTATATTTCAAAACGTGTCCGTGAACAACTTGATGAAGCCGGTTTTCCGAATGCTAAGATCTATGCTTCAAACGACCTAGATGAAAAGACGATCACCAACTTGAAGATGCAAGGAGCCAAGATCGATGTTTGGGGCGTGGGAACTAAGCTTATCACGGCCTATGATCAACCAGCTCTAGGTGCGGTCTACAAGATGGTAGCGATCGAGGACGAAAATGGTGTACTTGAAGATACGATCAAGATCTCAAGCAATGCCGAAAAAGTATCGACTCCAGGACGCAAGCAAGTCTGGCGGATCACTAAAAAGACCGATGGTAAATCCGAAGGGGATTATATTACGATCGGGGATGAAGATCCACGCAAGGAAAAATCACTTTATATGTTCCATCCACAATATACGTATATCAATAAAGATGTGACTGACTTTAACGCGCGTCCTTTGTTGCGTGATATTTTCAAAGAAGGTGAGTTGGTCTATGAGCTACCAACTTTAGAGGAGATCAAAGAATATTCCAAATTGCATTTAGATAGCTTGTGGGAAGAATACAAGCGTGATCTAAACCCGCAAGACTATCCGGTCGATCTTTCACAAAAATGTTACGACAACAAGATGAAGATCATCAAAGAGGTTCGCGAAAGTATCAATCAAAAACTTGAAAAGTAAGAAGGTCAAAGTTAATGAGAACATTACAACAAGAGATCATTGCTGAATTAAAAGTCCAACCAACGATCGATCCTGAAGCTGAGATCAGACGCTCGATCGATTTCATGAAAGCTTATTTACGCAAGCATTCATTTTTAAAGACACTTGTGTTAGGTATCTCTGGGGGCCAAGACTCAACGCTATGTGGCAAGTTATGTCAAATGGCGATCACTGAATTGCGCGCCGAGACAGGTGATGCTAGTTATAAATTCATCGCTGTGCGCTTACCTTATGGCACTCAAGCCGATGAAAGTGATGCTTTGGATGCGATCGAATTTATGCAAGCTGATGAAATGATGCGGGTCAACATCAAAGAAGCAGCCGATGCGATGGTCGTAGCCGTTCAAGCTAATGATGTGACTGTAAGTGACTTTAACAAGGGCAATATCAAGGCGCGCCAACGCATGATCGCTCAATATGCGATCGCCGGTGCTAATAGTGGGGCTGTTGTAGGTACTGATCACGCTGCTGAAGCGATCACTGGTTTTTACACCAAATTTGGGGATGGCGGTGCTGATATCATGCCGTTATGGCGGCTAAACAAGCGCCAAGGTCGAGCAATGCTAGAAGTCCTAGGTGCGCCTGAACATCTCTACCAAAAGACACCGACAGCTGATCTAGAAGAAGATCGCCCAGCTTTACCAGATGAAGTCGCTTTAGGTGTGACATATGATGATATTGATGACTATTTAGAAGGTAAAGAAGTGCGCCCCGATGCAGCTGAAAAGATCGAAAATTGGTTTACTAAGACAAGACACAAACGTCATTTGCCGATCACGGTCTACGATACATTTTGGAAATAGGCTTAGTAAGTCCACTCAGATAAAAAAGCTGTGACATATATTTGAATGAAGATCACTCGAATTTTGGGATAAATTTGGGTGGTCTTTTTGCATACTGTTAAACGCATCTGAGTTATATAGTGGAAACGTGCTCGCCAGCCTAACTCCTAGCAGATAACAAGAAATCCACTAAGATGCGTTTTTTGCATCTTAGTGGATTTCTTGTTATCTGTACGGAGCTACCCGGGCTGGCTCACACTCTGATATTCTTTAATAGCATCTAAAAAGATCGTTCCGTATTTTTCAAGTTTGCTATGACCGACACCTTTGACTTCTAAGAATTCCATCTCGTTTGTCGGTAAGAGCACACACATGTCTTGTAAAGCTTGATCGGAAAAGATGACAAATGGTGGGACGTGTTGCGCTTCAGCCAGCTGCCGGCGCAATTTGCGGAGATGTTCAAATAAGCCACTTTCCACCGGTTGTTCACTGTTGCGCTCGGCTTTTTCGATGCGGGCATAAACTTTTGCTTGGCCCCGTAAGACTTCCAGCCCCGTTTGCGTCACATGGAGCGTGGGAAATTGGCCACTGCTCGTTTTGAGATAACCACTGGCAGTCAAAAAGTCGATCAAAGTTTCGATCTCTTTGGTTTTTTGGTGCATGATCCCATAAGTTGAAAGCTGATCGAAATTCAATTCAAGGATCCGTTTCGCCTTAGAGCCCGCTAAAACTTGAGCGACGATCTTTTTACCAAAACGCGATTGCATCCGCACGATACACGACATGATCATCTGAGCTTCTTTTGTGATGTCTTGTTTTTCACGGGTATCAGTACAGTTTGTACATTTTTGACAATCAGGACAATCTTGGCCGAAATATTGGACTAAAAAGCGTTGCAAACATTCTTCGGTATTAGCATAGCGGGTCAAAGCCTGGAGTTTTTGGTAGTCAAATTCACGGTGTTGTTCATCGGCTTGGGAATTATCGATAAAGAAACGTTGGACTTGCAGGTCCGCATCTTTGTAAAATAAGATCGCTTCGCTTGGTAGTCCGTCACGCCCAGCGCGGCCTGCTTCTTGATAATAGGCCTCCAGACTACCGGGAACTTGAGCATGGATCACGAAGCGGACGTTGCTTTTGTCGATCCCCATCCCAAAGGCATTGGTAGCGACCATGACGGGGGTACGATCGTAGAGAAAATCTTCTTGGCTTTCACGCCGCTGTAATTCACTTAAGCCCGCATGGTAGATCCCCGCTTTGATCCCCATTTTATTTAACATGATGCCTAGTTGTTCGACTCTTTTGCGGGTCGAAGCGTAGATGATACCAGAATCATTGGGATTTTGCTTGAGGTAGCTGAGAAGATAATGTTCAAAATCAGTACCTTTGATGAGCTTAAAGGTCAAATTATCGCGGGCAAAACTCGTTTTGACTTCATTTTCAGCGGGGATCAAAAGTAATTCTTTGATATCTTTTGCAACTTGTGGAGTAGCTGTAGCGGTCAAGGCGACTAGCGTAGGACGGACGGGCAGTTGAGCCAATAAAGCGGGTAATTTTAAATAACTAGGGCGAAAATCATGGCCCCATTGAGAGATACAGTGGGCTTCATCGACTGCGACTAAAGAAACAGGTAAAGTCTGTAGTAACTCTAAGAAAAATTGATTTTCAAGGCGTTCAGGTGCGATATAGAGCAATTTTAATTCGTGCCGGCGCGCTTTGGCTAAGACCGCTTTAGCCGTTTCGAACTCCTGGGAACTGTTGATAAAGGCAGCAGGGATCCCATTTTGCTGTAAACTATCGACTTGGTCTTTCATCAAGGAGATCAAAGGTGAGATGACCAAGGTCAAACCATCTTCTAAAAGTGCCGGGATCTGATAGCACAGGGATTTCCCGCCTCCAGTTGGTAAGAGTGCGAGAGTATTTTTATGTTCTAAGAGCAAGTCGATCACCTTTTTTTGGCCGGCTTTAAATTCGGTATAACCAAAGTAATGTTTAAGTGCTTCTGTTGGTGTCAAAAAATGCTGCCCCCTTTAAAATAGTGTCACGTATGATTTTAGCTTTTTATCAGCCAAAGCGCAAACTTGTTCATTTACCAAAAAATCACTATAATCTAGTTAAATCATAGAATGTGAGGGAAAAATGTGGAAGCAGATTACTTACAATTAGTTGAGCAACAGTTAGCCTATCGTCCTGATCAGATCAAGCAAGTCCTAAAATTAGTCGAAGAAGGCAATACGATCCCTTTTATCGCACGCTATCGTAAAGAAGCGACAGGGAGCTTAGATGAAGTTCAATTGCGTGAGATCACCGCGACTTATCAGCAAGTTGAAAAACTTGAAAAAAGACGAGCTGATATTAAAGCTAAAATAGCCGAGCAAAAGAAATTAACGCCTAAACTAGAGCAGATGTTAGCCCAAGCCAAAACCTTACAACAGCTCGAAGACATTTATCTACCGTTCAAGCAAAAACGGCAGACAAAAGCTCAGATCGCACGCCAACGTGGCTTAGAAGGCTTAGCTAAATTTTTGCTGACAGATAGCCCAGCCGATGTTATCAGCGAAGCGCAAAGATATGTCGATCCCAAAAAAGAGATCAATACGCCACAAGAAGCTTTGGCGGGCGCCCATGAGATCTTAGCTGAGGCCTTTGGTGAGGATGCGAGTCTACGGGCGTGGGTCAGAAAGCATGCCCAAACTAAGGGAAAATTAGTCGCAAAAGTCAAAGATGAAAGTCTAGATGAAAAAGGCATCTATCAAGACTACTATACGTTTGAAGAAGCGATCAAAACTATCTTAGACCACCGGATCTTAGCCCTTGATCGGGGAGAAAAGGAAAAGATCTTACAAGTCAAAGTAAAACTCGACGATGAGTATGTACTTCGTTATTTTCATGCACGGATCATCGGGCAAAAGTCAGGACCAAGTATGCAATATGTGGAACAGGCATATACCGACGCCTATAAACGCTTTATCCGGCCGGCGATCGAACGCGAATTACGCAAAGAGTTGACTGCACGGGCAGCTGCTAGTGCGATCGCAGTCTTTGGTGATAATCTCTACCATCTATTGATGCAAGCGCCTTTAAAAGGCAAGACAGTCTTAGGCCTTGATCCGGCGTTTAGAACTGGTTGTAAATTAGCTATCGTTGATCCAACTGGAAAATTTTTAGCTAAAGCAGTGATCTATCCCCATGAAAAAGCTAAGGGCAAGCGCCCAGATCCTAAAAAACGAGCTCAAGCAAAGCAAATTTTGCTAGAATTACTTGAAAAATATCAAGTTGAAATGATCGCGATCGGCAATGGGACTGCGAGTCGGGAGTCGGAGAGTTTCGTGGCAGAAGTTTTAAGCGAGTTAAAGCATAAGGTCTATTATGTGATCGTCAACGAAGCTGGAGCCTCAGTTTATTCTGCCAGTGCCCAAGCACGCGAAGAATTCCCGGACTTTAATGTGGAAGAGCGCTCAGCGGTAAGTATTGCGCGACGTTTACAAGATCCACTAGCGGAATTGATCAAGATCGACCCGAAAGCGATCGGGGTCGGTCAGTATCAACACGATCTGCCAGAAAAGCAATTAGATGATGAACTCCAAACGGTGATCGAGACTGGGGTCAATCAAGCAGGGGTCAATTTGAACACAGCTAGTGCCACTTTATTGCAACATATTTCAGGGCTAAATAAAACGACGGCCAAAAATATCGTCGCTTATCGGGATGAAAATGGGCGCTTTACCACGCGGACCCAGCTCAAAAAAGTTGCCCGTTTAGGCCAAAAAGCGTACGAGCAAGCAGCTGGTTTCTTGCGGATCATTGGGGGCAAAAATGTTTTTGATAACACTGATATTCACCCTGAAAGTTATCCTTTAGCGAAGGCGATCTTGGCCCAAGCACAGATCGAGCAAGCCGAGATCGGGACTGCTCTAGCAGAAGAAAAGTTAGCTCGTTTTGATGCGAAAGCTTTTGCTAAAGCTAATCAAGCGGGACTAGCTACGGTCAAAGATATCGTAGCGAGCTTAAAGAAACCGGGCCGCACATTACGCGATTCTATGCCGGCACCATTGCTAAAAGCCGATGTCTTACATTTAGAAGATCTCAAAGTAGGAATGAAATTACAGGGGACCGTGCGTAACGTTGTCGACTTTGGTGCCTTTGTGGATATTGGGGTCAAGCAAGATGGACTAGTTCACGTCTCTAAGATGAGTCAAAAATTTATCAAACATCCAAGTCAAGTCGTCGCAGTCGGTGATATCGTTGATGTTTATGTGACGGATGTCGATCTTAAGCGTGGGCGCATCCAGTTGAGCATGTTAGCGCCAGCCGATGACTGATCAACAGCTTCAGGCACTAGTCGAAGAGCTCTCCTTGAGGTATTTCAAACGTGCTTTTATCCACCGCGCTTACTTCAATCGGCGTTTGAAAACCACTGGAGGGCGTTATTTATTGACGAGCCATGATATTGAGATCAATGAAAAGATGTTGACAGAACACGGCCAAGCGACCCTTATCGGAACGATCAAACATGAACTTTGCCACTACCATCTGCATTTGACTGGACAAGGATATCGGCACCGTGATCAAGCTTTCAAGCAATTATTGCGTCAGGTCGGTGGCTTACGGTATGCTCCAGCCAGTAGTAAGAATTACCGTTATACATACGGCTGTCAAAATTGCGGGCAAAAATATCAGCGCCAACGTCGGATCGATGTCAAACGCTTTGTTTGCAGTCGCTGTCACGGGAAGTTGCGCCTTTTGAAAAAAATCTAAAAAAATAGTTGCAGGGGTCTAGTTTGTCTGCTATAATTAATTCTGTTGTCGCGGGTATGGCGGAATTGGCAGACGCGTCAGACTAAGGATCTGGTGAGCAATTGAGCTCGTGATGGTTCGAATCCATTTACCCGCATCACTAACAGGGCTGTGAATATTCACGGCCCTGTTTTTTCATTTGTGGATAAAAGCAAAGAGGTAGTTTGTCCACAAAACGATATGCTATGATAAAGCTAATGATAAATATTTTGGAAAGAGGGCCTACTATGACAGCCGTAAAAATTACCGCAAGTGCGGGGTATCTTCCTGAAAAGGTAGTGACTAATGATGAATTGAGTCAGTTGATGGATACATCCGATGAATGGATCGTGTCTCACACTGGGATCAAGCAACGGCACTATGCGATCGCTGAAAATACGTCAGATCTAGCTACAAAGGTCGCTCAAAAGTTATTGAAGCAGGCTAAGTTAGATGCGACTGCGATCGATCTGATCATCGTCTCGACGATCACACCGGATGCTTTGACCCCAGCAACAGCAGCGATCGTCCAAAAAAATATTCAAGCTAGCAATGCCTTCGCGTATGACTTGTCCGCCGCGTGTGCGGGCTTTATCTTTGCGCTGGCAACGGCTGAAAAATTTATCCACAGTGGGATGTATCAGCGGGCAATGGTCATCAGTGCGGAAACTAATTCTAAGATGATGGACTTTACCGATCGGACCTCAGCCGTCTTTTTTGGGGATGGCGCAGCGGGTGTGATCTTAGAAAAGAGTACCGGTAATACTGCATATTTAGCCGAAAAGATCGCTACCCGAGGTAACACTGAAGTTATCCACAGTGGCCGCGTTGCCCCGCTCCAAAAAGTTGCTGCCGACAATTATCCACAGCTGGATGCATTTTACCAAGATGGACGAGCAGTTTACAATTTTGTAACAAATGACGTTACTGCTCATATCGATGAATTTTTGGCAGATAATGGTGTTAAACCAGCTGACCTTGATCTAGTGGTCACGCACCAGGCTAATCTACGGTTGATCGAAAATATTGCGCAACATTTAGCTTTGGATCTAGACAAGTTTGCGATCAATGTCACTGAAGCGGGAAATACCTCATCTGTAGGGATCCCGTTAGCCTTGGCGCAAGCTTTAGCACAGGGGAAACGCCCTAAAAAAGTCTTGTTAACTGGTTTTGGGGCTGGGTTAGCCTATGGCAGTATTTTGTTAGATCTAAGTGAATTTGGAAATTAAAGTGTATTTGACCCGTGTTTGTAATGTTACAAACACGGGTTTTTTCGTGTTTCTAAGTAACATAAGCTAGATAAATAAGTACAAATATGTAATTTAAGAGTAACATTTCTGTAATCTTACTAGTGTATACTATGAAAAGTAAATAAATCGACGAGGTATCCAAAATTATGTTTTTAAAGAAAGTAATCACAAGTACAGTCGCACTTAGTATGTTGGCTGTGTCTGTTTTAAACACAACAACAGCAGTGAGTGCAGATACTGTATCTGATACTCAAAATGCGATCAATACTAACAAGAGTGAAACAGATAAATTATTAAAAGATATTGCATCAGCAAACGCTGACAACATTAAGTTACAAGAACAAATTTCAGATAACACTGAAAAGATCGAAAAATTAAAGACTGATATCGACCAATCAAACGAAAAGATCAACAAGTTGAACGGTCAGATCGAAGGTGCTAAGGTCGAAGTTGAAAAACGTACAGAAGCACTTAAAGGTCAATTAGTTGCTTTACAAAAGAAATCTGGCGATACAGTTAGTGGTAACATCTACCTTGATTTCGTGATCAACTCAGAAGACTTCTCTGACTTAGTTTCACGTACTTTTGCAGTTAACAAATTGAACCAAGCTAACAAAGAAGCTTTGAACGACGTTAAGGAAGCAAAAGATCAATACACAGCATTATTGAATGAACAAGAAAAGACAAAAGCTAACTTGCAATCAGATAAATCTGAACTTGAAACAAAGCAAAACGATTTGAAATCAATGAAAGAAAAATCTGATCAACAACAAGCTGACTTGAACAAGAAGATCGAAGATAACAAAGCTACTTTAGTTGCTTTACAATCTCAATATGAAGAAGCTGCAAATGCGGTTAAACTTGCTCAAGATAAAGCAAACGCAACTGCCCAAGTTGCTGACGCTAAGAAAGATGACAACAAGTCAAACAACAACAATAACGATAACAAAGCTACTGAAAACAAAGCAACACCAGAAGCTACAAGTTCTAACGCTGGTAGCATCAGCCAAGGTGATGGTAGCGCACATGGTATCGTAGCCGGTAACACATATCCATGGGGTCAATGTACATGGTATGTAAAACAAGTTGCTCCTTGGGCTGGCAATAACTGGGGCAATGGTGGCCAATGGGGTTCATCTGCAGCAGCTGCTGGCTTTAGAGTAGACCATTCACCAGCTGCTGGTTCGATCATCGTCTTTTTACCAGGCCAATCTGTTGGTGGTCAATGGACAGCTGATGGTGCTTACGGACACGTTGCTTACGTTGAATCTGTTAACGGTAACTCTGTAACGATCAGCCAAGGCGGTATGGGCTTCAGCAATCCAGCTGGTCCTAACACACAAACTATCTCTGGTGCAGGTAGCTACATCTACATCCACCGTTAAGATAAGTTTTCAAAAGCTCATTGAAAATGACAAGTGCATTTTCAATGAGCTTTTTTGTGTGCTGAAAATATAGCGGTGATAAGTAAAGTTGCTCAAATACGTCTCACAGCTATAATAAACGAAAGGCTAAATAACTCCCTAGGAGAGCCATAAACGCTTGTAAGTGCAGCTATCTAGCGTTTAAGAGCATACAAAAGACACGCCCCAAATTATTGGAGCGTGTCTTTGAAATATTAATTAATAAGCATAATTTCCAGTATAATCGGAAGTGCTGCTATAGTCATTGGTGTAAGTCGTTGGATCATCAGTTGTCTGATAGGTAGAACCACCAGTCGAATTAGTGAGCGATGAATCATCGTCAAAACTCTTAGTCGAAGCGTCTAAGCCGAGTTGCTTACGGATCGCATCCGAGACTTTTTTCTTTTCAGAAGCAGATGCGACTTGGTATGAAAGCCCATCTAGCATAGTATCTTGTCCTTGTAGCACGTTAGATTCGATCGTTTGGCCAGCGTCTTTGTAGCTAGTTGCGATCGTGATCATATCGCCATAAGTTAGATCGGTCTGCATATTGCTGCCGATCGATTTGAGTAATTTTTGATAATTAGAAACTGCAGAAACAGAAAGTGATTTATTAACGATGGCTTCGATAACTTGCTTTTGCCGTTTTTGCCGACCGTAATCGCCTTCCGGATCATCGTAACGCATTCGTGAATAGGCCAAAGCTTGTTTGCCATTCATCGTTACCGTTTTGCCCTTAGTTACATCAGCATCTTCGTACTTGAAAGTAAGTAGTGGTTTGATCGTGATCCCACCTACAGCATCAACGATCTGGGTCAACCCACGCATATTGACTAACACGTAGTAATCGATCGGAATATCAAGTGTATCTTGGATCGTTTCGATCGCAGTTGAGACCCCGCCGATCGTGTAGGCTGAGTTGACTTTATCATATGAATTGATCGAGTCTGGAACTTTGACTTTAGTATCGCGTGGGATACTTGTTAAAGTAGTCGTCTTAGTTTCGGGATTTAAAGTGGCGACAATGATCGTATCGGTTCGCCCAGTGTCATCGCGCCCGAGATCACCTGTATCGGTCCCAAGCAGTAAGATCGAGATCGGACGCTTGTCTTTTAGGACAGAGGAAACGTCGCGACTCTTAGTTATATTTGAACCGTTGTAGGTCTTGTCTAACGTATCTTTAGCTGAATTTAGAATGTGATATATGTAAGTTCCAGCTCCCAAAAAAACGATCAAGGTCAGTGCCAGCAAAGTCCAACAGATCCGTTTGCGTAATTTGGGATCACGCTTCTTGACATGCGAGGACGAACTCTTTCTCGATCGCGGTTCAATTTCATTATTCATATATGGTGCTCCTTATTTTTTATGCTCTCTCATTGAATTATACACGTTTGGACATAAAATATAAGGTTTAGGAAGGAATTTTAATTTAAATTAAGATTTAAGTCAAACATTTCTTTTCGTAAAAAGCCCGAAAATAAAGGGATTTTGTGCTATAATCGGTAATGTTACATATTGTTTACAAAACCGTGAAAATAAAACGGTAATTTACATTGATAGTTTGGAGGATAAAATGGAACAGCAGAAAAATTTTAGTAAGAAGGCTACTAAAAGAAAACGTGCGCCATTATCCAAGCATCACCATATGACTATCCGATGGGACGAATTCATCGGAGATGCCGGCGATGAATTGGCAATTGATGCAAGTTTAAAGGAGAGAGCAGCGATCGTTGGACGGATCGGGATCTTGATGCTTGCCTGTGGAACTGGGGCCTGGCGCGTTAGAAATTCAATGAATAGTATTGCCCGCGTTTTAGGATTGACCTGTACAGCTGATGTGGGGTTAGTCTCGATCGAATACACCTGTGTCGAACTCGATGAAAGTTACACTCAAACTTTGGCACTAGCGACTTCAGGGGTCAATACAAGTAAGTTGACTGATCTTGAGTGGTTCGTGCGAGAATTCGAACGCCACGGTCGGCAGATGACGATCTCAGATATCCATTATTTGATCGATCAGATCCGGGCTAAATCAGGCTTATATAAGCCACCTGTTTTAGGGTTGGCGGCTGCTCTTGCCTGCAGTGCCTTTGTCTTTTTACTCGGTGGTGGTCTGATCGAAATGATCTGTGCCTTTATCGGGGCGGGCTTTGGTAATTATGTGCGTGCTAAGATGAATCAGCACAAGATCACTTTATTTGCGGGGATATTTGTCAGTGTGGCAGTGGCCTGTTTGATGTACATGGTCTCTTTTCGGGGGATCGAGGCACTATTTTCGGTTTCTAGCCGCCACGAAGCGGGTTATATCGGGGCGATGTTATTTGTGATCCCAGGATTTCCGTTTATCACGAGTGGGCTAGATATCGCTAAACTTGATATGCGTTCAGGTTTGGAACGCATGGCACATGCTTTGACGATCATCATCGTTGCCACGATGGTCGGCTGGCTGACCGCGATGAGCATCAACTTTAAGCCTGAAGATTTTATACCTTTACAGCTCACTTCTTGGCAGTTGCTAGCTTTAAGGCTTCCGGCTAGTTTTTGTGGTGTCTTTGGCTTTTCCTTGATGTTCAATAGTTCACCTAAACTAGCTTCGACTGCGGGGATCATCGGGGCCTTGGCGAATACGTTACGTTTGGAATTGGTCGATTTTACCAATGTTCCTCCTGCAGCTGCTGCCTTTGCTGGAGCATTGTTGGCGGGCTTGTTGGCTTCGGTCTTAGGCAAAAAAGCGGGTTACCCCCGTATTTCTTTGACGGTACCGGCGATCGTGATCATGGTCCCTGGGCTCTATATGTATCGGGCGGTGTACAACATCGGTTTAAATTCGATCAGTGTGGGGGCATATTGGTTGACCCAAGCAACCTTGATCGTTTTGGCTTTACCTTTGGGCTTGATCGCAGCTCGGATCTTGACGGATCCAAAATGGCGGTACAGTGATTGATATTTTAATAAAAAAGAAGCGACAGACCTTTTTTGACGCTTCTTTTTTCGTTATAGTAGTAGAAGTAAGATCAATTGGAAAGGAAACGACGGATGACAAAGTTAGTATTGATCCGGCATGGTCAAAGTTTAGCTAATCAAGAAAACGAATATACGGGCTGGTCGGATTCACCTTTAACAGCTCAAGGTATCAGAGAAGCTAAAATAGCTGGTGAAAAATTACGCCAAACAGGGATCGTGTTTGAACACGTACATACATCAGTTTTGCAACGTGCGATCAAAACAGCCGATATCGTGTTAGCTGAGTTAGGGCAAAGTTATTTACCGCTCACCAAAACTTGGCGCTTAAATGAACGACATTATGGCGCATTGCGGGGCCTGAATAAAGACTATACCCGTAAACTTTATGGTAAAAAGCAAGTTGCTTTGTGGCGCCGATCATTTGATGCTGTCCCGCCTTTGTTGGAAAAACCACAAAGCGATCGCCGTTATCAAAGGTATCCCAAAACGATCGTCCCCCGAGCCGAGAGCTTAAAACAAGCTTCAGCCCGGATCATCCCTTACTGGGTCGACCATATTGCTCCGCGAGTACTGCAAGGAAAAGATCAATTGATCGTGGCCCATGGTAGTACTTTACGGGCGTTGATCAAATACCTAGAAGCGATCTCTGATACAGGGATCGATGGGGTCGAAGTTGCTAATGCAGCGCCGATCATCTATGAATTAGACGAGAAATTACAGATCATCTCTAAAACGACATTATAAAAAAAGATCTCACTGAAGTTATACTCAAAACTTCAGTGAGATCTTTTTTATCATTAAGCTAATGAACCCATAGGATCCCAAGGTGCTAAGACTTTAGGTTCTTCTTTTAGAACTTCTTTTAATTCATCAGGCAAGAAGTTCTTGTTGATAACGATCTGGTAGCAATATTCATCCATCCAGTCATCCGTCATTACAAAGAAGCCGTTTGTCCCGACTTTATCGCCCCAAGAGTTTTCAACTTTCCATTTCTTAGGCTGACCATCGACCAGATCGACCCCGGTCAAGACCATGGCATGTGTCATCAAGCTTTCGCCGTAATCTAAGCGTTCTGCTTTTGACATTGCAAGATCCACATCAAAGAGTTGATCGCGGTGGTAGAGTTCAGTATCCATGATCCCTTGTTTGCGGTCAGAAGATTTGCCGACATCACAACCGAACCAAACACTTTCGCCTGATTCTAATTGCTTGATAGCTAATTTTTTGAAGGTATCCATGTCAACGTTTAAGTGTCGTACTTCACGCCCACCAACGACATTGCCTAACATATCAACGGTGTACATGTGGTTGAATGGCTTATCATCTGTTGGTCCGTTGATCACTGAGATGTAATCTTTGGTTTCCCAACCGAGATATTTATCGAAGAATTCTTTTGGCGTTAAGTTGCGGTCGAGGTGATAGTTGTTATCTTTATCACGATATTCAAAATCAAATGTTGCCGGTGGTTCACCAAAGCTGTAAGCTGCCATACGGTAAACTTCAGCTAACATTTTTTCTTTTTCTGTTTCGATCTGAGCTTCAGTTGCTTTGTTTTGAACCAATTTACGCAATAAGACGGCATCTTTACGCAATTTAAGGTTCAAAAGTGAGTTGAATTCACGTGAAGCTGAGGAGTTGTGGGTCTCTGGCATCGCAGACTTTGGCACAACGCCGTATTTTTCGATCAAGCCCATGATCATGTCCCATTGACCACCGTCTTGTTGTGGCATTGATAACAACCACGCAACTTTGCGGTCAGAGGTTGGGAAACCGGCTGTTTTTAAGATGTTTTCATAGAAATAATTCGCTTTTTCAAGTTTATCCCAGAAGAATGTAAAGTTTTGCGATAATTCAAAATCATCTGGTAGATTCAAGCGATTGCGTAGGTCATGACGCAAAGTATTCAAGGCAGCAAACATCCAGCAACGACCGGATTGTTTCTGATTAGCGACCTTACCTGTATCAAGATCGATCGAGAAAACAGGTGTGGTGTTCACTTCTGCCCGGTAGTCACGGCTGGAAGCTAAGATCCCGTTTTGTGTTACAGTCCGTTCAAGAACACGGTGATCATTACGTTTTTCAAGTAAATTCTTAAAATTTTTAAGTTGCGCAGTGCTGATTGATTTAGTCACTGGAAATCATCCCCCTTTAATGAACTACTAATAGTGTAGTCCTCTTTTAGCTATAAGTAAACAAGTAATTAGTTTTAAATTATTAAATCTAAAGTTTTTAATATTAGTCTATGGTGATAAAAGTTACAAGTTTTAACTGAATCACAAAAAGAAGCACCAAAAATGTGCTTCTTTTTGTAAAATGTACTAGTCACGAGCATGTAAGACCACAGGACCAACTTGTTTGCCGACGATCACGTCATTTACCATGTCTAAGAAAAGACCGTGTTCAACGACCCCGACTTGGTGGATGAGATATTCGGCTAAAGCGTGTGGATCATCGATCTGTTCGAGATGTAAGTCGATGATGTAATTATCGGAGTCGGTCAATAAGAGGCTGCCGTTTTCTTGTTTGCGGAAAGTCGGGTTCAAGCCTTTAGCCGCAAAACGGTCGAATAATTTTTGGCTGCCATATGGGATGACCTCAACTGGTAATGGGAAAGCCCCTAATTTATCGACCATCTTGCTTTCATCCACGATCCAAAGGACTTTAGTGGAGTTGACCGCCACGATCTTTTCAAACAAAAGGGCAGCGCCACCGCCTTTGATACCTTGGAAATCGCTTGAGATCTCATCGGCACCATCGATCACGATATCGATATGGTCAGCTTCATCGACTGAGATCAAAGGGATGCCTAAGGATTCTGCTTGCTTAGCCGTAACACTTGAGGTCGTCACGCCAGTTATTTGAAGATCTTCTTCTGCGATCCGGCGTCCCAAAGCATCGACCATGTAGCGGACGGTCGAGCCGGTACCTAAGCCGACGATCATGCCATTTTTGACCCATTCAACTGATTTTTCGCCTACCAGACGTTTTAGTTCATTTTGATTCATGTAAAAGACCCTTTCAGATTTAACTTATTTATTTTGCTTGAATAATAAGTGTTCAAGTTCAGGATTAGCTGCAAAATATTTTTGCGTGTAAGAGCATAAAGGTAGGATCGTCTTGTTTTGCACCTTTGCGTGCTCTAAAAAGAAGACGGTCATCTTTTCTGCAAGTCCTTGGCCGCGTGCTTGTTCAGCGACAAAAGTACGTTCGATAACATAAGTTTGGTCATTGTTGATCATTTTAAAGCCAATGTTACCGAGCATTTCTTGCTGCTCGTTTTGACAAATTAGTTGGTCGTCTTGCCAGATGAAATCCATATCTATCACCCCAAATTAAATAATTATCAGCGGTAAAAAACATAACATTAAATAATGTGAAATGCTGTTTGCCTTCAAAATTAATGGTATCATAAATATAGTGCTGACAACTACTAAAATGAATGGGGTTTGAGAAATGAAAAGAGGATTTGAAATCGTTTCAAAATATGAAGGTGAAGATCTGACGTTGCCAGTTAGAGCAACTCAAAATGCAGCGGGCTATGATTTTTGTGCAGCTAAAGATTTTGTCTTACCAAGTATTTGGAAACGCAACTTTTTGAAGGTCTTACATGCGTTACGCAAACAAAAAGAGTACACAAAAAAAGATCTAGTAGCCGCTAATAAGGTCTTAAAGCCATACCTTGTGCCGACTGGGATCAAGGCTTATATGCAACCAGATGAGTTCTTGATGTTGGCCAACCGCTCCAGCAATCCATTAAAACACGGTTTGATCTTGCCAAATGGAGTCGGGATCGTTGATGCTGATTATTATGGAAATGATAACAATGAAGGCGAGATCTTTTTCCAATTGGTCAATTTTGGGCTGACGGACAAAGTGATCAAAAAGGGCGAAAGATTAGGCCAAGGCATCTTTTTACCGTATCTTTTGGCTGATGATGAAGCAGCGCCTTTAGCTAAGAGAACTGGCGGTTTTGGTTCATCAGGACGTTAGGAATTTAAAGATATCTTATAATTTTTTTAATGATTTTCGGGTATACTAATATTTTATAAGTAGAGGGGGGGCAATTATGGCAAAAGTCAAAACTAGATATGTATGTCAAAACTGTGGCTATGTATCACCACGCTATTTGGGGCGGTGTCCTAACTGTAGCGAATGGAACACTTTAGTTGAAGAAGTCGAACAAAAAAGTGCGACCGTTAAAGCAGCACCACGCGTTACTTTGACAGGAACAACGAATACCCCACAAAAGATCGACACGATCGAGATCTCACAGACACCTAGAGTTGATACGAAAAACGGTGAATTGAATCGTGTTTTAGGTGGCGGTGTCGTTCCTGGTTCAATGGTCTTGATCGGGGGCGACCCTGGGATCGGTAAATCAACGTTACTTTTACAAGTTTCGGGAAGTTTAGCCGATCAAGGGGGGAAATTGCTCTACGTTTCGGGTGAAGAAAGTGCCAACCAGATCAAGATGCGTGCCCAACGCTTGGGAGTCTCAGGTAGTGAATTTTACCTTTACCCCGAGACCGATATGGGAAGTATCTTACAAAATATCGAAGACTTAAAACCAGACTATGTCATCATCGACTCGGTGCAAACGATGCAGATGCCAGAAGTTACTTCAGCAGTCGGAAGTGTGGCGCAGATCCGCGAGGTGACCGCTGCTTTGATGCAAATTGCTAAGACAAATGGGATCACGATCTTTATCGTTGGTCACGTGACTAAGGGTGGCGCGATCGCCGGACCGAAGATCTTAGAGCATATGGTCGATACGGTGTTGTACTTTGAAGGCGATATGCATCGCACTTACCGGATCTTACGGGCAGTCAAAAATCGTTTCGGTTCGACTAATGAGATCGGCGTGTTTGAGATGCGCGATGGTGGTCTAGTTGAAGTACCTAATCCATCCGAGATCTTTTTAGAAGAGCGCTTGAGTGGCGCAACTGGTTCGGCGGTCGTGGTCTCAATGGAAGGAACACGGCCGATCTTAGCGGAGATCCAAGCGTTAGTCACCCCAACTGCATTTGGCAATGCTAAGCGAACAACGACGGGCTTAGATCATAATCGGGTCTCGTTGATCATGGCAGTGCTCGAAAAGCGGGCGGGGCTACTTTTACAAAATCAAGATGCTTATTTGAAAGCAGCTGGGGGCGTTAAATTAGACGAACCAGCGATCGATCTAGCTATCGCGATGAGTTTGGTGTCGAGTTATCGTGACCAACAAACTGCACCAGATGATTGTTTTATCGGTGAATTAGGTTTGACCGGTGAGATCAGACGGGTGACCCGGATCGACCAAAGAATATCTGAAGCAGCTAAATTAGGCTTTAAACGGGTCTTTATTCCCCAAAATAATTTAAATGGTCTGGAATTGCCAACTAATATCGATGTGGTTGGCGTTAAGACGATCAGTGAAGCTTTACGGCATGTTTTTTAAGAAAGGGGTAATTAATACATGCGCAAACGAATAATCCAATTGATCTTTGCGTTCCTCGGTATCGGGGCAGGGTATTCCTTTTTGCCCGGTCTGTGGAACCTATTAAACATTCAAATACAAGTTTTATATAATCCGATCGTAAATATGTTTATCGGGTTGGTTTTAATGATGCTATGCTCATTTATCTTAGCTGAACCACTTGAAGGGGCGCTAAAAAAAGTCGAAGAGACACTGGCTAAACAAAAGACCGAAGCGATCATTTCTGAGAGTATTGCAATTATTGTGTCACTTGTGATCGCGGTCCTGATCTCAACGCTTTTCTGGCAATCACCACTGTTCTTCATCAATACGATCTTGCCAGTGATCGTGATGATCTTGTTTGCCTATCTCGGCTGGTTCGTAGGGCGCACACGACTAG
This sequence comes from Ligilactobacillus animalis, assembly GCF_009933595.1. NCBI lineage: Bacteria > Bacillati > Bacillota > Bacilli > Lactobacillales > Lactobacillaceae > Ligilactobacillus > Ligilactobacillus animalis. The sequence continues at coordinate 386,682 of NZ_CP047141.1, forward strand.
GCGATTTGCCGAAGTTGTTCTCGGCACGATCTAAGAAAAAAGAAGCCGAAGAAAATAACGTTTTAGAACGTAAAGTAGGCGACAATTTCTATAAATACAAATTGTTAGACACTAACATTTTGATCGATGGTCGGATCTATGATCTCGCCAAGACTGGCTTTTTAGAAGGGACTTTAGTCGTACCTAACTTTGTCTTGTATGAATTGCAATATATCGCTGATTCAGGTGATAGCATCAAACGTGTTCGCGGGCGCCGTGGGCTAGACATTTTGAACAAGTTACAAAATGAAAAGATCGTGCCAGTTGAGATGTATGAAGGCGATTTTGATGATATTCAAGAAGTCGATTCAAAACTGATCAAGCTCGCTAAGATGTTAGATGCGGTGATCGTAACTAATGACTATAATTTGAATAAAGTCAGTGAATTTCAAAATGTGAAGGTCTTAAACGTCAATGCTTTGGCTAAGTCACTCAAACCGCGAGTGATCCCAGGTGAACGGTTGAACGTCATGGTGATCAAAAATGGGACTGAGCGTCAACAAGGGGTCGCTTATCTCGATGATGGTACGATGATCGTGGTCGAAGATGGGCGTTATTACATGAACAAGACGATCGAAGTTGAAGTTACTTCGGCGATCCAGACCGATGCTGGGCGGATGATCTTTGCGAAACCTTACCATTCTAAGAAGAAGTTACGTGAAAAAAACTAAGGAATTAGCCTAGAGTAGTTTATTTTTTACCTTATTCATTGTAAAATTGTAGGGTATGTAAAGTAATAACAAGAAAGAGGCGCTTAAATTGGCAAAAAATAAGATTCGCGTTCGTTATGCACCAAGTCCAACGGGGCATTTGCATATCGGTAATGCACGAACCGCGTTATTTAACTACTTATTTGCACGTCACAATAAAGGGACATTCGTTTTACGAATTGAAGATACGGATACTAAACGTAATATTGCAGACGGCGAAAAAAGCCAGCTCGATAACCTTAAATGGTTAGGGATCGACTGGGATGAAGGCCCAGATAAACCAGGTAAATATGGTCCTTACCGTCAATCCGAACGTAAAGATATCTACCAACCATTGATCCAAGAATTATTGGACAAGGGTCTAGCGTATGAATCTTACATGACAGAAGAAGAATTACAAGCGCAACGTGAAGAACAAAAGGCTAACGGTGAAGCCCCACGTTATATCTACGAATACGAAGGTATGACGGATGATCAGATCAAGGCTTCACAAGAAGAAGCTAAGGCAAAGGGCTTAAAACCAGTTATCCGGATCCGTTTACCACATGATAAGGTCTACGAATGGGATGATATCGTTAAGGGTAAAGTTAGCTTCAACTCCGATACTATTGGGGGCGACTTTGTGATCCAAAAACGCGACGGAATGCCAACTTACAACTTTGCGGTAGTTGTTGACGATCATTTGATGAATATCACACACGTTTTACGTGGGGATGATCACGTGGCTAACACACCAAAACAATTGGCTGTTTACGATGCTTTTGGCTGGGAAGCTCCAGTCTTTGGGCATATGTCACTTATCATCAACTCCGAAACAGGTAAGAAGCTTTCCAAGCGCGATGAATCTGTCTTGCAATTTATCGAACAATACCGTTCATTAGGTTACTTGCCAGAAGCAATGTTTAACTTCATCACCTTGCTTGGCTGGTCGCCAGTGGGTGAATCTGAGATCTTCTCACAAAAAGATTTTGTCAAGATGTTTGATCCAAAACGTTTGAGTAAATCACCAGCAGCCTTTGATGGTAAGAAACTTGAATGGATCAACAACCAATATGTCAAATCAGCTGATAGTGATGAGATCACAGATTCATCCTTGAAGCAATTGATCAAGGCGGGCAAGATCGAAGCAGATCCAGATACGATGAAGATCCAATGGGTCCGTCAATTAGTTAACTTGTATAAGCGTCAAATGTCTTATACGGGTCAATTAGCTGAAATGGCTGAGATCTTCTTCACTGAACCACCAATGTTAGATGAAGAAGCTAAGGCTGAATTAGCAGATGAGTCAGCAACGATCGTGTTGGAAGAATTTGCTAAGCAAGCAAAAGAATTACCGATCTTTGATGCTGTATCTATCCAAAACATGATCCGTCAGATCCAAAAAGATACTGGTGTACGTGGGCGCAAGCTTTACATGCCTATCCGGATCGCAACGACGCGTGAAATGCACGGGCCAGAATTAGCTCCTTCGATCGAGCTTTTAGGTCGCCAAAAAGTTTTGGAACATTTGGATAAGACTTTAGCTGAAATGAAAGCTTAGAATATAATAACAAGCTGCGATAAAAAAGACATTAGTCTGCGCAAAGGCAGCTTAATCAGGGCTGTGACAAAAGTTGCAGCCCTTTTATTTTACATCCGTACGGAGCAATACGCCTTGCTCCACACTCAAAATAACGTGCTGCGCAAGTTTAAGGCTAGTGAATAACAATGCTCTAAGCCAGATGCGAAAAGCGCATCAGTCTCAGAGCACAGTTATTCATACGCCTTAGCCCAACTTGCTCCACACTCAATAACGTGCTACGCAAAGCTGCTCCTAGCGTATAGCTACACAGATCAAATGCTGCCAAAAGCGCACCATCTGATCTGCTAGGCTATCCGCACGGAGCACCCCGCTTTGCTCCACACTCAAAAAATAAAAGGGGGTTTACAATATGATCCAGATCTATAATACTTTGACTAAAGAAAAAGAAGACTTTAAACCGCTTGTCGATGGTAAGGTCAGCATGTATGTCTGCGGGCCAACTGTCTACAATTATATTCATATCGGTAATGCCCGCTCAGCGATCGCTTTTGATACTGTTCGACGCTATCTTGAATATCGTGGCTATGAAGTAAATTATGTTTCTAACTTTACCGACGTTGATGATAAGATCATCAAAGCTAGTCAAGAAACGGGGCTGTCGGTTCAAGAAGTGACAACTAAATTCATTGCAGCCTTTTATGAAGATATCGCTGCTTTGAACATCAAAAAGGCAAGCAAAAATCCGCGGGTCATGGAAAATATGCCCGAGATAATTGATTTTATCGCTGCTTTAGTAGATAAGGGCTATGCCTATGAGGCGCAAGGAGACGTGTATTATCGTGCACGTAAATTTAAAGATTACGGGAAACTTTCGGGGCAATCGATCGATGCCTTAGAACAAGGGGCGAGTGAACGTGTCCAAGCAAGTGACCAAGGCAAAAAAGAAGATCCGTTAGATTTTGCACTTTGGAAGAGTGCTAAACCGGAAGAGATCGCGTGGGATTCTCCTTGGGGTAAAGGTCGTCCCGGGTGGCATATCGAATGTTCGGTGATGGCTGGTAAATATCTTGGAAAAACGATCGATATTCATGCTGGCGGTCAAGACTTGGAATTCCCACACCATGAAAATGAGATCGCTCAAAGTGAAGCTAAAAATGGACAAAAATTTGCCAACTACTGGATGCACAATGGTTTTGTGACGATCGGTCAAGACGATGAAAAGATGAGTAAGTCACTGGGCAACTTCGTGACAGTTCATGAATTAGTTAAAGAGATCGATCCGCAGATTGTTCGCTTCTTGATGGCAACGACACAATATCGCCATCCGATCCGCTATAGTCAAGCTAACTTAGATGATGCTAAGGCTAACTTGAACAAATTAAAGACAGCTGTTCAAAATGTGCGTTACCGTTTAGAAGATGCCGGTGATGGTGCGCTCGAAGCTGAGGTCCAAGAAAAAGTTGAAGAATTAGTGGTGAGATTCAAAGTAGCGATGGATGATGACTTTAATACGCAAAATGGGATCACAGTGGTCTACGAATTAGCGCGTGAATTAAACATTTATGCAGCTAGAGAAGCAGTCAACCGTGCAACTTTAGAATATCTGTTACAAAATTTTGCAACTTTAGCGGAAATTTTTGGGATCGAGTTTGAAAATGAAGAGCTCGGTGATGAAAAGATCGAAGCATTGATCAAAAAACGGGATGAAGCGCGTGCAAACCGTGATTTTGCTACAAGTGATGAGATCAGAGATACTTTGAAGGCTCAAGGTATCATTTTAGAAGATACCCCACAAGGGACACGCTGGAAGAGAGGGTAAAATGGCAGATTACAAACAAGTAAATGGGATCGCGCTTGCTTATATGGGGGATGCGATCTATGAAGTTTATATCAGAAAGCATTTATTAGATGAAGGGATGACTAAACCAACACGTTTGCATCATCGCGCGACGCACTATGTGTCGGCTAAAGCCCAAGCAATGCTGATCAAGAAAATGGAAGAACAAGAACTGTTGACACCGGAAGAACAAGAGTATTTCCGCCGCGGTAGAAATGCGAAGAGTTATACTTCGGCGAAGAACACATCAGTTGTGACTTATCGGATCTCGACTGGTTTTGAAGCTTTGTTCGGTTATCTTTACCTAAGTGGACAGACTGAGCGCCTAGATGAATTGGCAGCTTGGTGCATCAAAACGGTTGAAGCGGAGGGAAAATAATGGCAACAAATGAAGATTTTGTGATCGGACGTCACCCAGCTGTGGCTGCTTTGAAGAGCAAGCAAGCGGTCAATAAAGTGTTTTTACAATCGGGTCTAAAAGCTGATGCCTTAAAAGAAGTGGCTAGTTTGGCCAAGAAAAAAGGTGTGATCGTCAACCAAGTTCCAAAAGCTAAGTTAGATCTATTAGCTGATGGTCAAAACCATCAAGGGGTCGTCTTGGCTGTAGCGGCTTATGAATATGCGAGTTTAGATGATCTATTTGCTAAAGCTCAGGCTAAAGATGAAGATCCATTCTTTATCATCTTAGATGGTATCGAAGACCCGCACAATTTAGGCTCGATCATGCGAACGGCTGATGCTGCGGGAGTCCATGGAATCATTATTCCTAAGCGCCGCGCCGTACAATTGACGTCAACAGTAGCGAAGACTTCAACTGGGGCGATCGAATATGTGCCGGTATGTCGGGTAACGAATCTCGTTCAAACAGTTGAGGAGCTTAAAAAACGTGGCGTTTGGGTCTTTGGAACTGATATGCATGGGACTGATTTTAGAAAATGGAGTGCCAAGGGACCGACTGCTTTGGTGATCGGTAATGAAGGCAAAGGGATCGCCCCATTACTTAAGAAAAATTGTGATGAGATGTTGACGATCCCGATGGTTGGCCATGTTCAAAGTTTAAATGCTAGTGTTGCTGCTAGTCTTTTGATCTATCAAGGCTTTACTTCACGGGGCAATTAACGATGAAGAAGCGAATTTTGATCGTTGATGCCTACAATATGATCGGGCATTGGCCAGAATTAGAGAAGTTGAAAAAGGCTGATCGCCTAGAAGAAGCTCGCGATAAACTATTATATATTCTCTCAGATTACTATAAGCAAAGTAACGCGGAGATCATCGTTGTCTTTGATGCCATGTATGTGCCAGGTTTGTCAAAGAGCTATGAGCAATATGGGATCCAAGTCGTCTGGACCGATGAAGGCCAAACTGCAGATAGCTATATCGAAGCCTTGGCTAAAAAATTGCAGACACGTTTGACCCAAGTTGAAGTGGCGACAAGTGATGGGGCAGAACAATGGACTGTTTTTTCTAAAGGTGCCCTGCGTAAACCAGCTTGGGAATTGTACCAAGATATAAAACGGGCAAAACGCGAAGTCCATGCAGCAGCTAGACAATATCAAGACCAAGCCTTGGTCAGACGCTCACCGTTTAGCGATAAACAATTAAATGCATTAGCTAAATTACGGGATGAGCTCTCTAAATAAATATATGTATTAGAAAAAATCGTATGAAACCAAAAGAATGATGATGTGGTTTTATACGATTTTTATTTTATGGGTGTCCGTCAACCGATATGGATAGACCCGTACGGCACTTCCTACAGAAATGTGGGAAGTGTTTTTTTACGCAAAAAACTGGTATGGAATTTTTATCCATACCAGAAAGTGTACACCCGACAACGGTACAAGAAAATCTGGTTGAAAAGATCACCTATACTCCATTAGGTAAGATCACACCACAAGATCCAAATGGTAACCCAATTCCAGGTGCACCAACACCAGGTTACAACAATGATCCAAAAGACCCAACTAAGGGTGGTATCACACCAGTTCCTGAAATTCCGGGTTACACTCCACGCGTACCAAGCGTTAAGCCAGAAGATCCAGGCAAGGATACACCAGTCGTTTACGAAAAGAATGAAGATCCTAAGAAACCAGATATTTCAAATGAACGTGATCAAAATGCTAAGATCATCTTCCGTGATGTGACAACAGATACGGACTTATCAACAGAGAAATTCACTGGTAAGTCAGGTTCTAAGATCACATACAGCACAGCTGATAAGATCAAGGAATTGCTTGCTAAAGGTTATGTTCTAGTGAATGACGGTTTCCCAAGTGACGCAGCCTTTAATAGTGACAATGATGTGGATCAAACTTACTATGTAACATTCAAACACGGTGAAGCACCAGTTGGACCAAATGATCCACACGAACCAGGTACACCGATCAACCCTAACGATCCAAATGGACCAAAATGGCCAGCTAAAGACGAATACACCAAGGAATTTACTTCTACAGTGCACTTCGTTGATAAAGACGGCAACAAGTTACGTGATGATGACGTTCAAACATCAACATGGACACGGACATTGATCGTTGACACAGTTACAGGTAAGGTCAAGAACCCAGATGCTGTATGGACAAGTGATAAGGGCAACTACAACGATGTTAAAGTTCCTGTGATCGAAGGTTACTATGCTGATAAAGCAAATGTACCAGGTCCTAAGGCTACTCAAGAAAACATCGAAACAAATGTGGTTTACAACGAAATCGGTAAGATCGTTCCAGTTGATCCAGAAGGTAACCCAATTCCGGGTGTACCAACACTTCAATACAAGAACGATCCTAACGATCCAACGAAGGTCGTCGTAACTGATACCCCAGATGTTCCAGGTTACACAACTGATACTGTAAGTGTGACACCAAACATACCAGGTGAAGACACACCAGTTGTCTACAACAAGGTAGAAACACCAAAAGATCCTGAAAAGACACCAGGTCGACCAAGCACACCAGCTCCAGCCCCAACGACCCCAGAGGCTAAACCACAACCAGCTGCTAAGGAACAACCTAAGGCAGACAAGCCTGCTGCTGAACTTCCTCAAATGGGTGACGCAGACAACAATTCTATCGCAGCGCTTGGTGCGGTAATGATCACAAGCTTACGTAGCTTGTTCGGATTTGCCAGCAAAAAGAAAAAAGATGAAGAAAACATCTAATTTCTAGAGCCTGAAAAAGAGGAGAATTTTCTTCTCTTTTTCAGTACATAGAGTGTGGGGACTGACGGAGGATCCACTTTTAAAGTTGTATAAATAACGAGGTCCCCCTTGCGATGTAAATATATCGCAAGGGGGACCTCGTTTTGATATTGATTTTGATCAGTCGACTAAAGTAGCTGATTGCTGATAATGCTTAGGCGTTTTACCGACGATCTTTTTAAAGACCCTAGAGAAGTGAGATGCATCTGCAAAACCAAGGGTATAAGCTGCTTCATTGGTTGTAACATTTGACTTGAGCATGAGTTTTGCTTCTTCGATTTTACGATCGATGATGTAATCTTGGGCCGTTGAACCTAATTCAGTCTTAAAGAGTGTTCGCAGTTTAGATTCACTGATGTTAAAATAACTCGCTAACTCTTTGACTTTCAAAGGTCGATACATATTAGTGTTGATATATTGAATGATCGAAGTTGTAAGTGGCGATAGGTGTAAGGTGATGACCTTATTTACTTCGCTGGTGTAATACACGATCGCCGAATCACGGACTTGCAAGATCTCATCTAAAGTATTGCTTAGTTCAGTCTTTTTGATGAAAAGATCACGACTACCATAAGCAGTGATGATATCCATCCCTAATTCGATCCCAGCCTGAGAGAGTTTTTCAAAGACCACGATCGAATAATTTTTTTCTGAACGTAAGGTATCGCCTGTAACTGCAGGGATGACCCCATTGCTTAGCTTGAAGACCATATCGCGTAATTTGTTGACATCACCACTGCGCACATAGTCTAAGATCTTATGTTCATAGAGATAGAGATACATATTTGAATCGAAGTTTTGAGAAACTAAATATTCGATCCGTTCATCGGTGATCTCAGCTGAATATTTCTTTGTTTCAAGGTGGATCTTATCAGACATTAGATCTTTTATCTCACCGGAAAAGAAGTAGTGGACCATGATCAAAATATCACGCAGCTCACTAGTTGAAAATAACGGTAGGTCATTTAAATAACTATAGAGGATCTCTTGATCTTTAGCGCTGATCTTTAAATCTTTCATTCCCTTATAGAAGAAGGTTTTATCAACGATATTGCATTTGAAGGGACCAAATAGGATATGAAAATTCTCAAAATTATAGAGTAAAAACATGTCGTTTAGTTTCCCACTGATGAAGCTGAACAACTCGTGTGAGTTCAAAGCTTCTTTTAGAATATTTTCATAGTCGTTAAAGAGCACCGTTGTCTGATTGGAACGATACTCTTCGATGATCTCTAAATTTTCGTCAAAGACAATAATTGGAAGTCTGAGACAAATATGCAGAGATTTGATCATTTTTAGCCTTTTCATATAAATCGTGACCTCTTTACATATATAAATTAAAATTGATATATAGAGCTTTTAATAATTGACTAATCCAATTAACATTATAACTTTTTTTCGTTTAATCTAGTTAACAAATTCAACGATTTTGCAATTTTTATTGAAAAATACAATTATTTAGATAAAAAATATGACGTTTTTTACAATTCTTGTTGAATTATTCATTCTCGAAAAATTCAACAAAGACTATACATCATTAATGTTCAAAAATTTAATGTTTATTTAAAGGAGAGAAATAAGGACAAATGGTCTCAAAAAATAATCGAGATCTGTATTTGAGAAGATCCGCCAACAAGGTCTCCAAATATACGATCAAAAAGCTTAGTGTAGGTGTAACTTCTGTTTTAGTAGGTACGACTTTTTTCATCGGTTCTACTAGTCAAGCAAATGATTCAGAATAAGAAACAACGCAACAGTCTGACACAGCAGTTAAAGCTTCCGATACAAGTAGTACTAATGATTCTTCCCGACTCAAAGTTCAAGAAGCTAGCCAAGATCAAGCATCAACTTCCACCACAGATGCCGATCAAGCGCAAGCAGCTGGAAATGCTACAAGTACTCAAGCATCGACTTCCACAACTTCCACCAACGATGCCCAAGATTCCTCCGCAGATGAAATCAACCAGACAAATACGCAGGTAGAAAACAATAAACAAGAAGCGACAACCGCTGATCAAGCTGAATCAAATAATGATTCGGTATTATCCAATAATAATGTAGCAAATTCGGCTGAAAGTCAAGCAAAAGCCAATGAAGAAACCGCTGCAACACCTCAAGATACAGCAGGTTTCCGACGTGCTAATGTCGATACTTCAGCCTGTGCTTTAGCTGCTAATATAGACAATACGATCGCTGATGTTTCTAGTTGGCAAGAATTGATCAGCGCTATGGTATTCTAATTACCAAACGATCAATGTTAATGGCGCGATCACGGCTTCCAGCAATGGAAATATCGGAAGCAATGGTCATAACGTTACGGTACAGGTCAATCACGTAATGCTGGCCCAAGTAAAGTTGAATTGGGTGAAAACTCGACCTTTAACTTTACTGGTCGTGACGGGATCATCTTAGGCAATAACTCAAGCTTTGTCTCAGGTGAATATTCTAAGGTCCACTTCCAAAACAAAGGTCGTGGGGGCGCTTTAGACTTGGCAAACGATTCTAACATTACGATCTCTAAACATTCAGATACTTTATTTGAATCAAACGGTAAAACTGGTACATCTGGTTCTTACGATGGTTACAATTACATCGGGGTCAATGAAGGCGGGAATATCTTAATTGATGAATTTGCCACTTCCCGTGTTATCTTGACTAACCGTGGCGATAACCCTTGGGATGACGTGATCTCACTTGATTCACGTGGTAGCAATACTTCAGCTAGCTTTGTTTCTAAAAAAGGTGCGATCATCGATATTCGCGATGATAACACAAACTTCTATGCTGAATTGATCTCTTTCCCATTGGGGCTGCTGACTCTAAGATCGATATTCAAGATCCATTGTATATCAACTTACAATGTTATTCAGCTGGTGGTGCGATCACTGGTCGGCAGATCGCTGAGGGTGTCAATACTAAGACAGCTTACGATGCGGTAAATACACCAAAGATCGATGGTTATGAAGCACAGATCAAATCAACAAATGCCAATGGTGTAACAGTTGGTAGTGCGGCTGATACAGTCAAGGCTAACTTAGACATTCCTGATGAGATCGTTAAAGATGTCAAAGTTCCTGTGACCACAGGTTACTATGCTGATAAGGCAAATGTTCCAGGTTACACAACAAGTATCGTGAGTGTGACCCCAGGTGTTCCAGGTGAAGATACACCAGTTGAAGTTCCAACAACGCCAGCACTAGCTAAAGAAGCCCCACAAGCTGCTGCTGAATTACCACAAATGGGTGATGCAAATGAAACAACGATGGCTGCGGTCGGTGCCGCAATTGTTGCAGCTACTTTAGGCTTAGTTGGCTTTGGTGTTAAAAAGAAGGATGAAAAAAACTTCTAAATTTTTAAGTGAATAGAATACAAGAAAGAAGGAATTATTCTCCTTCTTTTTTGTTTTGAACAAGATATTTCTGGGCTGATGTAGTAGTCAGCGTATGCTGATTTTAGTATAATTAAGTATATGAGAATAGAATAAAAATTTTGTTATTAAACTGGGGGCAAAATAAATGAAGCTAGTACCATTATGGCTCGAACGATAAAAAAGAAAGGATAAGAAAAATGTCGGCAGAAAAAATCGTTATTGTGGGAGCTAACCATGCTGGGTTGGCGGTTGCTCGGAATTTAATGGATAGTGGAAAAGAATTTGAGATCACTATGATCGATAAGAGTGATAATTTAGGCTATCTTAGTTGTGGTACACCATTACTTTTATCAAACGAGATCAATTCTTATCGAAATTTCTTCTATTTCGATAATGAAACTTTACGCAAGCAGCTTGCAGCCCTTTACACAGAAGCACTTGTCGAATCGATCGATTTTAGGAACAAAAAAGTGATCTTTAGGGATAAACAAGGATTACAAGGAGTCAAGTATGATAAGCTAGTTTTAGCAACGGGGGCGTCACAAGTTAGTCTAGGGATCAATGGTAATGATCTACGTGGGATCTATCGTATCAAGAATTTAAATGAGGGACTCGAAGTAAATCAGCGTTTGGGTCTGAATAATGTCAAAAATGTTGCGATCATCGGTGGTGGCTATATCGGGATCGAAGTGGCTGAAGCGATCCAAAAACGTGGAAAGCATGTAACGATCTATGATGCCAACCCGCATTTAATGATGTCGCACTATGATGAACCATTTGGCCGCCTAGTCGAAGAACGCTTGCGTGAAAAAGGGATCGATCTATGTTTAGAAGAAGAGGTCCAAAGCTATGTCGGTAAATCTGGTCGGATCGATCAGATCATTACTGACCGTGGGAAATACTCGACTGATATGGCCATTTTGACGATGGGATTCTTACCAAATACTTCCCTAGGACGTTTCCATTTATAGCTATACACTAATGGTGCCTATATTGTAAATGAGTATCAACAGACTTCTGATCCAGATATCTACGCGGTAGGCGATTGTTCGACCTCGTATTCAAATATCCTAAAAGAATTAGTCGTTAACTTTTCAGTCTCGGATGCCTTGCGGGGGGCCTATGTTGCAGCCAAAAATATTGCGGGGGAAAATATTTCCTCAAGTGGGACCCAAGCTTCAAATGCGGTGCGGGTCTACGGGTTGAATCTATTTTCAACGGGTGTGACAGTCAATGAAGCCATCCGTTATAGTATCCCCCATGAATACGTTGACTATGAGACTTGGCAAAGACCAAAATTCATGCTTGAAAATAGCAAGATCAAATTGCGTTTGGTCTACCATAAAGAAGATCATCGCCTTTTAGGAGCCCAGATCGCAAGCCGGTCAGATCAAGCGGGTACACTGCATATGCTTTCACTTGCGATCCAAAAAGAGGTCACAGTAGATGAATTAAAGGTCTCTGACTTCTTCTTTTATCCATACTTTAACCAACCTGAGAATTTTGTGACAGAAGCAACACGACATGTAAGTAAGAAACGAGGCAAAGCAGATGACAAATGAGATGAATGAACAAAAAGTAGCCGAATTTCTAGATGCATTAGATGAGTTTGTGGCAGATGTTACTGATCAAGCTAAAGCGTTGCGCTTTTATACTTGTTTGGGCAATGTGAAGCTCTATGTTATCTTGGAATACGGCTATCCTAAGACAAAAGAAAATGATGGTAAAAAAGAGCTTTTAGTCTATACGACAGAACCGACTAAGCTCCTTGAAAACTCAGGGTTAAGCACGGTCGCTTTAGGACTCGAACGGCTAGCTCAAGAATTAAAAACGCTTGGAGCAGCGGGAATGTTAGTTGATGAAGGTGAACGTGATGTCATCATTCCAGCTGAGAATGTTTTTCAGGTCCAAGCTTTAAAGAAGAAGACAGCTGACTTTAAATTAAAGACAATGCCCGGACAGCTTTCTTTGACGTTGGAAAATGAGATCAGACGGGTAGTCAAGACAAAACCTGATGTTCTCAGTGCTTGGCTATTGGGGATCTTATTACCAGGAAAGAGTGACTATGAATATATGGTGACCCTAGAATATGCTTCTACTGTAGCTAGTGCTGAAAAAGAGCGTTTAGCGCAACAGATCGCAGCTCAAGTGACTCCATTACTACCAGATGGGACCGAGCTTTTGATCGGAACGACCGCTGAATTGGCGGGTGAGCGAGCTAAGCGTGACTTTGCACCGTTTTATATCAAGTTGAATTTTTAGTGAGGTGGCTAAATACTAATGAAAAAATTTTTAAAGTATTGTTTGATCGTAGTCTTGCTTGTTGTAGGATTGGCGCTTATCTTTAACCAACAGATCAAAAATGCCTTAGTCAACCATATGACTAATTCAGCTGTCAGCACGACAGTTGTTAAAGCTGATCAAAACTCCAAAAAGGCAAATTTTAACTTTAAAAAGATCAAAGCTGTCGATAATCAAATGGTCGTTAGTGCGGCCACGAGTGCTAAAAATGATGCCATCGGGAAGATCGCTATGCCAAGTGTAGGGTTAAAATTACCGATCTTTGAAGGCTTGAACAATGAAGATCTGGTACGTGGTGCGGGAACGATGAAGCAAGGCGAACAAATGGGGGCAGAAGGCAACTATGCCTTAGCTGGGCACCATATGAAAGATGCCAAATTACTTTTTGGTCCGCTAGCTGATGCCAAGCTGGGAGACAAGATCTATGTGACCGATGAAAAGAAAGTATATGTTTACACGACTACTGTTAAAACAGTTGTTAACAAGAGTGAAGTTCAATATATTTATGATGAACCGGGCAAAAAGATGATAACTTTGGTGACCTGTGCTTCGGGTGATGATGGCGAAGTCGATCGTACGATCATTCAAGGTGAATTAGCTGAAGTTTTGGATGCAACAAAGGAAAATCTTAAGTATTTCAACTAATTGACAGCAACTTACTTTACTGATAGAGTTATACTGATAAAGATCTAAGGAGTAAAAGAATGTCGAAGAAAAAAGTGGCACTTGCTTGCTCAGAATGTGGTTCACGAAACTATTCGATCACCGAAAATGTTAACCGCGCAGAACGCTTAGAAGTTAAAAAGTTTTGCAAGTACTGTGGCAAACATACGATCCATCGTGAAACCAAGTAGTTCATGGAGGCGTAATATAGATGAAATTCATTAAAAGTGTTATCAAAACAATGAAGGATACGACTTGGTTAACAGCTAAGGAGACCAGACGTGATACGACCACAGTAGTAGTCATGTCATTAGCATTTGCAGTCTTCTTTGGTTTAGTTGATTATGCGGCTCAAGCTGTGATCAATTTGTTAGTCTAGTTTTTAAAGGGCTGGTATTACCGGCCTTTTTTTGTTACAATTAAGTAAGGACAGGGCCTTCGAACGCATTCGGGGGTTTTTATTTTGCAGTTAAATGATAAGCATAATTAAGGAGAAAAACATGGCAGAATCATTTGAAAAGAAATGGTATGTATTACATACATACGCAGGTTATGAAAATAAAGTCAAAACTAACTTGGAATCACGGGCACAATCAATGGGGATGGAAGACTATATTTTCCGCGTAGTCGTTCCAGAAGAAGAAAAAGTTGAAACAACTAAGACCGGTAAGGAAAAAGTTGAAACTTTGAAAACTTTCCCAGGTTATGTGCTAGTTGAAATGGTGATGACTGACCAATCATGGTACGTTGTACGTAACACACCAGGCGTAACAGGCTTTGTTGGGTCACACGGTGCTGGTAGTAAGCCAGCTCCATTGCTTGATGAAGAGATCGATCACATCTTGAACCAACTTCAAGGTAGTGAACATCAAGCTGATTTTGATGCTGAAGTAGGTGATGCAGTGACGATCATCGAAGGTGCGTTTGCAAGCATGGTCGGTAAGATCACTGAGATCGATGCTGAAAAGTCAAAAGTCAAAGTTATGATCGATATGTTTGGCCGTGAAACAATGGCCGAATTGGACTTTGACCAAGTTGAGCGTTTAGTTTAGGATCTAGGACTACAGTTATAATTACTGTAGTCTTTTTTCAAAATGGGGTGAATGCGAGATGCTTAAAGATGCTAATAAATTGGTCCAGACAACAGTTATAGCGGCGGGCGGTCTAGCTTTGGGAGCGGCGCTTGAGTGGTATAAATTAGCTGAACCGAGTAAAAATCGAGAAGTGACGCTTCAAAATCAGATCCCGACATTATTTATTCACGGCTATGCTGGGACCCGCTTGTCCTCAGGCTTGATGATCAAACGGTTCGAACACTATGGGTGGGGGCAAAAAAGTACAGTGATCGTGGTAAAAGCCGATGGCCGTTTAAAGATCGAGGGCGACCCTAGTATCCCTGGTGGTTTTATCCAAGTATTATTTGATAAAAATCGGATGTCGATCATTCATCAGACTGACTGGTTATGGCGTTTGATGAGTTATTTGAAAAATAACTATGGCATCGAAAAGATAAATATCATTGCTCATTCGATGGGAGGCGTGACCGTTTTGAACTTTTTGAGCAAGTTTGGGATCTCGGATCGTGTTCCACATGTGGAAAAAGTCGTGACTTTAGGTGTGCCTTTCAACGATACTGAAGTCGGCAAGGATGGTAAGGAGATCGAATATCGCCCGTTGACTCAGTACGGGCCGCTTACGATGGCACCGCTATTTAGTAAGATCAAAAAGCATCGTTATATCATTTCACCCGATACGAAATTTTTGAATATCGCGGGTGATCTGGAAAATGGGACGGCTTCAGATGGTTCGGTCTCTTTAGATTCAGTCTTGAGTTTGCGCTATTTGTTACCACGCCAAGTCTACCATGAAGTGATCGTGAAGGATAAAAAGGCATCGCATTCACGTCTCCATGAAAATCGTCAAGTCGATAAGATGATCGGCCAATTTTTATTTGGTAAGCAAGCTTTACAGGCATTTGCGGATAAGTAGATCTCAGTTCAGAAAAAATTTCGGGCAAAATATTGTTTTTTGAAAAAAAGCGTGTTATATTTTATAGGTATGCTTTTAGCATATTGAAGTGGGAGGTCAAATATGCTGACCATCCGTACCACACACGGAATAAGGAGGAATGACCCGTGGCAAAAAACGTAATCAACGTTGTTAAATTACAAATTCCTGCTGGTAAAGCAACTCCAGCTCCACCAGTAGGTCCTGCTTTAGGTCAAGCAGGTATCAACATCATGGGATTCACAAAAGAATTTAACGCTCGTACAGCTGACCAAGCTGGTATGATCATCCCAGTTGTTATCAGTGTTTATGAAGATCGTTCATTTGACTTCATTACAAAGACACCGCCTGCTGCAGTTTTACTTAAGAAAGCTGCTGGTGTAGAAAAAGGCTCCGGCGAACCTAACACAAACAAAGTTGCTACAGTTACAAAAGCACAAGTTAAGGAAATCGCTGAATCAAAAATGCAAGATCTAAACGCTGCAGACGTAGAAGCTGCTATGCGCATGATTGAAGGTACTGCACGAAGCATGGGCTTTGTTGTAGAAGACTAATTTTCTACGGCCATGCTTCTCAGACGGACACTTCTGTGAAAGCAGATCTGTCAAGTGGGAGGTATATCCGATAGACCACATTTTGCAAGGAGGAACTCACTAATGGCTAAAAAGAAAAGCAAGAAATATTTAGAAGCTGCTAAAAAAGTCGAAGCAGACAAAGCTTACACAGCTAACGAAGCAGTTGCTTTGGTTAAAGAAATCGACTTTGCAAACTTCGACGCAACAGTTGAAGTTGCATTTAACTTAAACTTAGATACAAAACAAGCAGACCAACAATTACGTGGTGCTTTAGTTTTACCAAACGGTACAGGTAAAGAACAAACAGTTGTTGTCTTTGCTAAAGGTCCTAAAGCTCAAGAAGCTAAGGATGCAGGTGCAGACGTTGTCGGTGACGATGACTTAGTTGCACGTATCCAAGATGGCTGGTTGGACTTTGACGTTGCGATTGCAACACCAGACATGATGGCACAAGTTGGTCGTTTAGGTCGTGTACTTGGACCTAAAGGCTTAATGCCAAACCCTAAGACTGGTACAGTTACAATGGACGTTGCTAAAGCTGTTTCTGACGCTAAGAGCGGTCAAGTAACATACCGTACAGACCGTGACGGTAACGTACACGTGCCAGTTGGTAAAGTATCATTTGACGAAGCTGCTTTAGTTGGCAACTTCCAAGCAATCTACGATACAATTGCTAAATTACGTCCAGCTGCTGTTAAAGGAACATACATCAAGCATGTTTCCTTGGCATCAACATTTGGACCAAGTGTTACACTTGACACAAACTCATTATAAGAATAAGTTTGTCGCTTAAAAGCCGTGGTCGATTGACTGTGGCTTTTTTTGTTGCAAGCTAGGTGTCAAAAGGTATATAGTTTAGCATAAGATGAGCTTGATATGTGATCAAGGTCAATGAGGAGTGGTTAACTGTTACCAAAAACATAGAATAGTGTAGAAAAATTTGTTATAACAAACCATGGAAAGAAGTAAAAATGTGGGTGGTTATTATGACAATGTTAAAACCGAAAGAAATGGCTGAACGTTTAGGTGTTACAGTCAGAACTTTGCAAATTTAGGATAGTAAAGGTGTGTTAAAAGCATATCGGACTCCCACCAATCGAAGATATTATACTGAAGAACAATATTTAAACTATATTGGTAAATCAGAGTCCAACAAGCGCAAAGTAGTTGCCTATGCTAGAGTATCAACAAATAGTCAAAGAGATGATTTAAAAAATCAAATTGACTTTATTAGGCAATACGTTAACGCTAGAGGCGTTGTTTTAGATGAAACAATTACTGATGTTGGCAGTGGGCTTAACTACAATCGAAAAGAGTGGAATAAATTGCTAGAAGAAGTAATGAATAATCAGATTGATACGATTTACATTACTTATAAAGATAGATTTATTCGTTTTGGTTATGAGTGGTTTGAACGATTATGTAAAATACATAATACTAAGATTGTGGTATTGAATAATGTTGAAACTAGTCCAACGCAAGAAATGATTGATGATATGGTGAGTATTGTACACGTATTTTCCTGTCGTTTATATGGTTTACGTAAATATAAGCATAAACTAGAAAACGACAGATCTTTGAAGGGTGGTGAAAATAATGGTGTTAAGAACCCAAAAAGTTAGACTTTATCCAAATAAAACCATGCAGAAAGGCTTAGATGACTTGTGTGATTATCGCAGATATTGCTGGAATGCTGGTTTGGCTTTATGGAATGATATGTATGAAGAAGCACTGATCTTAGATGATAAGCGCCTCAGACCAAATGAATACAAGGTTCGCAACGAGTTAGTGTCTAATAAAGCTGATTGGCAATATCGTTTTTCAGCCCGTTGCTTACAACTAGCAATTAGCGACTTAAATAAAGCGTGGAAGAACTTTTTTGATAAGGCACAAGTTGATTGGGGTAAACCACGTTTTAAATCAAAGAAAGCCACTAGACAGGGTTTTAAAACTGACCGTGCCAAGATTATTAAGGGTAAGTTGCGCTTGGATAAACCACATAGAATTAAGAATTGGTATGACATTCGCATGAGTGGCGCTAAGTTGTTAACTGGTGAATTAAAAGTTGTTTCAATTTACCGTGAAAATGGTAAATATTGGGCAAGTTTACCTTTTGAAGTCAATATTGAAACAAAGCCTAAAACTGACCATGTAACAGCTATTGATGTCAATGTCGGGCATATCAACTATACGGAAGGCAAAATTAATACATTGCCAGATAATCCAAAACGATTGTATAAGCGTATCAAACATTATCAACGTATGTTGGCTAGAAAGAGTGTTGTGAATGGGAAACGAGCTACTAAAAGTAATAATTATGTTAAGACGAGAGCCAAGTTGCAACGTGATTATCGCAAAGTAGCTAATATCCAACATGATATTATGCAGAAGTTTACAACTCAATTAGTTGAAGAATACGACAAGATCGTAATTGAAGACTTGGCGGTTAAAGAAATGCAGATGACTCATGTTGCTTCCAAAGGGCTACAACGTTCAATGTTTGGTTATTTCAGACAGATATTGAGCTATAAGTGCGATTGGTATGGTAAAGATTTGCTTATCGCTGATAAATACTATCCAAGCACACAACGCTGTTCTAACTGCGGTTATGTTAAAACTGGTGAAGAAAAAGTTGGGCTTAATGGCAACTTAAAATATGGAACTAAGCACAACGAATATATCTGTTATGAATGCGGAAATATTATGGATAGAGATGAAAACGCAGTGTTGAATTTATTAGCACTGATATAAAAAATACAGGGGTGGGCTACACCCTTAAACTGTAAGAGTTAGTCACTGTCATTACCCTCTCGTTAGGATATGGGAATACTAATGTTGACGGCAGTAAATAAAATTAGGAAAGGAAAAACTATATAATTCTTTCTAACAATGTAGAAGAATGTACTTAAACTTCTATATTGTTCTACATTTTATATAGCAGATGAATATTGCGCATCCTTTTCGTGAAGGAAATGGGCGGAGTATGCGTTTGTGGCTCGATAATCTGCTAAGAGCTAAATTAGGTAAGATCGTAGCCTGGAATAATATCGATAAAAACGAATACCTGAATGCAATGAAGCGCAGTCCTGTTTCGACCGGTGAACTCAAATATCTTTTGCAAAATAATTTGACGGATGATCTGAGTAAGGAAAGTTTTTTCAAGGGGATCGATGTTTCATATTACTATGAAGGTTTTAATACCTATAAAACTGAAGATTTGAAGTAAAACTCATGCTGTAGGATATTTGTACTCAGATTTTAAAATTTATTTTGCAAATATACTTGACGCACGATCTATTGCATGGTAATATACTAAAGGTCAATATATGATTCTACCTAAGACTCAGGTGGCGCAAGCCTTAATATCCTGCCGAGGAGTAATGTTACGGTTATTCTCTCTGTGTCTTGGTGGACATGGAGCTTTTTTATTTTAAAAGAGTTTCGACACAATGACTAGGAGGTGAATCAATTGAGTAAAGAAATTATCGCTAAAAAAGCTGCGATCGTTGAAGAAGTTGTTGAAAAATTTGAAAAGGCAAGTTCTGTTGTCGTAGTTGACTACCGTGGTTTAACGGTTGAAGAAGTTACTAACTTGCGTAAAGAATTACGTGAAGCAGGCGTTGAAATGCGTGTTATCAAGAACACATACTTGAAGCGTGCTGCTGATAAGGCAGGTTACGAAGGTCTTGATGATACATTCTCAGGCCCTACTGCCGTTGCTTTTGCTGATGAAGATGTTACAGCTCCTGCTCGTATCTTATCTAAATTCGCAGAAGATCATGAAGCTTTGGAAATCAAGGGTGGTATGATCGAAGGCAAGGTCGTTTCCTTGGAAGAGATCCACGCTCTTGCAAAATTACCAAACCGCGAAGGTATGCTTTCTATGTTGCTTTCTGTATTGCAAGCACCAGTTCGCAACTTCGCATACGCTGTCAAGGCAGTTGCCGACAGCAAAGAAGAAGATGCAGCTTAATGCGCGCATCCTGATCGCTTAATTAAAATATATAATTATTATCTACAAAATGGAGGATTTTAAAATGGCCTTAGATACAGAAAAGATCATTGCTGACTTAAAAGAAGCTAGCATTCTTGAATTAAACGACTTAGTAAAAGCTATCGAAGAAGAATTCGGTGTTTCCGCTGCTGCTCCAGTTGCAGCTGCAGGTGCTGCTGCAGGCGCTGCAGAAGAAAAGAGCGAATTTGATGTTGAATTAACAGATCCAGGTGCTGGTAAAGTTAAAGTTATCAAAGCAGTTAAGGATATCACAGGTCTTGGCTTGAAAGATGCTAAGGGCTTAGTTGATGGCGCTCCTTCCGTTATCAAAGAAGGCGTTGCTAAAGAAGAAGCTGAAGAAATCCAAGCTAAACTTGAAGAAGTTGGCGCTAAAGTTACTCTTAAATAAGAGTTTCTCAACTGATTTACTTTCAGTTTGCTAAAAGACGTATCTCTCATTTGGGGGATGCGTCTTTTTTAGATTTAAATATCTGTTGTGCGCGATTTTGATTGACAGTTCTTGATGTGTGGTCTAAAATATACAAAAAATATTTTAGGATATGCAAAGTACAGATTTTAGAGACTAGGCAAATAAGTTAAGTATTTGCTAGGAAAAAGCTACAATAAAATTATAAGTGAAGAAAAGAGGTCAAAATATGGGTACTTTAGTTAACGGTAAATGGACGCAAAAAAGTTTAGCTCAACTGCGAGCTGAGGGCAAAGATATCCAAGTCGATCCCGGTTTTCGTAATTGGATCACCCCAGATGGTGCAGCGGGGCCAACAGGTAAAGGTGGTTTTAAGGCTGAGAAAGGTCGGTACCATCTGTACGTTTCTTACGGTTGTCCGTGGGCAAGTCGTGCTTTATTGATGCGTGATCTCAAGGGCTTACAGGACTATATCGGCCTCTCAGTCGTTGATCCGGTATTGGGAGCTGATGGGTGGCAATTTAGCGATTTTCCAGGCACGATCGCTGATCCGATCTTTGGGGCCAAATCATTGCCAGAAGTTTACACCAAAGCAAAAGCTGATTACACTGGGATCGCTAGCGTACCGGTCTTGTTTGATAAACAGACGGGACAGATCGTTAATAATGAATCAGCGGACATCATGCGCATGTTAGAGTCGGCATTTGATGAATTGACGGGAGATTACACCGATTACTACCCTGAGGCTTTACGCACCCAGATCGATGAACTAAATGTTTATTGCGATTCGTTTTATGCTAAAGTCAATGCGACGAAAGATGCTAAAACACAGTCTGAATATGAGCAAGCAGTCGCGCAAGTGTTTACGATGTTAGATGATTTAGAACAGCGTTTAGAAGGTCAAGCATATTTGCTTGGCGATGCTCCAGTTGAGAGCGACTGGAAGATATTTGTTTTCTTAGTGCGCTTTGATGTCGTCTTTTATGGCTTATACAAATGTAACCTCAAACTTTTGAGCGACTATCCTAATCTTTGGCGTTATGTTCGTCAATTGTACAATACGCTAGGAGTAGCAGATGCAGTCAACTTTGAGCATATCAAAGTCCATCATTATCGCGGACAATTAGACTTAAATCCATCGGGGATCGTGCCGGTAGGACCAAAAGAAGATTGGAGTTTATAACTTCCCTAGGTCACCTGTTGTGGGTGGCCTTTTTTTAGTGGGGCATATGGTATAATTAAGAAAGTATAAATTACGAGGGGGTTTTACAAAAATGAAGCAAGCGTTTCAGCAGATGAAAAGCTTCGTTGAAAAAAGAGCAACTATTCTGAAATTAATTTTTGTCCTTTCAGTATTGATTTTTGTAACTTTTGAAATCGGAAAGATCTTTCGCGAGGTCGATTGGTATCAAGTTGAACAGGGACTCGCTGATCAATCATTATTTAGTATTATTTTAATGATTGGTGTCGGTGTTATTGCGGTCAGTCCCATGCTATTGTATGATTTTTCGATCGTTAAATTTTTACCAGATAAATACAGCCTGTGGTACATCTTACGCAGTGGGTGGATCACTAATACGGCGACTAATATTGCCGGTTTTGGTGGCTTTTTAGGAGCAGCTTTGCGGGCTGATTTTTATCATAAAAATGCTAGTAAAAAGCAGGTCGTCTATGCGTTATCTAAGATCGCACTGTTTTTATTAGCAGGTCTATCGCTCTATTGTTGGGTCTCACTAGGATTGATCTTTGGCTTTGATCTTGGTCCACATTTAAAGGGCTATTGGCCGTGGCTGATCGGTGGCGGACTGTATTTTCCGATCCTGTTTCTAACGACTAAATTCAAGCAGGGAGATTTTTTTAAGGATCTGACTTTAAAGCGAGAACTGGTCTTGATCTTAGCTTCATTGTTAGAATGGGGTTTTGCAGCGTTATTTTTCATCTTCATCGGTGAACAACTCGGGATACATACGAATTACGCTGCCGTTTTAGCGTTGTATTTTACAGGTTCGGTATTAGGGATCGTCTCCATGGTGCCAGGGGGCTTGGGCTCATTTGATGTCTTCATGATGTTTGGGTTATTGCCGTTTGGTGTCACCACAGAGCAAGCCGTGATCTGGTTATTGTTTTTCCGTTTGTTCTATTACATCATTCCTTTTGGGATCGGGTTGAGCTTTTTTATCCACTATGCGGGCAGTCAAGTCAATCAGAAGTTAAACGGGATCCCAAAGTTGATCTTGCAAAAGACGGCCCATATATTATTGACCGCTTTTCTATATGTCTCCGGGATCTTATTGTTATTAGAAGCAGCTATTCCTAATTGGGCGTATTCAAACTCATTTTTAGCAAAACTATATCCGTACACCTTTTTATTTATCAACCAGTTGACCGATATTGTCTTTGCATTTGCCTTGATCGGGATGGCACGTGGAATCGAAGCTAAGGTCAAAAAAGCCTATTGGCCGACATTGATCGTTTTAGGGATCGGGATCGTCAATACTTTATGGCGCGTCTACACGCCAACTTTAGCGATCTTTTTAGGTGTGATCTTAGTGATGGTCGTCTTGTCACGTAAAGAGCTCTATCGCAAGCAACTACGCTATTCGATCATTAAAAAGATCGTAGATGGCTCGATTTTTGCGGGGATCTTCTTCTTGTATGCGATCGTTGGGTTTATCAACTCACCAAGCTATGTGCATCATCATCGCGTGCCAACGATCTTTTTATTCCCGGCACAAAGTATCTGGCTTTCCGGGTTTATCGGCTTATTGATCGCGGCTTGTGTCTTATTATTGATCAGTAACTATTTGTGCAGTGGTAAAGACATTTTTGCAAATACTGGTTTTGATAAAGAACGTGTGCGGGCGGTGATCGAAAAATTTGGTGGTAATGAAGTGAGCCATCTAGCCTTTTTACAGGATAAAGAGTTGTATTTTTACACCGAAGATGGCGAAGATAAACTCTTTTTCATGTACCGGATCAAGACTGATAAATTGATCATCATGGGTGAACCGGTGGGCGATCATGCTTATCTCCAAGAAGCTGTCCAAGCGTTCATGCAAGAAGCGGATAATTATGACTATCAATTGGTCTTTTATGAGATCAACGAGAGCTTCACGATGTTACTGCATGAGTATGGGTTTGATTTTATCAAGACAGGTGAAGAAGGCTTGGTCAAGCTAAGTGAGTTTACGCTTCAAGGTAAAAAGCGGCGGGCGCAACGTGCTTTGATGAATAAATTTGAACGTGAAGGCTATGAATTTACTTTTGCCAAACCACCATTTGATGATAACTTGATGGCTGAACTTCAAGCGGTCTCGGATAGCTGGTTAGGTAAACAAGTTGAAAAGGGCTTTTCACTAGGTTTCTTTGATGAAGCCTACTTAAATGAAGCACCGGTCTGTTTGATCCGTGATGCTTCGGGCAAACTAGTCGCATTTGCTTCGATGATGCCGATGGACGAAAAGACATTATCGATCGA
Source organism: Ligilactobacillus animalis (assembly GCF_009933595.1). Classification (NCBI taxonomy): domain Bacteria; kingdom Bacillati; phylum Bacillota; class Bacilli; order Lactobacillales; family Lactobacillaceae; genus Ligilactobacillus; species Ligilactobacillus animalis. The sequence continues at coordinate 410,804 of NZ_CP047141.1, forward strand.
TCTGATGCGTCACAGTCAAGATGCACCATCCGGGATCATGGACAAGATCTTTATCAGTTTATTCGAGTATGGTAAAGAGCAGGGCTATGAGTACTTTGATATGGGGATGGCGCCGTTATCAAATGTCGGTGAATCACGCTTTAGCTTTATCGGTGAACGAGTTGCGCGCTTTATCTTTGAATATGGTGATCGCTTCTATGCTTTCCAAGGGTTACGTTCCTATAAGAACAAATATGTCACCAAGTGGAGCGCTAAATATACGGCTTATCGAAAGCGGACTTCATTAGTCGATGCGATGATCTTAGTGACATTGACTGTCAACCAAAAGCATATCAAAAAGGGCACCAGACGCAATTTGCTCTTACCAAGATTTTTACAATAAACATTAAGCATCCAGGCATGTGTCTGGGTGTTTTCTGCTTTCTTTGGCAGTAGTTGTTCAGATATACTTAAAGTGGGAATAAACATAGAAGGGATCGGGGAAAATGAAGGATCTACTGTATTTTATTTGGGTAAATGCAATATTTTTTTGGTTACCGCTAATTATCTTAGGTGCAAGTGTAGTTGGCATAATTGCTTTGATCAGCCGCCAATTGCCAAGATCGTACTCGTAATACTTGCGCTCCTTATTCTATGGTACGTGGAATTTTACTTGTAGAATAGAAAGGGTTGAGAAAGATGGACGGTTTTTTACAGCTTATGTTGCTCAAAGTGATATTTTTCTTACCACTCTTAACTATTTTAGTAGCAAGTTTAGTGATTATGCTCATTGTGATCAAAACTAAAAAAATGTCGTCCTTGGCTAAGGTCGGGCTTGTTGTGATCTTTGGCCTTATCAGTTTGCTTATGGTGTATGGAATGATATTTGTGGTTATATTTGGATATAATTCTTAAAATTTGGCTCCAGTTGTTAGCTGGAGTCTATTTTTATTGAATGGATTTGGGGAATTTAAGTTCTGTGCTATAATCTGTAACAAATCAAAGGGGAGGAGTGCTTTGTTACAACTACATAAAAATATCAAAATATTTTATTTAGCAACTATTCTGACCACATTAGCGGCATCTTTACCACATGCAGTTTTGACCGTGCTCTTGTTTGCTAAAGGCTTATCATTGACGCAGATCATGCTGGTCCAAGCGACTTATAGTCTGGTCATTTTAGTCAGTGAATATCCCAGTGGCTTATTAGCTGATCTGTATTCTAAAAAAATTCTCTTTTTATGGGCAAAAGTCTTTTTGATCGGGATGTTTTTGCTAGTTTGGTTAGGTGAAAGCTTTCAGACGATGCTACTTGCTTGGGCGTGCTATGGCTTGGCAATGGCACTTGAAAGTGGGACGCTGGATGCACAACTGATAAATGAACTCAAGCACCAAGATCAAAGCCACCTAGTCGCTAAATTTATCAGTAATACTAATCGTTTGGATCTTATCGGGTTACTGCTGGGCGGGACAATTGGTTCATGGTTGTATTACTCGTTGGGGATAAAGTTTTATTTGGTGAGTGTGAGCTTGACGTTAGTAGCGTTTTTGGCGGTCAGGTATGGTTATCTTGAGGCAAATACTGATATTTCACAGCAAAATTTGAAACAGAGCTTGGTCGCACAAATGGTAACGGGATTTAGCGAACTCAAGCATTCACGGCAGTTACGGCTGATGATCGCCTTGACGATTGCAGGACAATTTTTCTTTCAGGCTCACCACCAACTCTGGCAAGCGTTATTTTTGAAGCAGGGATTTGATAAGGAGCAATTTTATATTTACTATGTTATCTTCCAACTGATAAGTCTTGGTGCCTATAGCTTGCCGGTAAAACTGGACACATCTACGATCAAACGTTGGTATTTGGCATCCATGTTAGGATTAGTGGGTGCGAGTGTGTTTTTAGCATTTACAGTCAAAATGAGTTTTTTACTCAGTTATTTAGTTTTAGTCTTTATCTTCACCCTTTTTGAATATTTCAGCAACGTGCTATTTTCCAAAACAGTTTCACCGACGCATATTTCATCTTTGACTTCATTGCGTTCGAGCTGTGGGCGTCTGGCTTCATTAGCCTCATTGTTGCTGTCGAGTTTACTTTTGACATATCTTTCAGTCAAAAGTGTAGTTTTATTGAATTTTGGTTTGGCGATAATTGCCAGTTTAGGCGTGATCTTTTTAGCGCTCAAGAACAATACAGTTCACAGTAAATAACAAGGGTCCCATTATGATGCGTATCTTTACATCATAATGGGACCCTTGTTATTATATGTTTTTAAAATTCATAATCACTGTCTTGCATAGCTTCCACGTTACCAAGTAAGTAACCATTACCAACTTGGGAGAAGAAGTCATGATTGGAAGTCGAAGTGGAGATCCCGTTCATAACGACAGGGTTAACATCTTCGGCTGTATCTGGGAAGAGCGGATCCATCCCTAGATTCATCAAAGCTTTGTTGGCATTATAGCGCAAGAAAGTCAAAACATCATCGACCCAGCCAACTTGATCATAGAGGAGATGGGTGTATTTTTCTTCATTTTCGTAGAGATCATACAAAAGTTCATACATCCAACCTTTGAATTCTTCTTGTTCAGTTTCACTCAACTCGTTAAAGCCCAATTGGAACTTGTAACCAATATAAGTTCCGTGAACAGATTCGTCACGTAAGATCAACTTGATGATCTCCGCCACGTTAGCGAGTTTATTATGCCCCAACCAATAGAGTGGCGTGTAAAAACCAGAGTAAAAGAGGAATGTTTCCAAGAATACGGAAGCGACTTTCTTTTGCAAAGGTGTTCCATTTTGGTAGATATCATTGATCTTTTGCGCCTTGTATTGCAAGATCTCATTTGAATCGGTCCAAGCAAAGATCTCTTCGATCTCTTTAGGTGTATTCAAAGTTGAAAAGATCGAGGAGTAACTCTTAGCGTGTACTGATTCCATAAACTCGATATTGTTGAAGACGGCTTCTTCTTGTTGTGTCCGGATATCTTTTTTAAGCACTGCGACCCCATCTTGAGATTGCAAAGTATCCAATAATGTTAAGCCCCCAAAGACTTTAGCAACGACATCTTTATCAGCCTCGGAAAATTCCCGCCAGTCCGCTAAGTCGTTTGAAAGGGGGATCCGAGTATCCAACCAAAATTGTTCGGTCAATTTTTCCCAAGTTGCTTTATCGATCTGGTCTTCTAAATTGTTCCAGTTGATTGCTTTATAGTTTTCCATTTTCCAAATACCTCGCTAAATTACACAGCTTTCGCATTCGTTGACCCCGACTTCATCTTGTGTATCGGTAAACGTGCGGACATAGTAGATCGATTTGATCTGTTTATGATGAGCATAGTTACGTAGGATCGAGAGGTCACGGGTCGTCATCTTATCAGTCCGACCATTCTTCCATTCATAAAGCCCGGCTGGGATCGAGGAACGCATAAAGAGCGTCAAACTCATCCCTTGATCAACATGTTGTTGTGCGGCTGCATAAGTATCGATCACTTTACGCATGTCTAGATCGTAAGCCGAAGTGTAGTATGGTAAAGTTTCGTTTGAAAGATATGGTGCGGGATAATAAATTTTACCGATCTTTCTTTCTTGGCGTTCTTCGATCTTGTTGATGATCGGTTGCAGTGAGGCAGTCGTATCATTGATATATGAGATCGAGCCATTTGGTGCGACGGCTAAGCGATTTTGATGGTAAAGGCCATCTTGTTTGACTGCTTGACTCAATTTTTCCCAATCGGCTTTAGTTGGAATGAAGATATCTTTGAATAGCGCTTTGACTTTTTCAGAATGTGGTGTAAAGTCTTCAGTCAAATACTTGGTGAAGTATTTACCATTGGCATAATCACTCTCTTCAAAACCAACAAAGCTAGTTTGGCGTTCTTTAGCGATCTTGTTGGAAGCAACTAAGGTCCAGTAGTTGAGCAACATGAAGTATAAGCTGGTAAATTCCAAAGCTTCTGGTGAACCATAGTGCATTTGGTTTTTAGCTAAAAAGGCATGTAAGCCCATAGCACCAAGTCCGATCGTGTGCGCTTGGCGGTTGCCGTGTTGCACGGATGGCACGACATCGATATCTGAATGATCGGTCACAAAGGTCAAGGCCCGTGTCATGGCTTCGACAGACCGACCAAAATCAGGGGAGTCCATCAAGTTAGCAATATTGGTCGAGCCTAAGTTACAGCTGATATCAGTTCCTAAAACATCATAGCCTTGTTGATTGTTGACTAAAGATGGTGTTTGAACTTGCAAGATCTCCGAGCAGAGGTTGCTGGTGATGATCTTACCTTTGATCGGGTTGGCCTTATTAGCTGTATCGACATTGACAACATAAGGATAGCCAGATTCTTGTTGTAATTTTGAGATCTCTTCTTCGAGCAAGCGAGCAGAGATCTTCTTTTTAGCGATATCAGGATCGTTGACCAGATTATCGTATTCGGCTGTAATATCGACGTAAGAGAACGGTGTACCGTATTTTCTTTCGACATCATATGGGTCAAAGAGATACATATCGGCGTTTTGCTTGGCTAATTCGTAGAACTTATCCGGCACGAGCACACCTAAAGAGAGTGTCTTGACCCGGATCTTTTCATCGGCATTTTCTTTTTTGGAAGCTAAAAAGTCGATGATGTCGGGATGGAAAACATTCAGATAAACGACCCCAGCCCCTTGACGTTGGCCTAACTGATTGGAGTAAGAAAAACTATCTTCGAGTAATTTCATGACAGGTACGACCCCAGAAGCTGCACCCTTGATCCCTTTGATCGGTGCGCCGGCTGAACGCAGGTTACTCAAGGTGATCCCAACGCCACCACCGATCCGTGAGAGTTGAAGGGCGGAGTTGATCACGCGGCCGATCGAATTCATATCATCAGTAACTTGTAAAACAAAACAAGAAACTAATTCACCGCGGCGAGCCCGCCCAGCATTCAAAAAGCTTGGTGTTGCTGGTTGATAGCGTTGGTGAACGATCTCATCAGCTAGTTGCAGCGCTAATTGTTCATCGCCATCAGCAAAGTACAAAGCATTGATCGCTGCACGATCGATGAAACTTTCCAAGTAATAACTACCATCATCGGTTTTTAGCGCATATTGGGTATAAAACTTGTAAGCTGCCATAAAGGTCTTGAAACGAAAATCAGCTGCTTCTAATTGCGCATAGAGCTTTTCGATGAAGGCAAAATCGTATTTTTGGATAAATTGTGTTTCAAGATAATTATTGTCTAGTAAATAGTCAAAGCGTTCTTTAAGTGAAGCAAAGGTCATCGTATTAGGAATGACGTTTTCCTTGAAAAAGGCGCTCAAAGCTGCTTTGTCTTGGTCGAGTTGGATCTGACCGTTTAAAGGAATATTGACTCGGTTGTTTAGGTCGTAGTACGTAACATTGTTGATATCGATATCTTTAAGACTCAAGTTCATTCACCGCTTCCTTGAAATTTTGGACGTCTGTGGGTGTTCCATTGAATTCAAACGAATAGATCACTGGAACATTAAACTTTTTAGACAAGTTTTTAGCTGTAAAAATAAATAACTCTGCAAAATTACGGTTGCCGGTCCCGACGATCCCTTTTAATGATGCAGCGTTATTTGCGTATTCTAAAAATTCAGTCACAGGGTAAGTGATCTCGTCTTCATAGGTCGGTACGATCAAGACGAAAGGTTCATTTACCATAAAAAGTGGGTCCACTGGATCGATCTCAGTGGCATCGACGGTAGGCCCAAGTTTTTTGATGAAGCGTCGGGTCTGCCCGGTGACGCTAAAATAGATTATTTTCATTGAGCTGCCAGCTTCTTTAAGAGATCAGGCCGAAAACCATTGATGATCGGTGCGTGATCTTGTTCTAAAACTGGAACTGTGCGTAAACCTTTTTCTTTTAGGTAGTTGATATATTCTGGATGATCGGAGATATTATGTTCTCCAAATTCAATATTATTCTCCATTAAAAACTTCTTGGTCATCTTGCATTGGATGCAATTATCTTTGGTATATAGATCTAAAGCCATCAGAATAAAACCCCTTCTAATTTGATTGTGATATCAGTATACCACAATTTACACAACATGTAGTATAAATTTTGCTCTGCTAATCGCTAGATATTGTGTCATTGGCTCAACCACGCAAAAAACGGACTCAAAATTTTTTTGAGTCCGTAAAGTTATATTTAACTGATATTAGTACCAGCCGTTAGCAAGCCAAAATGACTTAGCTGCTTGCCAAGAACCGTAACGATTTGCAACATAGTTATCAGCTACACGTTCTTGGTTTTCTGGGGAGTAATCTCCACCAAGGTAAGAGTTAGTCAATTGATATTTACCATAGTAACGGCCGTTTTGAGCGGTATAAGAACCACCTGATTCAACATTAGCGATCCAAGCTTTAGCACTTGCTTCAGCATCGTTTGATGGAGTTTGTGGAGCAGTTGTTTGCACTTGTTGTGTTTGCTGTTGTGCAGGTTGTGCTTCTTGGACTTGAGTTTGAGCTTGTGGAGCTGCTTGTGCTGGTTGAGCTTGTTGTTGAGCAGCTTGTGAAGCAGCTAAAACGTTGCTACCAAATTCTAAGCGTTGACCAACGAAGATCAAGTTTACATCTTGTAATTTGTTAGCTTGTTGGATCGCATCAATCGTTGTGTTGTATTTAAGGGCTAATTCAGATACTGTATCGCCAGCTTTAACGATAATTTCATCGGCATTTGCTGTTTGGCCCAATGCAACTAAACCAGATAACGCGGCAGCTCCCGTAATAACTTTCTTCATTTCCATAAGTAAACTCTCCTTAAAAAAATATTTAATATTTACTTGCTTTTCATTTATCTACACTAGCAGTATACATTTTTTATATAACATACATATTCCGATAAAATTACAATTTGTCACGTTTATGTAACAAACAGATTAATTATTGTCAAATTCCACAAAAATAGAATCTATATGGGAAAATAAAGCATCTTTTTGAATTTTACTTTTTAAGTTATACTTAAAAGTATCGGAGGTGTGCAGAAATGCCTAAAATTTTGTTAATGAATGCCGGAAGTTCATCAGTTAAATGGAAACTATTTGAATTGACCGATGAATCAGTCGTCGCTAAGGGCTTGGTAGAGCGGATGTTAGCTCCAGGTTCAAAGTTTGAGATCAAATATGGAGATCAGACATATCAAGAAATACAAGATAACCTATCTTATGAAAAAGCGGCTGAAATGATCATTGAAAAGATCCAAGAGTTAGAGATCACATCTTTAGCTGACATTAAATGTGTTGGTCACCGTGTCGTAGCTGGAGGAACTAAATTCACGCAAGCTACTAAGATGGATCAAGCAGCGATCAAAGAAGTCTTAGCTTTGAGTGACCATGCTCCATTACATAATCCAATGGAAGCAAAATACATCGAATTGATGCAACAAGTCATGCCCGATACGCCCCAATATGCGGTCTTTGACAGCCAGTTCTTTACACAAATGCCAGAAGAAAATGCGATCTTTAGTTTGCCATATGAATTGACGCAAAAATATGGGATCAGACGTTATGGTGAACACGGGATCAGTCATGAATATTTGGCGCAAAAGACAGCTGATCTTTTAGAAAAACCGTTGGCTGATCTTAAATTGATAACTTTGCACTTGGGGAGTGGCTCATCTGTTTCAGCTGTTAAAGATGGAAAAGCCTTTGCTAGTTCGATGGGATTCACGCCTTTGACCGGACTAACGATGGGGACCCGAGCTGGGGATGTTGATCCTTCAATCGTGCCATTTTTAATGAAGAAACTCGATAAAACAGCCGATGAAGTTCTTGAGCTCTTTAACCAAAAGTCAGGGCTATTAGGATTGTCAGGCTATTCGGATGACATGCGTGATATCAAAGCTAATCAAGTTGATCAACGTTGCAAGTTAGCTTTAGATGTTTACCTAAATAAGATCGTGTCATATGTCGGAAGTTATTTTGCCCAATTAGGTGGGGCCGATGTGTTGGTCTTTGCCGGTGGGATCGGGGAAAACAACCCATGGTTACGCGCTGATGTTTGCCAACGCTTAGCTTGTTTAGGCGTTCAATTAGACCAAGAGCTAAATGAAGCTAACCATGAAGGTGTGATCTCCACGGAAACTTCAAAAGTCAAAGTGATGCTAGTTCCAACTAACGAAGAGCTCGCAATGGTCCAACAGATCAAGGCCCAACTGGACTAATAATATGTTATAATCAACATATACTGTGTCTCTAATAATTAAGCTGAACGGCAATTAGACAAAATCTGGAGGAATTTATGGAAAAAATGCAAGAAAATGCAAATATCAAGTTATTTGCATTGAATTCCAATCAAGCATTAGCACAAAAGATCGCAGATGAACTGGGGATCAAGTTATGTGATGCTTCAGTCAAGCATTTCAGTGATGGTGAGATCCAAATCAACATCAATGAAAGTGTGCGTGGAGACGATGTGTTCATCGTGCAATCAGTCGCTGATCCGGTTAATGAAAACTTTATGGAATTGATGGTCATGATGGATGCGTTACGACGCTCCAGTGCTGGTTCGATCAATGCAGTTATTCCTTATTATGGTTATGCACGTGCTGACCGTAAAGCACGTTCGCGTGAACCGATCACAGCTAAGATGATCGCTAATTTCATCACTTTAGCTGGGGCTGATCGAGTTGTGACCATGGACCTACATGCAGGCCAGTTACAAGGCTTCTTCAACATTCCAGTGGATCATTTGTTAGCGATCTACGAACAAGCCGCTTACTTTAAGCAAAAAGGCATTTGTGAAGACGTCGTTGTCGTAGCGCCTGACCATAATAGTGTTAAGGGTGCAAGAAATCTAGCAGATCTCTTGAAAGCACCGATCGCGATCGTTGATAAACGCGATGATACTCGTTTAGATATCGAGAATTCTTCGATCATTGGTGATGTCAGTGGCCATAACTGCATCGTCTTTGATGATATGATCGATACTGGTGGTAAGATGGCCGATGCAGCGGCAGCTTTGGATAAGGCGGGCGCACGTGAGATCTATGCTTGTGCAACGCATCCGGTCTTTTCAGGAAGTGCCGTCGAAGAGTTAGAAGAATCACCATATAAAGAAGTTGTGGTAACAGATACGATCGCGATCCCAGAAAACAAGCAATTCTCCAAGCTAAAAGTTTTATCGATCGCACCGATCTTTGCGAAAGCAATTTCTTTGATCTATCACAATCGTTCGGTAGATAGTTTGTTCAATAACAACGATAATATTTAATGAAAAGGGGTTCTGTTTTAAACAGAGCCTTTTTTGTTTTGCTTTGATATAATTGGTGTAAATTACATTTAGAAAGGGAAAAAAGTTATGAGTTTGAATTTTGTGCTAGGCACAGCGGCTAAAGACCACCAGACGTTACTGTTAGAGCAGATAAAAAACATCAGTCAAACTGATCCTAAAGCCAAAATATATTACATCGTTCCCAATCATATAAAGTTTGCGGCTGAAGTTTCAATTTTAGATCAGTTACGGCAAAGTAGAGATCAAGATCTATTAGCCGCTACGGATATCCAGATCCTTTCTTTTTCACGGTTGGCTTGGTATTTTATGAAAAACGATCCTAGCTACCAGTTGCCCCGACTATCGGCTGCTGGAGCTAATATGTTGGTCCATAAGATCTTGCGGACTAAAAACGATGAATTGACGATCTTTAAGAGTGAGCAGACCCAGACTGGCTTTGTGTCACAATTAGCTGGTCAATTGATCGAATTGAGTTTAGCTTTGATCACAAGTGAGGATCTGTGGCATAGTTATGAGATGTTAGAACAGAGTAAAGATACCGATCTAGTAGCTAAGTTGCACGATCTAAGTATCGTTTATCGGGAATTTGAGCAACATATCCAGGGAAAATACCTTGGAACAGCTAATATGCTAGAAGCCTTAGCTAAAAAGTTGGCGCAAAGTGAGCTTAGTCACAGTTATTTTATCTTGGATGGCTTTTCCCAGTTCAACGCCGGCGAATATCAGATCATTACTAGTTTATTGCAAAATGCAGAACAAGTGACCGTTTCTTTAGTCTTGGATCGTCCATATGTCCATCATGCTCCAGAAGCAAGTGAGCTTTTTTACCGCTCAGGTCAAGTGTATTATCGCTTGTATCAGTTAGCACGCCAAGAACATGTTAAAGTCATGGTCGATAGTTTTGCTAAACAAGACCGTGTCAGTGCTGATCTAGTTACGCTGGAAGACTATTGGATTGCTTCAAATGATCTAAAACCATTTACCTTGACCGCTAAGTTGCAAGGTGATCTCCAACTCATCGAGGCTGATGATCGTTTAGAAGAAGTTAAATGTTTAGCCACAAAGATCCGCCAGATGGTCTTACTTGAGGGCTATCGTTACCAAGATTTCTTATTATTGACGCGCCATCTAGATCCGTATAAAAATATTTTGCAACCGACATTTGAGCAATTTGAGATCCCATTTTTTACCGATCTGCAAAAAAAGATGTCCGATCATCCCTTGGTCGAATTGATCCAAGCCCTCTTTTTGGTCGAACAGCGCAACTACCGCTATGAAGATATGATGCGCTTGTTGAAGACAGAGTTGTTGTTACCAAAATGTGAAGGTAAATTCATGCCATTAGCCGAGTATCGCCAAGCTCTTGATCTAGCCGAAAATCAAGTCCTTAAATTTGGCTACCGTAAAAAGGGATGGTTAGGTGAAGATTGGGTCTACTATCGGTTTGGAACTAGTGATTTTGGCGCACGAACGAAAAATGAAGATGAGATCACCGCTAAGATCAATCTGATCAAAAATTATGTAAAAGAACTCTTGCCACCGTTTTATGCGAAGTTGGCTAAAGCTAGTACCGGAAAAGCTGCTGCCAGTTTGTTATATGAATTTTTAGTCGATGCCGGCGTAGTTGAACAGTTAGATCTTTGGCGTAAGCAGGCTTTAAAGGCTGGGAAGGTCGATGCTTCAACGCGTGAAGAACAGGTCTGGGGGACTTTTTGTGATCTTTTAGATGAGTATGTGGAGATCTTAGGTGAGCAGCCATTTGAGCCCCAAGATTTCTTAGATCTGCTCCAAGCAGGTTTTGAAGGAGCAACCTATAGTCAAGTCCCAACGACTTTGGATCAAGTTGTCATCTCTGAAAGCGGGATGGTCCAACCAAATGACAAAAAAGTCGTCATGCTTTTAGGGGCGACAGATTTAGTGATGCCCGACGTTGCTGTCAGTGAAGGGTTATTTTCCGATCATGATAAGGAAATGTTACAGCCGACTCTAAGTGAAACGAGTTACCTACCCGATGATACTGAACATGTTTTAGCCAATGAGCCTTTTTTGAATTATCTTGCCTTCTTGACGCCGACCCAAAAACTCTTTTTGAGTTATCCGCGAAGTGATAATGATCAGCTCGATCTCAAATGTTCACCCTATGTCGAGCGGATCAAACAAGCTTTAGAGCTTCCATTGAGCCACGCCCATAAAAATGATGGAACGAGTGATGCTTTAAATTATATCGGTACTAAACGGACCACAATGAGTGAACTCATCAAAGTCGAACGTCAAGCGATCACCGAACAGCGGGAATTACCCGAAGTTTGGGATCATCTATTCCAAAGCTTTCAACAAGATCCTGCGACTAAACCGTTGTTTGAGCAGTTAAATCGGAGTTTGGACTATAAAAATATTCCTGAGCAACTGACCCCTGAAAGTGTCAAAGGCTTGTATGGTAAAGAATTAAAGACCTCGATCTCGCGGCTAGAAGACTTTTATGCTAATCCGTATGAATATTTCCTAAAATACGGTTTGGGCTTAAAAGAACGTGAGATATTTGAGATGAACGCAGCCAATACAGGTGAATACTTCCATACGTTGCTCGATACATTTTTCAAATTGCTCTTAAAAAATGGGCAAGATCTCAAGTTATTAAAGGGTCCCGAATTTGATGCTTACTTTAGAGAAAGTGTCGAATTGACTAAACGTTTACCACAGTTTAAGATCTTGGATAGTTCTAACCGAATGCGTTTTTTGGCGCGACAATTAAATGCAGCGGCTAAACAAGTTGGGGGAGCGATCCACAAACAGCGGCAATTCAGCAAGTTAAAGACGATCCAGACCGAAGCTTTATTTGGACATGTAGGTGAATTATCCGGTCTAGCTGGGCTGCAATTCACCACACCAAATGATCGTTTAGTGACCGTGCGTGGTAAGATCGATCGGATCGACGAATTGGTTTTAGGGGATAAGCATTATCTAAGTTTGGTCGATTACAAGTCGAGCGCAAAGAAATTTGACCATGCGAAAGCTTATTTTGGCTTAGCGCTACAATTATTGACGTATTTGGATGCTTTACTCAAGAATAAGACGACTTTAGTTAAAGATGCTACAAAAGAGCAGATCGCGACAGCTGGTGCGATGTATATGCACCTTTACAATCCGACCTTCAAGCAAAAAGAGATCTATCAAGCTGTTTATGAAGATGAAGTGCTCAAAAAGAACAAATATAATGGGCTATTGCTAGATCAGACCGATGTGTTAGAGGGGCTAGATGAAAGCTTGCTCGAGAGTTCAGGTAATTCATTGATCTATCCTTTTAGACGAAATAAGAATGGGAGTTATAAAGCAACCGGCGCACAATTAGTGACTGCCGATCAGTTGGAGGCGTGGTTGTTACACAATGAAGAATTGATCAAACAAGCAACGGATATGATCTTTAGTGGGCGGCTCGATCTGATGCCCGCCTTGTTCAAAGATGGTTCGGCGTTACAATACACACCATATGAAGCGATCATGCAGTTTGATCCGATGCTACCTGAAAATAATTATTATCGGCTCCCAACGGAAAAGCCCGCCGATATTTTAAAACTTTTACAAGCTGAGGAGGAAAAATAATGGCTGAGATCAAATTTACACCTGGTCAGCTCCAGGCGATCAACGATGAAGGCAAAAATATTTTAGTTGCTGCTTCAGCCGGCTCAGGGAAGACCCGGGTGTTGGTCGAACGTGTTATCAGGAAGATCAAAGAGAAAACCGCGGTGGATGAGATGTTGATCTTGACCTTTACTGAAGCAGCCGCGCGGGAAATGAAAGAACGGATCCAAGGCGCTTTGCGACAAGCGATCAATGCTGAAGCCGACCCTGAGACTAAGCGGTTTTACCTACAACAACTGACAAAACTCAATGTAGCTGATATCAGTACGATCGATGCATTTTGCTTGCGTATGGTCCAAAAATATTACTATTTAGCCCAGGTCGATCCTGATTTTCGCTTGTTGACTGATGAAACAGAGCGGGCTTTACTGCGCGAAAGTGTTTGGGAAGATCTGCGGGAAGAACTTTACGGTAAGTTAGATCCCTTGTTCGAACAGCTGACCTTGAATTTTTCTAATGATCGCAGTGATGATGGCTTGACTGAACTTGTGATGGAGTTATTTGATTTTGCCAATGTCAATCCTGATCCCAAAGCTTGGCTTGAAGATTTGGCTAAAAATTATCATTTGGAAGCGGGTAATTTAGAGCAAAGTGGTTTTTATCGCAATGAATTCATGCCGTACGTCGCTGAGCAACTGCAAAAATTTGCCAACTATATGGGGCAAGCAGCGCAGATCTTAGAGGAGATCGATGATCCAGAAGATAAGTTAGCAAAATTAAAGGCTCTTTATCATACAGAAGAGCAAGCGCTGTGTAAATTAGCTGAGCTTGATCTGTCAACTATCTCGTATAACGAGCTAAAAGTGACTTTAGAGGCGGTCGAATTCAAACGGGCCCCTGCAGCCCGCTTGGATGATGAACAAAAAGTGCTAAAAAATCAAGCTCAAGCGCTGCGTGATGAGACGAAAAAGCAGTTGAGCGAACTTTTGAGTAATTATTTTAATGCCCAAGAAAGTGAGGCCATTGAGCTATTTACACAAGCTGAGATCTTGGCTAAAAAGGCAGCTGAAGTGGTCTTACGCTTCATGCGCCGCTATCAAGCAGAGAAAAAACGGCGCCATGTCTTGGAATTTAGTGATCTAGAACACCTGACGTTAAAGATCTTACGCCAACAAGAAGATACAAGTGTCAAAGAACTCTTGCAAGCACGCTACAAAGAGATCATGGTCGATGAGTATCAAGATACTAATCAACTGCAAGAAGCGATCTTGACGACTTTGGCGCAGGATAACATGTTCATGGTAGGGGATGTCAAGCAGTCGATCTATGCGTTTCGTTTGGCTGATCCAACACTATTTTTAGGTAAATATCAGAGATTTGGTCGCTCAGATGATCCAAACGAGCGGATCATTTTGGCTGAGAATTTCCGCTCAGCTGAAAATATCACGGCAACGACGAACTTTATCTTTTCACAGATCATGGATCAAAAGATCGGGGAAATGGATTATGACAAAAATGCACAGTTAGTTTATGGAGCTAAGGATTACCCGGAAATGTCGCTACCGACTGAGATCTTGTTATATACCTCGGAAGAAGATCCTTTGAATGATCCAGCTAAAAAGCCATTAAAAATGCGCTGGGATCAAGAACCAGAAGCGATGGGGCCTGACTTTGAGATCAATTCCAATCAAGAAGGTCAGATCGCTTTAGTGGCTAAGAAGATCAAAGAATTGCATGATGAAAAGTTTGAGATCTATGACCGAGGATCAGGCCAGATGCGTCCGATCACATACGGCGATATTGCGATCTTATCAGAGACACGGACCAATCATCTATTGTTATCTGAAGAGTTGAAGCGACTAGAGATCCCATTTTATGTGCAGAAGTCCCAAAATTATTTTCAAACGACGGAATTGCGGATCATGTTGGCGCTTTTAGCTTTGATCGATAATCCTTACCAAGATATCGAGCTTGCTGCGGTCTTACGTTCACCGATCGTGGGGCTAAAGGAAAATGAGTTAGCCTATCTGCGGATCAATGATAAGAGCGGGGATTATTTCCACGCCCTAGAAAAATTCTATCAAGATCCAAGCAATCAAGGAAAAGAACCGTTTGTCCAAGCGCTTTATGCTAAGATCACACGTTTTATGGAGCAATTGCAAGGCTTTAGAGATCTGGCGCATCAAAATGAACTGGCTACCTTGATCCTAGCGATCTATGAGCAGACAGGCTTTTTGGATTATGTCGGTGGCATGCCAGGAGGGCCCCAGCGCCAAGCTAATCTGCATGCACTTTATGAAAGAGCCGCGATGTATGAACAGAGCAGTTTTAAGGGACTATTTCAGTTCATTGGTTTTATCAAAAAGATGCAAGAAAAACAAGATGATCTCTCCGAGGCGGTCTTAAAGACAAGCGATGACACGGTCAATATCATGACGATCCACGGCAGTAAGGGGCTGGAATTTCCGATCGTATTTTTGATCGATGCGGCTAAAAAATTCAATATGCGTTCACTGGATAAAAAGTATATTTTAAGTGAAAAAGCTGGTCTAGCGATGAATTACTTAGATCAAGAGCGCCGGATCGAACATGAGACTTTGGTCAAAAATCTTGCTAAACAAACCGCTAGAAATAAGAGTGCCGCTGAAAAGATGCGCTTGTTATATGTTGCCTTGACCCGGGCCAAAGAAAAACTCTTTATCGTGGCAGGCTATGATTCACGAGAACAAGTGGAAAAACTGGTCGAAAAGGCTCAAACTTCTGAATTGTTATTGCCAGATGATGTTCGCGCCAATGCCAAAAATTTCATGGATTGGATCTTGCCCGCAGTTGCACGGCGGGAAAATATTGCTCAAGCATTTGATCTCTTAGTGCGACCACACCCAGCTTTAGATGAGATACCAGCCGAATTTGCATTGGATTTTGCTAATTACAACGATATTGCGGATGAACAACGGCTAGCGCAAGTAGATCTAACTAAGTGGTTTGATGAGCAAACCACAGCCCAAACCAAACTTACCCCTGAGATGATAACTAAGATCGATCAGATCCTAGCAGGTAAGTATCAACATGAAGCGGCAACTAGGACTGCTGCCTATCAAGCTGTTTCGGATATCAAGCGTTTGTTTGATGATCCTGACCTTGAGAAAATGGCAAAGATCACGCCCGAGACAACGGCTAATCGTGAAGTCGGTGATTTTAGAAAACCGCGCTTTATGACAGAAGAAGTTCAAGTGACGCCAGCTGCCATCGGGACGGCTGTTCACTTGCTCTTCCAAGAATCGGATCTGACTCAGATCCCAACGATCACAACGGTCAATGCTTTATTGCAACGTTTGACCGCTGATGGCTTGATCACGCCTGAAGTCGCTAAACGGATCGATGTTGCTAAGCTCGTAGCTTTTTATACGACACCGTTAGGCCAAGAGCTCTTAAAAAATCATACGCGGGCTAAGCGCGAAGTAGCTTTTTCGATGGTCTTGCCAGCGGGTAAAGTTTTTGAGGAGTTAGATGAGACCTTGACCGATCCGATCTTAGTCCACGGGATCATGGATGGTTATTTTATCACTGAAAATGATGAGGTCGTTTTATTTGATTACAAGACCGATCATGTTTATGGTGAAGATGGAGTCGAAAAGATCAAACAACGCTATCAAGGTCAGTTGAATTTATATCAAACGGCTTTGGAGCAGATCTTAAATAAACCTGTGCCCCATAAATATCTTTATTTAGTTGAACTTGATCAAGCTGTTGAATTACCGTGATGTCTAACAAATAAAATAATACGACAAGGGACCTACTATGACGCAAAATATGCATCGTAGTAGGTCCCTTACCGTATTATTTATTCATTTTTCTTCGCACTGATCATTGTCGTGCTCCGAAAAACAGAGCCTAAGTAAATAACAAGACCCCAAGCCAGATGCAAAAAGTGCATCTAACTTGAGGTCCCGTTATTTATTTGGCTCTATTCATTTTTCTTCGCACTGATTAGTCTTTGTAGATGAATTTTCTTTGGAAGAATTTCACAACTTCGACGATGATGATCATTAAAGCACCAGCGCCTAAAACGATGCCCCATTGTTCTAACGCAAGCGTTGTAACGTGGAATGTGCTATTAAAGGCTGGAACGAAGATCGTCATTGCTAATAACACAGCTGAGGCCAAGACAGCAATGTTGAAGTACTTGTTGTTGAATGTTTCCTTAGAAAAGATCGTTCCATGGATCGATTTGGAGTTAAAGGCATGGAACAATTGGATCACACCTAGAGTTGCATAAGACATTGTCAACGCATCAGCATGGATCTGAGCTGATGTCTCATGGAATGGATAGTTGATCGCGATCCAATAGACCCCAAGCGTTAGGACACCTTCCAAGATCCCTTGGTAGATGATACTTGAACCGACACCATTGGATAGGAAGTTCGACTTGCTACCACGTGGTTTCTTTTTCATGATGTCTTTTTCGCCTTTTTCAACACCTAAAGCGATCGCTGGGAACGTATCTGTGACTAAGTTGATCCATAAGATCTGGACTGGAGCAAAGATCGACCAGTTGAGCATGGTCATCATAAAGAGTGTCAATACTTCACCCAAGTTAGCCGACAAGAGGTACTGGATCGCTTTTTGGATATTGGCAAAGACCTTTCTACCTTCGCGAACAGCTAAAATGATCGTGGCAAAGTTATCATCGGCTAGGACGATATCGGAAGCATTCTTAGATACTTCAGTACCGGTGATCCCCATGCCGACCCCGATATCAGCAGTCTTTAGAGCTGGAGCATCGTTGACCCCGTCACCAGTCATCGCTACGATCTTGCCATGTGCTTGCCATGCCTTAACGATCCGTACTTTATGTTCTGGAGCAACGCGAGCATAGACCGAGTATTTAGCCACATTTTGCTTCAATTCTTCATCAGACATTGCATCTAGATCGCGTCCGGTGATCACACCACTTTCATCATCTGGTTGAATGATACCTAAGCGGATCGCGATCGCTCTAGCGGTATCTTTGTGGTCACCTGTGATCATAAGTGGGCGGATACCAGCTGATTTAGCTTCAGCAACGGCATCTTTGACTTCAGGTCTTTGAGGGTCGATCATCCCGATCATTCCGGCAAAGATCAAGTCATTTTCAAAATTATCCGATGTTGCTTCAACGTTGCTTTCTGCTTCAGTCAAAGGCTTATATGCAAAGCCTAAAACACGTAAAGCTTCGAGCGCTAATTCTTGATTGGTGTTCAAGATCTTATCTTTATCGGCTTGCGTGATCGGTCTGACTTCACCATTATCTTCGATCTTAGTTGTTCGTTGTAAGATCTCATCAACGGCACCTTTGGTCATCAAATAACGTTGGCCAGCATGCGAAACGATCGCTGACATCATTTTACGTTCAGAATCAAAGGGGATCGAATTGATCCGTGGAAAATCATTTTGGACTTGTTTAACGTCCATTTGACGATCCAAATAGTATTGGATCAAGGCGGTTTCAGTCGGATCACCGACTAGGCCATCGGGCGTTTCTTGACTATCATTAGCTAAGATCATGATCTGGGCTAAACGTTTTTCAGGTGAGACTTTGAAGCTATCAGCTGCTACTAAGTTATGGTCAGTGTAGAGTTGTTCGACAGTCATCTTATTTTGGGTCAAAGTCCCAGTCTTATCAGAAGCGATGATCTCAGTTGTCCCTAAGGTTTCGACTGCTGGTAATTTGCGGACCAGCGCCTTGCGTTTAGCCATCGTCTGGGTACCTAAGGCGAGGGTGATCGTTACGATCGCAGGTAGACCTTCAGGGATCGCAGCTACAGCCAGTGAGATCGCTGTTAATAACATGTCTAAGACGGATTCACGTCCTGTCATGACCCCAAAGACAAAGATCACAACAGCGATGATCAAGATCAAAACAGTCAAGACCTTACTCAAATGGGTAATGTTTTTTTGTAGAGGAGTTACGGAGTTGTCAACTTCATCTAACATGGTAGCAATATGCCCAACTTGGGTCTGCATTCCCGTTGCAAAGACGACCGCTTCAGCTGTACCATATGTGACGCTGGTGTTCATAAAGCACAAGTTGCTTTGTTCGCCTAAAGGAGGTTCTTTTTCAGTCAAGACACTACTTTCTTTATCGACGGGCACCGATTCGCCCGTTAAAGCAGCTTCTTCGATCTTGAGAGAAGAAGATTCGAGGATCCGCATGTCGGCGGGAACGATATCGCCAGCTTCGAGCAAGACGATATCCCCTGGGACGATCTCATCACTTTTGACTTGCATGACCACACCATTGCGTTTGACACGTGAATAAGGGGTCGTCATTTCCTGTAAAGCATCGATCGCATTTTCAGCCTTGGCTTCTTGAAAGACCCCAAAGACAGCATTTAGGATCACCACTAAAAAGATGATCAAAGCATCGGATACTTCACCTGCAAGCATGGCAACTAGGGCAGCAACCATCAAGATCACGATCATCAAGTCTTTGAATTGAGCGATGAACTTTTGGAGTAAAGTTGTATGCTTCTTGGATTCTAAGACGTTAGGACCGTATTTTTCTTGACGTGCTTTGACCTCAGCTTCAGTCAAACCATTAGCTGAACTCTTTAATTCAGCAAGTGCCTGTTCTCCAGTAAGTTGATAATATTTCGTTTTCAATCACGAAATTCCTCCTTTAATGTGATTTATTAGGTTACAGGGTTATCGTATCACACTTACTTATTAAAAAGAAATTATTCGATGGTAAATTCATTGTAAATTTTATGTAAAATATTGGAAATTAAGGCAAAATAAATCCACATGTGCACACCTGACAGGGGCCCATGTGGAGCTATTTGTATTCAATTAATTGAACTTTTCCCGGGTTATCAGCAAAATCTCGCGAGTGATCCTGCAGTTAAGATATCCCGGTCAGAGCTCCACTAGTATGTCATGTGGTGCTCAATTATTTAGCAGCTTTTTCAGCTTCTTCGCGTTCCTTTAAGAAACTCAATACAGCTTGATGTTCTGCACGACGCTTCTTAACGTTTTTGTTGTTAACTGGGCGGCGGTCGTTACCAACGCCTACGTGTGTATTTTGTGACATGGTAGTCCCTCCCTTCATTACTCATGCAACTTTATATTTTAGCGAAAAACTTCCTAAATATCAAGGGTAAATTATAGTAGTTCTTTAAAAATAGCGGTTCTATGGTATAATTAGCGAAAGATTTGAGTAGAAAGAATGAATTGAAATGAGTATTTTAGAAGTAACAGATCTCTCGATGAGTTATGCGGATAAGCAACTTTATGATCAAACTTCATTTGTCTTGAACAAAGAAGACCATATGGGAGTTATCGGTCAAAATGGTGCGGGAAAATCGACTTTGATCCGCTTGATCACGGGCCAGACTTTACCGGATGAAGGGCAGATCAAGTGGCAACGTGGCAAAAAGATCGGTTATCTCGATCAATATGCAGAATCAGCGCATGATCTGACTATTGGTGACTTTTTGCAGAGTGCGTTTAAGGAATTATACGAGATCGAAGCTAAACAAGCTAAGTGCTATGCTGATTACGCAACAACTTTTGACGATGCTTTATTGGCCAAAGCGGGTAAATACCAAGAACAGTTAGAAGCAGCTGATTTTTATGGTTTGGATGTCAAGATCGATCAAGTCATGACCGGGCTAGGGATCGATGCCCTAGGTAAAGAACGTCAAGTCAGCAGTTGTTCTGGCGGGCAACGTTCTAAAATCATTTTAGCTAAATTATTATTGGAAGAACCCGATGTTTTACTCTTAGATGAACCGACAAACTATTTGGATACTGAACATATCGAGTGGTTGATCGGTTATCTAAATGAATTTTCGGGTTGCTTTATGGTCATCTCACACGATTATGACTTTTTAGAAGCAATCACTAATACGATCATTGATGTGGCATTTGGTAAGATCACGAAATATACCGGTAGTTTCCAAGCTGCGATCAAACAAAAAGAAGTCAAAAAAGAAGTTCAACTCAAGGCTTATGAAAAGCAACGACGCCAGATCGAAAAAGACGAGGCTTATATTCGCAAAAATAAAGCGGGGACACGCGCTGCAATGGCTAAATCACGGCAAAAACGACTGGATAAATTAGAGCGCTTGACGCCACCAAGTGATAATCTCCAAGCTCATTTCAACTTCCCATATCTAGAACTGCTTTCGAGTGCGACTTTGCGGGTCAAAAAGTTATCGGTGGGATATAACAAACCGTTGCTCGAACCAGTGACGTTTTCGATGAGTCACGGGGAAAAAGTCGTACTTAAGGGATTTAACGGAGTCGGAAAATCAACGTTGATCAAATCGATCTTAGGCAAGATCAAAACTTTTGGCGGGACGGCCCAATTTGTTGATGCGGCGGTGATCAATTACTTTACCCAAGAGTTAACGTGGCAAGATCCCGAACAAACGCCGCTCCAAGTCTTACAAGATGCCTATCCTAAACTTGAGCCCAAGACGATCCGGCAACGCTTAGCTCGAGCGGGGATCAATGCGGCTAATACACTCAAACCGATGAAGTTATTGAGTGGGGGCGAACAGACTAAGGTCAAATTGTGTTTGCTGGAATTGAAACCAAGTAATTTCTTGATCTTAGATGAACCGACAAATCATCTTGATGATGAGACTAAGCAGGCCTTAAAACAAGCCTTGATGAATTTCCCAGGAAATGTTTTGCTGGTCACTCACGAAGCTTCATTTTATGCTGGTTGGATCGATAAGATATTTGATGTGGAAAATATCCAGCTAAAACGCTGATAAAGTTGACATTTTCCAGGCTTATCCTTATATTGAATTAAGGTTAATTAGTTAAGAAAGGATCACTTTAATTATGAAAAAAGCAAGTTGGATCCATTGGGCAGTTGCAATTATTTTAGTTGGACTTGCAGGATATAGTGCGGTATATATTCACCGTGCCGAAGAAAAAAATGCGCTAAAAGTTGAGCGTCAAGCAAAACTTGATAAGCAAGAAGAGAAACGAAAAAAAGAGCTTTTGCGGGAACAAAAAAAGCATATGCGAACACCGATCGCTTGGGACCAGCCGTCAGAGACCTTGCCATATCCTGATGTAAGTCAGGCTGTCAAGTCTAAAAAGCTCGAGCAAAAGATCTGGTTATTGGTCTCACCAAATAAACAACGCGTTTACGTGCGCCAAGGACCATATACGTTATACACGATGTATGCTTCGATCGGGAAAAATTTTGAAAATGTCAAGAATTATCAAGAAACACCAACTGGAGATTTTAAGCTTCAGAAGGAACGTGGTGAAGAATTCTACGACGCGACGAAGGGCTATGGAGCTAAATACTGGACATCGTTTAGAGGATATGGTGCATATCGCTTTGAGTCAGTGCCATTTGATCAGGCGGGAAAAGTTATCGAAAGTCAAGCTAAAATGTTAGGGCAAAAGGTGACCAAAAAACACAATGTCAAAGCATATGGTAGCATTCGTTTGAGTGTAGCTGATGCTAAGTGGATCATGGATAACCTTCCAGCTAAAACAAAAGTCGTGGTCGAAGATAATGATCCTAAGCATGATGCATGGGAGTATATGAAAGATTGATAAAAAAGGCTCACATCGAGATTTTTCGATGTGAGCCTTTTTTATTAGCCGTTGATCACGACTTTTGTACCGGTTTTTAAGTTTTCTGACATCCATTTTGAATCAGGAATGCTTAGACGGATGCAACCGTGAGAAGCGGATTTTTTACCTAGCTTTTTAGCTTCTTTGACGTTGTAATTGCCAGAAGCATCCGTTGGGACCGAATGGAAGAGGTAGATCCCATGGTCTTTGAATGAGACCCAATTATTAGCCCCTTCATTTAGGGATGTGTTGTAAAATGAATCACCGCGTTCGGGTTCGATGTAGAAAGTACCAGTTGGGGTGTAACTTTCGTATTTACCAGTTTCTTCATCGTGATGATAACTCCCGCCAGACGAATACATCGTATAGATCACTTTATCGCCTGACATTAGGTAAGTCCGATTCTTTTTAAGATCGACCTTGACCCAAAAATCACTGACTTGGTCTAGATCAGGATAAGGTTTGGTTTCAGAAGACTTTTGCCAATCGATCGGGGTTCGCATGGTCTTACTCTCAGAAGCAGTTGTTTTTTTAGCAACTGTAGCTTTAGTCGCTTGAGTTTTTTCAGTTATCTGTGCTTGAGTCGTTGTTGAAGTTGGTGATTGTTTAGTTACACGGTAGATCAAAAAGGCACCGCAGATGATCACAGCAATCGCGAGACTCAAATAAAAGCGAGAACTTTGTGGTTTCATATTTTAGTCTATCCTATTCTTTAGTAAGTATTGTCACTATCTATTATACAGATTTCTAAAACTAATTGTAGTAGCATTAGGAAAAATTAAGGTGTAAACTTTTAAAGTGTCAGGAAGGATATGATAAATTATGAATGAACAAGCATGTACGACGATCTTAGTAGGAAAGAAAGCCACGATCGATGGATCAACGATGATCGCGCGCAATGACGACACGTTTTTACCACTGACACCACAACGCTTTATCATGCAACCGGCAGTGCATGGTCGCCAAGAGATATGGCGCTCAACACAAAATGGGTTTGAAGCCCCACTGCCAGCTGATGGCTATCGAACGACGATGACACCCAATGTCGATGTTGAAGGGTTAGGCTACTTTGGTGAAAGTTCGATCAATGAGAAAAATGTTGCAATGTCAGCGACCGAATCTGTTTATGGTAATCCGTTAGCTCTAGCCCACGATCCCTTTGTCGAGGATGGTTTAGCTGAGGATTCCTTACAATCAATGGTCGCACCATTTATCGATTCAGCCCGGGAAGGCGTCTTATACTTAGGTAAATTGATCAAAAAATATGGTTCGCCTGAAGGTAATGGTGTTTTGTTCGCGGATAAAGATGAAGTTTGGTATATGGAGATCGTAACGGGACACCATTGGGCTGCAACGAAGATCCCCGATGATGCGTATGCGATCGCTGCCAATCAAGTTGCACAAGATTACATAGATTTTAATGACCCCCAAAACTATTTGTGGTCAGAAGGTTTACAAGAATTTGTAGAAAAATACCACTTGAATCCCGATAAGTCGATGTTTAATTTTAGAAAGATCTTTGGGACTGACAATGAAAAAGATCGGCATTACAATACGCCCCGGGTATGGTATGGTCAACGTTGCTTTAACCCAGAGATCGAACAAGATCCACAATCAAGTGATCTACCATTTATCTGCCGTTCTAAGCGGTTGTTGAAAGTTGAAGATCTGACATATGTTTTAGCTTCTCACTACAACGAAACTAAATACGATCCTTTGGGACATGGTAGTCAAGCTGATAAGCTCAAATTTCGCCCGATCTCATTGAACCGGACCCAAAATTCGCATGTTTTACAGATCAGAAATGATGTCCCAGCTAAAAATGCAGCCTTGATGTGGATCTGCTTTGGGGTCCCAACATTTACCCCATATGTGCCATTCTATACGAATGCGACTGATACTGATCCAAGCTGGAGCCAAACGCCATTGGGTTATGATATCACCAGTGCTTATTGGATGTATCGGACGTTATCGATGCTGACTGAATCGCATTACACGCAATTTGTACAAAAAAATCGCGATTATCTGATCCAAACACGTGAAGTTTTACACCGTTTGCTCAGTGAAGTCGACAATGGAGTAGCTGATTTGAACGGTGAAGAAGCAACGACCTATTTGACGAAGCAAAATTATCAGATCGTGGCTAAAATGCGAGAGTTGACGATGAAAGCGATTGCTGATTGCATCACTGGCGGACTAGAATTATCCAAATTGACCTTCGATATGGATAAGAATCTTTAAAGTTGTGATATAAAATTTTGTAATTTGGAGACTTTTTGTGTAGAATGTTCACTGAGATTTAATTGGGGTGTGAAATAATGGAAATCAAAGTCAGTGATTTTATCACAACAGTCACAGAAGAAAAATTTAATCGAGATACGATCTTAGCTACACTTGCACAAGTTGAAGATCTAGGAATTGCGGATAGCTTAGCTCCGATCATGGAAAAGATGATGGACGCAATCAAGCAAGGTCAACTGGGACAAGCTGAGCTTTCGATCGAAGGTAGTGACGAACCGATCTATATCCGACTTGAGACGGGGATCATTAATTTACCCTTTGAGAATATCAATCGGGTCGCTAATTTCTTTGATGAGCCCGAGGCAGTAGTTCCAGTGAATGTCTATCTGGTAGTTGTTTCACCTGATTTGAATGTATCGGGGCTACATATTATGCAGATCTGTCCGGCAAGTGACTTCGCCAAAGGACAAGGCCAAGATGCTGTAATGGTCGCTGTCGCTGAAAGTCTAAAACAGATCCAAGAAAATAAAGCCCAAAAAGAAAAAGTACCAGCTGAATAAACTAAAGTTCCAAACTTCGAGCGGAGTTTGGAACTTTTTGATATAAAAGCAATTTAATAATAAAGTATCAGTTAGGTTAGTTTTTTATAATTTTATTTTGAGAGTAAAACCCAGTGATATCAAGTGATTTTTGCTGATGACAAATGTTTTTCAAAAAAATATTAAAAAATTTATTGACAAATTAAAGAAATAAAGATAATATCAAAGCAACAAAGATAACTAAATATTTAAAGACGTTGATGAGAAGAGTAGTCTGTTGGAGTAGATAGACAGAGACCCTCGGTTGCTGAAAAGGGGGATCGAAAGAAGAGATGAAGATGAGCTCGGAGTCTGATCGTTGGTGCAAGCTTGCGGTCCGTTTTAATGCGATATAATTTGAGACTACTGATTTAGAGTTAGTAGTTGATGAGTCTACTTTTGTGAAGAAGTAGAAAAATAAGGTGGTACCGCGAGTTTTCGTCCTTTTAGGGATGGAAGCTTTTTTTTTGCCCTAATTTTAAAATTAACGATGAGAAAGTAGTGATCAAATGATTGAATTTAAGCAAGTTTCAAAGACTTTTGCGACTGCCAGTGGTCAAGTTGATGCGGTCAAAAATGTTGACTTGACCATCAACGCGGGCGAAGTTTACGGGATCGTCGGTTTCTCTGGCGCCGGTAAGAGTACATTAGTCCGCATGTTGAATGGCTTGGAAACACCGACCAGTGGTGAAGTGATTATCAATGGTAAGCGGATCGACAATTTAAAAGGCAAAGAGTTACGTGATCAAAGAAAGAAGATCGGTATTATTTTTCAACATTTTAACCTCTTGTGGTCACGAACTGTTTTAGAAAATATTGAATTTCCGCTTGAATTAATAGGTGTCGCTAAAGAAGAACGCCACAAGAAAGCTAAGCATTTAGCAGATCTAGTTGGTTTAGGTGAACGGATCAACGCATATCCTTCCCAACTTTCTGGGGGCCAAAAGCAACGGGTCGGGATCGCACGTGCGTTAGCGACCGATCCAGACATTTTGATCTCGGATGAAGCGACCAGTGCGCTTGATCCTCAAACGACCGATGAAGTTTTAGATCTACTCGATGAGATCAATGAAAAACTTAATTTGACGATCGTGATCATCACCCATGAAATGCATGTTATCCGTCGTTTAGCCGATAAAGTTGCCGTGATGGAAAATGGCCAAGTGATCGAGGAAGGCCCCGTATCAGAAGTCTTCACACATCCAAAAGAAGAGTTGACCAAACGCTTTGTCAGTGCTGAAGTTGATACCAAACAAACAACTGATGTCAAACAAGTTGTCGCTAACTTGCTTGAGAAAAATCCACAAGGTAAGCTAGTTGAGCTCAAGTTCCACGGTCAACAAGTTGAACGCCCTGTGATCAATGAATTGAGTAAGAATTTCCCTGAACTAGAGATCAGTATCTTAGAGGGTTCGATCCATCAGTTAGCGGATAAAGGGACGATCGGTTCATTATTCGTTCAATTAGTGGGACCAGTTGAACAGATCAAAGAAGCGTTGACTTTATTAGAAAAGCTTGAAGTGGAAGCGAAGGTGATCGAACATGGATAGTCAAGGTTTAGCATCATATTTTGAATTTAAAAATGTGAATTGGCCCGATCTTTGGGCCGCCACTTGGGAAACAGTCTGGATGACCGTTGTTTCGGTGGCAATTGTAGCAATTTTAGGATTGTTATTAGGTCTGTTGCTTTATGAAACATCAGATAGTAAGAGTTTTGCAGTTAGAGCTTTAAATTGGATCGTGGCATTGTTCGTCAATGTTTTCCGCTCGATCCCCTTTATCATCTTGATCGTCTTGTTACTCCCAGTTACTCAGGTAATTGTAGGGGCGATCACGGGTGCTAAAGCAGCGATCCCATCGTTAGTCATCTCAGCCGCTCCGTTTTATGCTCGCCTAGTTGAGTTAGCCTTCCATGAAGTTGATGGGGGCGTGATCGAAGCCGCTGATGCGATGGGAGCAACCAAATGGCAGATCGTTTACAAAGTTTTGATCCCTGAAAGTCTACCAGCTTTAGTTTCTGGGATCACAGTCACAGCGATCTCATTGATCGGATACACTGCTATGGCCGGTGCGATCGGAGCTGGTGGTTTAGGACAGTTAGCCTACACTGACGGGTTCCAATCTTACAACAATGCGATCACTTTAGCTGCTACAGCGGTGATCGTGGTCATCGTCTTTGTCTTCCAATATCTAGGCGACTTTTCAGTTCGCAAGATCGACAAGCGTTAGTTAGTAATTATAAAAAATAAACATTTATGGAGGAGATCACTATGAAAAAAGGTATCAAGCATTTATTAGGTATTACAGTTGCAGCCACAGCCCTACTTTTAGGGGCAGCCAACACAGCTAAAGCAGACACAACTTTGACCGTCGGGGCTTCAGCGGAACCACATGCTAAGATCTTAGAACATGTGAAACCTGAATTGAAAAAACAAGGCGTTGATCTAAAAGTTAAAGTTTTTAATGACTATATCTTGCCAAACAAGGCTTTAGCTAATAAAGAATTGGATGCTAACTACTTCCAACACGTACCATTTTTGGATAACTGGAACAAGAAAAATAAAGGGACTTTGATCAATGTTGGTGGTGTTCACCTTGAGCCGATCGGGGTCTACTCCAAGAAATATAAGAGTCTAAAAGACTTACCAAAGAACGCAACAGTTTATGTTTCAAGTAATGTGGCTGACTATGGTCGTGTCTTACAGATCTTTAAAGATGCTGGATTGATCACCTTGAAGAAAGGGACAAACTTGACGAGTGCAACCTTTGAAGATATCAAAACTAACAAGAAAAATATCAAGTTCAAGCACACATTTGAAGCTAAATTGATGCCTAAACTTTATGAATCAAACGAAGCTGATGCAACAGTCATCAATGCTAACTATGCAGTTCAAGCTGGGATCGATCCTACTAAGAAGGCGATCGCATTAGAAAAGAAGAATTCACCTTATGTAAATATCATTGCTGTTCGTAAGAGTGAAAAGAACAACAAAGCGGTCAAGAAATTAGTCAAAGTACTTCAATCCAAATCAACTCAAAAATGGATCGAAAAAGAATTTGACGGCGCTGTGATCCCAGCAACTAAATAATTGCCCTAAAGCACCTAGGTTTATTCGTCTAGGTGCTTTTTGTTTAAAAAAATGATATGATTATCTATAAGTAGAAACGAGACTGGACTTTGACTGTTACTGTGATAGAGCTGTGGGAGCCAGAATCAAACAAGATAACTATTTTTTGAATGGAGATGGAGTTAATATGTCTAGTGGTCAGGCGATAACGAATCTGATCATCATCTTGATTGTTTTTTATTTTGCTGCTTTCTTTGTGGCGGCTGAGTTTGCGATCGTATCAGTACGTAAAAGTGCGATCGAAAGTGCGTTAGAGAATGGAGAAGGAAACCAACGGAAGCTTAAATTAGCCTTAAAGATGGTCACCAACATGAATGAGTATCTTTCAACGACCCAGGTCGGGATCTCGACAACAGGGATCATTTTAGGTTGGATCGGGGCTGATACCTTGACTAAGATCTTGACGGATGTTTTAGGTTTCATGCCGATCAACCATGCGACAACTGTGGCGATCAGTGCGATCTTAGGGGTCGTGATCTTAACGTATCTTGAAGTGGTCGTGACCGAGATCGTGCCTAAAAATATCAGTATCGATATGCCATTAAAAGTGATGATGTTCATTGTAACGCCACTGCATTACTTCCACGTGGCATTTTACCCATTTGTGTGGTTGCTGAACGCCTCAGCTTCCGGGATCGTGCGCTTAGTCGGATTAAAACCAGCTGGTGAAGGTCAGGATGTCTTATCGCAAAGTGAGATCTTGAGTATTTCACGTAATGCGGTGACTGGTGGTGCGATCGATAAAGATGATTTTGTATATATGCAACGTGCTTTTGAATTCAACGATAAGGTCGCTAAAGATATCATGGTCGACCGGACGAGTTTAGAGGTCGTTGATATCACAGATACAGTACATGATGTGATCGAAAAGTATCTGCATAAAAAGTATACGCGTTATCCAGTGGTCGCTAATAACGATAAGGATAAGATCTTGGGGTATGTCTATATCTATGATATGGTCCGTCAAGCTCAAGTCGATGATACAGTTCGGGTAAGTAAATTGATGCGGACGATCATTACCGTCCCAGAGGTCACTCCGATCCAAAAATTACTGCAAAGTATGGTCCAAAAGCAAACACCGATCGTAGTTGTGTTAGACGAATACGGTGGAACTAGTGGGATCGTAACTGACCGTGATATCTATGAAGAACTATTTGGCACGGTGCGTGATGAAGCTGATGATGTGATCCAAGAAGATATCGTGGATAACCATGATGGGACCTATCGTGTTTCAGGGAAGACGACTCTTTATGATTTCCAACGCTTCTTTGATTTCTATACCAATGATTTCCAAGAAGCTGAAAGTGTAACGATCGCAGGTTATCTTTTGGAAAATTATAAAGTTGAATTGGGGACCGTCATTACGTTGGGCGACTTTGACATCAAAGTTACCGATTTTAGCCGAAACTATATCGAATGGATGGAAGTCAGCCCCCACCAAGAAACTGAAGAAAAAACCGAGAGTTAAACAATGAGAAGAGATCAAGGAAAAACTTGATTTCTTCTTTTTTAAAATCTAAAAAGTTGCTCAAAATATAGTTTGATGAGGTGATCTAATGATAAAAGTAGCAGCTGCTGTGATCGTTTCAGAGGGCAAGATCTTAGCTGCCAAGCGGAAAAATGAACGTCTTGGCGGAGGCTTTTGGGAATTCCCTGGTGGTAAACTCGAACCCGGAGAAACACCAAAGCAAGCTTGTCAAAGAGAAGTTGCCGAAGAACTAGGTGATCAGTGTGAAGTGTTGGAGCGGATCGATGTTTCCCGGCATTTTGAGACGCCGTATGGTGAGTTAGAGATCGATTTCTTTTGGACAAAACTAAAGACATATAATTTAAAATTGGTGGCTGCTAGTGAGTACCGGTGGTTGACACCAGAGCAACTGGAAAGTGTTACTTGGCTCAAGCCCTCTGAACCAGTTCTAGAGGTCATCAAACAAACAGATCTGAGGAAATTTGAATGAGTGAAGAATTTAAAAATGCGATCTTAGCTGGTTTATATGACAGCAAATATGCACCTAAGTTAGATGGGCCAGTGCCTAAATTATTGACTAATCAACCGACCGAGACATTGTGGAGTCACTTACAACAAGAATTATTGACGTGTGATCATTTTGTCCTAGCGCCAGCCTTTTTGACCGTTGATATGTTAGTGCCACTAAAAGCTGTTTTGGCCCGTATAGCCAAAAAAGGTGTGACCGGAACGATCTTAACGGCTGATTATTTGGGATTCAATGCGCCCGCTGTGTTTACGGAGCTGTTGAAGTTACCCAATGTTACGACTAAGATCGTGACTAAGGAAGCTTTCCATATGAAAGGTTATTTCTTTTGGCATGGTCCACAGCAAACAGCTTACGTAGGAAGTGCTAATTTTACGCGAAATGCTTTATTGAAAAACTGTGAATTGACTTTACGGGTGACTAGTGCAGAACAAGCTGATTTTACGCAACAATTAGCGCAGATCTTGAAGCGACTAGCTGAAGATGCAATTGATCTGACTACTGACTGGATCGTAGCTTATCAAGCACGCTACCGTCCACCAGTGAGACCAGCTGCTACCAAAAAAGAAAAACTGCTACCTAATCGAATGCAAAAAGAAGCATTACTGCAATTGGCTAATTTACGAGCTCAGGGCAGTACTAAGGGATTAGTCGTTTCAGCTACGGGAACGGGGAAGACTTACTTAGGTGCTTTTGATGTTAAAGCTTATGCCCCTAAGCGCTTTTTGTATGTCGTTCATCGTGAACAGATCTTAGAAAAGACCAAAGCTAGTTTTCAAAAAGTCATCGGCGGTCCAGCCAGTGATTTTGGCACATATTCTGGTAAAAAGCATGAAACTGAGGCTAAATATTTATTTGCTACAGTCCAATCACTGGCTAAAGACGAAGCCTTAGCTCAATTTTTGCCGACTGAGTTTGATTACATCTTGTTTGATGAAGCCCATCATTTAGGGGCACCTATTTTTCAAAAAGTGATGGATCATTTTACGCCGGCCTTTTGCTTAGGGATGACCGCAACGCCAGAACGCATGGATGATTTCAATGTGTATCGTAGCTTTGATTACAATCTAGCCTATGAGATCTCATTGGATGAAGCTTTGACGGCTGAATTATTATGTCCATTTGACTATGTAGGTGTGACTGACTATGAATATGAAGGCGAAATGATCACCGAAAAGACACCGCTCAAGCAGTTAGCTGCACCTGAGCGTGTTGCCCATATTCTAAAGCAATTAGAATATTATGGTAGTACTAAAAGTCGGGGGGGCTTAGTTTTTTGCAGCCGCCAACAAGAAGCAAGAGCGCTGGCCGAAGCCTTTACAGCTGCTGGGTATCCGAGTCAAGCCTTGACCAATGAAGATAGTGTTGCTAAAAGAGAACAAGCCGTTGCCTGCTTAGAAAGGGGTGCCGTAAAATATTTGATCTCAGTTGATATCTTCAATGAAGGGATCGATATTCCCTGTGTCGATCAGATAATTTTGTTACGCGATACGCGTTCAAAGATCGTCTTTACCCAACAATTGGGCCGGGGATTGAGATTATTTCCCGGGAAAACGAGCGCATTGATCTTAGATTTTATCGGTAACTACCAAAACAACTATCTGATCCCCCAAGCTTTGACAAATGATCGTTCTTTGAATAAAGATCGTTTGGTCGCTGACTTAAAAGAGCAGGTCGTCTATGGCCTATCCACGATCAATTTTGATGAGATCGCCTATCAAAAGATCTTAGCTGTGATCGCTAGAACTAAACTTGATTCACTTAAGCACCTAAAAGAAGCTTATTTTGAATTATCCCAAAAATTAGGGCGCATACCGATGCGACGCGATTTTTATCAGAGCAGTCAACTAGATCCGCAGATTTTTACGCAAGGTAACACCTTAGTCAGCTATGCCGATTTTTTGGATAAGCTAGGTGTAAAGCAAGAACTATCGCATTACGCTAAACAAGTTATCGCTTTTCTAGAAAAAGAATTGATGAATGGAATGCGTAAACATGAACTATTGCTGTTACAACAATTATTGATAGCCGAAGTGACGCAAGCTGACTATTGCGAACGCTTGACTAAAGCGGGATGCTATGTGGATGATGCGGTCTTGGACTCGGTAAATGCGATCTTGTCACTGCGCTTTTTTGAAGTCAAAGCAGGCAAGAAATTACGCTCTGAAACCTATGGTGCTAAACCTTTGATCGTACTTGAACAAGGTAAATATCGTCTAAGTAGCGCATTTAGTGAAGCATTGTTGCAGCCAGCATTTAAACAACACGTTGTAGATATTATTGAAACGGGGCTTTTGCTGAGTCAAGCTTATCAGGCGCAAAAGCGTTTTACACTGTATCAAAAATATACGCGTAAAGATGTATGTCGCTTGTTAGATTGGCCTAAGGATATCAGTGCCCCGCTCTATGGTTATCGTGTGGTCGATGATGTGTGCCCGATATTTATCACCTACCAAAAAGAAAAGCAGGGTTATCAAAATGTCTTGACAGATGACCGTGCGATCCGCTGGTATACGCGAAGCCCTAGATCATTAGCGTCAAAAGAGGTAGAAGAACTTTTAGCAGGTGTTAAAACTGGGGACCCATATGTTAAGTTGCCACTCTTTATCAAGCCAAGTGATGCTTTTGGTGCTGAATTTTACTATGTAGGGGAAGCTAAGATCATCGCTAAAAGTGTACGCGAAGTTGAACTAGGTACTAAAAATAAACCTAAAAAAGCAGTGGCGATGGATCTGCTCTTTGAACAGCCACTGCCGCTTGAAATGCTGGAAAAACTCCAGGCGTTTCCAGTAGATCCCGAAGATTAGAAAAAAATTTCGGTAAAATTAAAGATTTTTCCAAAAAATAAGGTGAGAAAAACTTGCAATTGTAAAGATTTTTTTGTAAATTATAATACAATATAATAATTTAAAACAAAGGAGAGTTTACGATGTCCAATTGGGATACTAAGTTTACAAAAAAAGGTTTAACGTTTGATGACGTGTTATTGATACCGGCAGAAAGTAATGTTTTGCCAAATGAGGTCGATTTGAGTGTTCAGCTCGCAAAAAATTTGAAATTAAATATCCCAATCATCAGTGCTGGTATGGATACAGTTACTGAATCTTCAATGGCGATCGCAATGGCTCGCCAAGGTGGTTTAGGTGTTATCCATAAAAATATGACGATCGAACAACAAGCAGATGAAGTCAACAAGGTAAAACGCTCTGAAAGTGGCGTTATCATTGATCCATTCTTCTTGACACCAAAGCACACGGTAGCTGAAGCTGAAGGCTTGATGGCTAAGTATCGTATCAGCGGGGTGCCGATCGTTGAATCCATGGATAGTCGTAAATTCTGTGGGATCATCACAAACCGTGACATTCGTTTTGTGTCTGATCACAATGTTGAGATCGGTGCAGTTATGACCAAGGGCAACTTGATCACTGCACCAGAGGGAACCTCTTTAGAAAAAGCTGAAGCGATCTTACAACAACATAAGATCGAAAAATTACCGATCGTCAATGAAGCTGGCGAATTAACTGGTTTGATCACGATCAAGGATATCGAAAAAGTGGTCGAATTCCCAGATGCCGCTAAAGATGAACATGGGCGTTTGTTAGTTGCTGCCGCTGTGGGGGTAACAAGTGATACATTTGAACGTGCAACTGCATTATTGAATGCTGGGGCTGATGCTTTAGTCATTGATACAGCTCATGGCCATTCAGCTGGTGTTATCCGCAAGATCAAAGAGATCAGAGAACATTTCCCAGATGCAACTTTGATCGCCGGAAACGTAGCTACTGCTGAAGCCACACGTGCATTGTTTGATGTCGGTGTTGATGTCGTTAAAGTTGGTATCGGACCAGGCTCTATCTGTACAACACGTATCGTTGCCGGGGTCGGTGTTCCACAATTAACAGCGATCTATGATGCTGCTAGTGTAGCGCGTGAATATGGTAAAACGATCATTGCTGACGGTGGTATCAAGTATTCAGGTGAGATCGTCAAAGCGATCGCCGCTGGTGGGAATGCTGTTATGTTAGGTTCAATGTTAGCCGGAACTGATGAAGCACCCGGTGAAACGATCATCTACGAAGGTCGTCGTTTCAAGACATATCGTGGTATGGGTAGCTTAGGCGCAATGGATTCAACACACGGTTCATCTGATCGTTACTTCCAAAGTGGGGTCAATGAAGCTAACAAGTTAGTTCCAGAAGGGATCGAAGGCCGTGTTGCTTATAAAGGTAGCGTAGCCGATATTATCTACCAAATGGATGGTGGTCTACGTGCTGGTATGGGTTACGTAGGCGCAGCTGACTTGAAAGATCTAAACGACAATGCTCAATTTGTTCAGATCACAGGTGCTGGATTACGTGAATCACATCCACACGATGTTCAGATCACAAAAGAAGCGCCAAACTATTCAACTCGTTAATTTAAAAGCCTAAAAAAAAACGCCGTTACTGGCGTTTTTTTTAGGCTTATTTTTTTTGAACTAATTGTCCGTCCGTCAGTTCATAGATCTTGTCGGCTTGTTCGATCAAGCGAAGATCATGCGTTACAGTAATGACGGCTTTATTTTGTTGCTTAGCTAAGGCTTGTAAGATCGTACCAACTTTTTTGACGCGCTGACTATCGAGCGCAGCCGTTGGTTCATCGGCTAAAACGATCTCCGGGTCAGTGTAGAGCGCCCGGGCGATCGCAGCGCGTTGACTTTGACCACCGGAAAGTTCATTGGGATATTTATCTTTGAGTTCAGCGATCTCAAGGTGAGCTAACAGCCGTTCAAGTTCGGCTGGACTTAGATTGCCCGTCTTTTTGACGCGATCGACCAGTTCAAACTGTTCTTTGAGCGTTAAATAAGGAACGAGATTATGAGCTTGTAAAACAAAACCGATCTGATTCAAGCGGAGTTGTTCTCTTTCTTTGTTGCTATAGGTAGCGATCTCTTTTCCATTGATCAAAACAGAGCCACTACTAGGACTTAAAATGTTACCGGCAATTGTTAAAAAAGTACTTTTCCCTGAACCAGAAGGCCCTAAGATCAAGACAAATTCACCTTTATCAGCTGAAAAATCGATATCTTTAAGGGCATGAACTTTAGCTGAACCACTGCCAAAATATTTGTTAACATTTTTAAATTCAATTACTGACATAAAATCAACCTCCGATCGCTTGGGCTGGATCGATCCGCAAGATCGCTCTGACTGGGATCAAGGAACCCAAAACTGATGTTAAAACGAGTCCGACAGAAACTAGACTTAAGAATTTTAGATCAAAAGTCATCGGAACATTTGCTGGGATCACCAGGGCGGTAGCTAAGGTCAGCAAAGCTCCAATGATCAAGCCTGTAACGACTAAGATAAAAGATTGCCCGATCGTATTTTGGATTAAGACTTTGTTATCGATCCCTTGGACCCGCAAGACTGCGTAGTTGGGGAGTTTTTGGATCGTGATGATATATAAGAAAACGGCGATCACGATCAAAGAGATGATCATCAAAAAAGCGATCATAAAGGTAAAAGTGCTATTTTGAGCACTGTAGCCAGGTAATTTATCGATCAAAGCTTGTTGTGTGGCCACTTGCAGTTGCGGATCAGTGACTTTAAAATCAGGATCTTTGGATAAGACCCCGCTGGCAGCAAAGTTAGGACCAACGTTTTTTAGTTCAGACCAAGCAGTTAGTGAACCATAGACAACGGGTAAAACATTTAACTTGGCATTTTTTATAAAGCCAGTGATCGTATAGGGTGTTGTTTGGGAGTTGAAATATACTTTATCTCCAAGTTTATAGCCGTCATTTTTGAAACTATCATCGACGACGACTTCTTGCTTAGTTTTGGGAAGATGCCCCGAGCTTGCTTTTAATTGTTGATAGACGAACTGAGATCTCTCTAGCCCAACAAATGTAGCCGAGAGTTTTTGGCGTCCCTTTTCTTTGACAATGATGGGGGCTTGTCCGATCACGGCTTCATTTTTAGTCAATTTAAGTTCGTTTATCTGCTCTTTTGTGAGCAGTGATTGACGCAAATTGACATCGGCATCACGGTTCAAGGCGATCTTTTCAAAATCCCAACTTTTGATCGCATAAGTATTTTCGTGCGCCAATCCGAGCGCAA
This sequence comes from Ligilactobacillus animalis, assembly GCF_009933595.1. NCBI lineage: Bacteria > Bacillati > Bacillota > Bacilli > Lactobacillales > Lactobacillaceae > Ligilactobacillus > Ligilactobacillus animalis. Next base: position 447,234 of record NZ_CP047141.1, read on the forward strand.
GACCGGTCAGGATAAAGACGAGATAGCTGATCAAAACGACCATCGCGATGATCAATGAATAACGGATCTTTTCATGTTTGATCTCTTTTAGTGCTAGATACATAGTGAAACTTCCTTTCTTAGTTATCTAGGGGAGAAAGCAAGGCAATGCTTTTCTCCAAGCGCTCAAGATAGAGTTCTTTATTTTGCGGGTCATTTAAGGCTTCTCTTAAGGCTTGATGGCTCAAAGTCGCTAACGCCCAGCGAGTAGCAGAAAGGCTAGGGTCGGCAAAAGCTAAAGGTAATTCATTTACAGTCAAATGTAACTTGAGCAGATCGTAATAGGGGCTTTTTAGTGAAGCCGTGATAAAAGCGCGCGTTGCGTTGAGGAGCGCTTGCGGTGAACTTGACTTAAGATCGGCATGGATATCAACTAGCGCTAAGTGGTAAAGATAGTCATAAGCTTCGTTTAAGTCAGTGAAATATTTGTAAAAAGCCCCGCGCGCGATCTGAGCATCTTTGACGATCCGGGCGACTTGGGCGTCTTTTAGTGGATAAGTGGAAAATTCCGTCAAGAGAGCAGCATTGATGCGCTCTTTTTTTTCAGGGGCAAGATTTTTGAATGTCGGTGAAACCATAGTGTACCTCCTTAAAAGTATAAAAGTAATTTACGCTCTAAGCATAACAATAAAGTGACACGTTGTCAACGTTGGGTAAAATAAAAAAGCTATGTCGCAACATAACTTTTGAAAAACTAGATCCCAAATGTCCCACCGTGAACTTTAACAACGTTTGAAGCGATGATAAAAGCATCGGGATCAATATCATGGATCGCAGCTAGTAATGGACCGTAGCTTTGATTGTCGATGACCGCCATCAATAATTCTTTTTCGTTAGCTGAATAACCACCACGAACATTGAAGATCGTCATGGCATGGTCTTCAGATTCGAGCATTTTTTTGATCTCAGGGAGTTTAGTTTGACTCATCACTTGGATCTGATATTTGTGGTCAAGACCAGCTTCGGTATAACGCATGACGATCGAGGTGATGACCAGTGAAAATGAAGCCATGAAAAAGGCATTCAAACCGGAAACAAAGATATTAAAAAAGGTGACTAGCATATCGATCGCTAAAAGTGAAAACGCAGGATTGATATGGAAATACTTTTTAAAGATCATCGGTGGAACAGTTGTCCCGCCACTGGAAGCGTTGATCCGATAAAGGGCAGCTACCCCGAGCGCAAAGACGGCTCCGCCAACGATCACGGCTAATAGATCATCTTCAATTATCTTTTGACTGGGAGTGATATACATTAACAGTGGTAAAAGGAAACTACCATAGATGATATTTTTAACAGTCTTTTTGTCGAGCAATAACCAAGCAGCTAAGATCATCAGTAAATTGATGAGTAAAACTGTCAACGAGCGATTGATCCCAAAAGTAGCGTCTAACAAGATTGCAAGTCCCGTTGCTCCACCGGCCGCAATATTGATCGGGGCATAGAAGAAGTTGACTGAAATGGCAATCAATTCTAGCGCAATGACTAAAACGAGCCAATAAAACCAAGGTGTTTGGACTAATCTTTTTTTCACGAATATTCCCCCGTATTTATTTGATAATACAAGTTTAACGTATTCAAGAAAAAATAGCTATATTTTTTAAAATATAAATTTTTGTTGCTTTATTTCTAAGCGTAAGTCGCCTGGTGGAAAGGTAAATGTTTCTCCATTAACTTGAATGATCTGGGGGGCAGTAGTGGTCAGTTCAAGCTGTTTAGTTATATAGAAGCTAAGTGAGCGGGCCTGAAGATGATAAGTTCCGGGTAAAAGCATCAATAAAAAGATGCTTAAGAAATTTAATAAATTCTTTTTTTCGATCACGACCAAGGTAAGGTTTCCATCATCTAATCGTGCTTTGGGGAAAAGCTCAACACCACCGCCAAAATACGGTTGATCAGTGATCGTACACAAAAAGGCATGTGAAAAATTTTTAGCTGGAAAATCCGGCGATACCACCGTCACTTCGAATGCTTTTTGGCGTCTGAGCGCTTTGAAAAAACAAGCAGCATAGGCGAATTTACCTAAGTGTAATTTATTTAGCTGCTTTTTTAAACGTGAATTATTCGTCATTTCGACGATCCGGGCATCAAAGCCAAGCCCTAAATTATTTGAGAAAACACCAGTATGATTTGAAGTCTTAAAGTATCCTAGATCAAGCGTATGGGGCGTTTTTTGAGCTAAGAGCTGAGCTAAAGATTTGTTGGGGTCGTTAGAGATCTGAGCGGCTTTGGCAAAATCGTTGCCAGAGCCACAGGGGATGTATCCTAAAGTAACATCTAATTTGGTGGGAAAGGCTACGGCATTTAAGGAGTGATAAAGCGTACCATCACCACCTAAGATCACAAAGATAGTAGTTGGCTTTAGCTGTGCTTGCCGGCGTAGGTGCTGTTTTAGATCTGTACTTGATGTGGTCAAATAGTAGCTATACTTTACATTTAGTTGGTGTAATTGCTTTTGTATTTTAGGCCAACTTTTCCGAGCGCATCCATTGCCAGCACAGGGGTTGATAATAAAATGATGCATAAAAAGCCTCCAAATTAAGGTTCTTGATAAGTATACCTTAATTTGGAGGATCAATGTTTATTTTTTATCTTTCAATAAATCACGAATTTCAGATAAAAGTTCGATCTCTGGTTCTGGACCAGTCTCTTCAACTTCTTCTTCGACTTTCTTAGGCATAACTTTATTGACTGCTTTAACGATCAAGAAGACAACAAAAGCAATGATCAAGAAGTTGATCACGGCGTTCAAGAAGACCCCAAATTTGAAGGTCGTACCGCCGATCGCAAGTTGAAGATCAGAAAGGTCGATTTTACCGAGGAATAACCCGATAAACGGATTGATCAAGTTAGTAACAAGTGAGTTAACGATTGCAGTAAATGCGCTACCGATGATAACCCCGACAGCTAAGTCTAAAACATTACCTCGGCCAATAAATTCTTTAAATTCCTTTAACATTAATTTCACCTCCAGTACAAATTGGTTGCAATCAAGATATTTTTAAGTTTAGCTAATATATCTAAATAAAACAAGCTAAAAGCCTTGAAAAAATTCAACTTTTGTCTGGAGTGAATTATGTATAGATGCAAAAATATAACAAATTAGTTTTTAAACTTTAATATGAGTTTAATTTGGGGAATAGGACTTGAATTTTAAATATACATTAGGGTAGAATTAGAAATAGAATTTGAGCAGCAGAAAGTCAAACGTAGATGCCACCAAATACTACGATCTTCAAGAAAGGAAAAACTATTAAAGTCTTTCAAAATACAGTAATGTATTTTTCTACGTTTATTTAATAGTAGAGATAAGAGATGGGATATGTCGATGAAGTTTTAGCACGTGTAGCAAAGCAAAATCCAGAACAAGCTGAGTTCAAGCAGGCGGTCGAAGAGGTTTTAGAATCGCTTCGACCAGTGATCGAGCGCGACGAGGAAAAGTATCGTAAGCAAGCGATCTTGGAACGTTTGACCACCCCTGATCGGCAATTGCTTTTCCGGGTCGCTTGGGTCGATGATGCAGGTCAAACACAAGTCAATAATGCATATCGAGTTCAATTCAACAATGCGATCGGACCATATAAGGGTGGTTTACGGTTGCACCCTTCAGTTGACCTAAGTATCATCAAGTTTTTGGGCTTTGAACAGATCTTTAAAAATGCTTTGACTGGCTTACCAATTGGTGGCGGTAAAGGTGGGTGTGACTTTGATCCTAAGGGAAAATCAGACCGCGAGATCATGGCATTTTGTCAAAGCTTTATGACTGAACTAGCTAAATATATCGGGGCTGATATGGACGTACCAGCTGGTGATATCGGAACTGGGGCACGTGAGATCGGCTATCTTTTCGGCCAATACAAGCGCTTAAAGGGTGTCTATGAAGGTGTCTTGACGGGCAAAGGACTCGAATACGGTGGTTCTTTAGCCCGAACAGAAGCGACAGGTTACGGTTTATTGTATTTGGTCGATGAATTACTAAAAGATCACGATCAAAGTCTACGTGGTAAAACAGTAACTGTTTCAGGTGCCGGTAATGTGGCGATCTATGCGATCAAGAAAGCGCAAGAACTTGGCGCTAAGGTTGTAACTTGTTCAGATTCGACCGGTTGGGTCCATGATCCAGCGGGGATCGATGTCGCTTTATTACAAGAAGTAAAAGAAGTTAAACGGGCGCGTTTGACAGAATATGTGGCCAAGCGTGCTTCGGCTAAATATCATGAGGGACATGGTGTTTGGAGCGTTAAAGCTGATGTAGCGCTACCGTGTGCGACCCAAAATGAATTACATTTGGCTGACGCAAAACAGTTAGTCGAAAATGGGGTCCTAGCTGTGGCAGAAGGGGCTAACATGCCAACGACCTTAGAAGCAACAAAATACTTACAAGAGCATGGTGTTTTATTTGTTCCTGGTAAAGCGGCTAATGCTGGTGGAGTCGCTGTTTCAGCGCTGGAAATGAGCCAAAACTCAGAACGTTTGAGTTGGACCTTTGAACAGACGGATGAAAAATTAAAAGAGATCATGCAAAAGATCTATCAAAATATCAAACAGGCTGCTAAAGAATACGGCTATGAAGATGATTTTGTTTTGGGAGCTAATATTGCGGGCTTCAAGAAAGTCGCTACAGCAATGGAAGCACAAGGTATCTATTAATGAAACGATAGCTTATAAATACAGCAAACGAGGGGCCCATCACTGTATCGTGGTGGGCCCCTCGTTATTTAGGATTTATTCTTGTGTAGTTGCTTTGGCTGCTTCAATATCAGCTTGGGTGACCGAGATCGTAGCGAGATTGCTGCCATCAGGATTATCGTATTTTACCAAGACCTTAACATCGGGTGCAATGGCCTTAGCCCTATTTAATAAAGGCTCAACTTCTGGGATCAAAACTTGTTTTAAAGCTTCATTATCAAGATTGATATTTTGTGGTTGAGAAAAAGTATAGGTGTAAATGATCGTACTATCTTCACCTTCATCGATCGCGATATCTTTAAAAGTATCATTTTCGCCGTTGAGCTGAGCTTTAAGGGCTGGGATCTGACTTTGGGCAGTTTTGATCATTAAAGCAAAGTCTGCGGAGTTGCCTTTGGTTGATCTAGCACGTGAAAGTGAGTTTTTACTGGTCGAACTGGCTTTACTGCTCAAACTTTTAGCACTACTGGAACTGGTAGAACTGCTAGAAGAACTACTTGCAGTATCCTTTGCTTTATCATTAGAACAGGCTGTTAAACCAAAAAGGAAAAATACACTTAAAAATGCAATAAAAAACTTGTTTTTCATTAAAAAAACCTGCTTTCTTTTAAGATATATTTTCATTATATAAAGGGGGATATCGAGTACAAATCTAAAAAAATTAATATTGTACCTTTGAATGGGGACAGTTACAAATATAACTATATTATTTTAGATGTTATTGAAGCGATAATATCAATGGGATAAGAAAGGTGTTTTTTTCGAGTTTCTACCTATAATATGTAGATTATACTAAGTGGACATTTTGAGTAACTGGAACTTTCTTAAATTAATTGTTAAACTTAAACTAAAGAAAGATAAGGTAGGGGAAGCGAGATGACCGAGTTACACATTAGACATCGCAAATTATTATATTGTTTAAGTGGTTTAGGGATCGTTTTGGCAGCAGTACTGATCTATATTATTTTCAAAAATAACGAAGCGCAGTATTTACAATTTTTAGATCCTAAACATGATAAGAGTGTTTTGATGCATACATTTCGTGATCGTGGTCCTAAAGATGCACTATTGTTGATTTTATTGACGGCGGTCACTTCGGCTGTGCCAGCACTCTCAAGTTCAGTTATCTGTATTTTTAATGGTGTTTGTTTTGGGCCTGTTATCGGATTATTGATGAATATTACAGGCAATTCACTAGGAAATGCACTAGTAGCTGGCTTTTTTACTAAGTTTGATGAAAATCATGATTTTAATAAGGAAACTAAGCACCCTAATCGGATCTTAGAGCGCTTGGCTCATTTTAAGAACAAAATGGTCGCATTGATCCTAGGCTATATGATCCCGATCATCCCATCGTTTTTAGTCAATTATATGGGAGTTCGTTTGAAGATGGATTTTAGAAAGCAATTCTTATGTATCGTGATCGGTGTTTTACCGACATCATTTTTATATGCTTTTGGTGGGGATGCCATTTTTAAGGGAAATGATCTCCGGTTGATCGTCAGTGCATTGTGCATTATCTTACTGGTAGTGGGTGGTGTTACTTTCTATCGTAAAAAGCATGATGCTAAAAAAACTAATTAATGTATAGTAGTAAAGATCAGGTAGTGGGTCAGACCACTGCCTGATTTTTTTATATTTTGCGCTAAATGACGCATTTTTGTCATAAATATTTGGCAACAAGTGGAAGTTAAGATAAAATCTCGACCAAAAATACGAACTTATGTTCGTTATGGGTGTTACACTATTTCATGAATGTAACAAGAATGGCTAAAAAAGCGGAATTTTCGAAAAAATAACCGTTTTTTGGCCGTTGAAAAAATTTTTTTCGAATTTTTTCAAAAAAATTTGGTCAGAATTGGTAAAAAATCGGCTTTTTTTGTCATAAAACTTGTAAAAGGTAAGAACGGCGCTATTACGGGCTTGAGTTTAAACATAGATAATTTTAGTACAAAAGTTTTGTTACTAAATATTACGAAATGTAACAAATATTACATAACCTCCATTTTAGGTAAAGTTTTTGGTACTTTAATGTCACAAACAATCCGTATACTATTCATTGTTAGCTCGCAGGGAGCTAAAAAGCTTTGAGCTTTGGATGTTATTAGAAAAATAAATAATTGAATTTAAAAACATATAAGTAGAAGAATTTTACAGGAGTGAATATATTTTATGAATTTAAATAAGGTTTTATTGTCAGCCGCAACAGTCGTAGGTTTTACCGCTGCTACAGCAGCTGCCGCAAATGCAGATACAGTAACAGTTAATGCAGGTGATACACTTTCACACATCGCATTGCGTAATAACACAACAGTTGAAGCTCTTCAACAATTAAACAACTTAGAAAACATCAACTTGATCTTCCCAGGTCAAAAGATCGAAGTTGGCGGTCAAGCACAAACAGTTGAACAAGCACCAGTTGTAGCTGCTCAACCAACACAAACAACTCAAGCTGACCAAGCTCAACAAGTGGCTCAAGCCCAAGCTCAAGCAGCAGTTGAAGCACAACAAGCAGCGCAAGCACAAGCCCAAGCAGCCGCTCAAGCTCAAGCTGCAGCACAACAAGCAGCCCAAGCAGCAGCAGTTCAACAAGCAGCACAAGGTCAAAGCTACACAGCTACTCAACAACAAACAACAAATACGACCGGTAACGGTGATGAAGCAGCTGCTCGCGAATGGATCGCAGGTAAGGAATCCGGTGGTTCTTACACAGTAACAAACGGTCAATACATCGGTAAATACCAATTATCAGCTTCATACTTGAACGGTGACTACTCAGCTGAAAACCAAGAACGTGTTGCTAACAACTACGTATCTTCACGTTACGGTTCTTGGACAAACGCTAAACAACACTGGTTACAAAACGGCTGGTACTAAGATAAAATAATAATAAGTTTTAAAAGACTAGGCTCGTTCTAGTCTTTTTGTGTTATTTTTAAACTTTCACTAAATGAGCTTAATTTTCATGAAAACTTCCAAGGAAAGTATTATAATTTTAAATGATGAAATATTTAGTAACTTGAGGTGAGGATATGCGACTTTCAACAACGCTAATTATTCTGTTGGTATGTTTGTTTGGGTTGTTGATGATCATTAGTGCGGTCAATATGCACGAAAAAGAGTCGATCATAATGAAAGTTATCTTATTTGTCATCGGTGTGTTGGCACTGATGGTCGGAGGGTATCTTTTGATTCGCGTAGTCTTATTAGGGTAAGATAAAACAAATTATTTGGTCTATAAAGCGCAATGTGGTAATGTTAGAATGAAAGAGCTAATTATTAATTGGAGGGATCTGTATGGAAAAAGAATTTGATTTGACCCAGTTAGCGCAATATGACGGGCAAGATGGACGTCCAGCTTATGTTGCAATCGATGGTGTTGTCTATGATGTTACTGCAGTACCTGCTTGGAAGGGTGGCAAGCACCACGGGAACACAGCTGGTAACGATCTCAGTGCTGCGATCGCCCATGCTCCCCACGAAAAAGCAGTCCTAACTAAATTACCTAAAGTTGGTACACTAAAATAATACAAAAAAAAGGAAGGTTTTTTAGCCTTCCTTTTTTGTGCTCATTTTTAGAGATCAAGGGTGTTTTTTGTGCTGAAATTAAGCCCAGTCACCGTTTCTAAAGATCGGGGCTTTTGTACCATCAGCACGGATGCCGTCAATATTCATGTCAGCTGAACCCATCATGAAATCGACGTGGATCTGGCTGAGATTTAGTCCAGCCGCTGCCAATGCTTCATCATCCATCGTAGTTCCATCCTGGATACTGAAAGGATAGGCACTTCCTAACGCTAAGTGGTTGCTGGCATTTTCATCAAATAAAGTGTTGAAAAAGACGATCCCTGAACGTGAGATCGGTGAAGGGTCGGGAACAAGTGCTACTTCACCAAGGGAGCTAGCCCCAGCATCAGTTTCGACTAAATGTTCTAAGATATCTTGTCCGGAGCTAGCTTCGATCTTAGTTACATGACCAGCTTTGAATGTAAACTTGATATCTTCTAGAATATTGCCTGCATAGCTAAGTGGTTTAGTCGAAGTGACATAGCCGTCGATCCGATCTTTATCAGCCGCAGTGAAGACCTCTTCAGTTGGCATATTAGCCATAAATTCGATCCCCTCGACACTAAAGCTACCAGCACCTTCCCAAATATGGTTTTTAGGTAATCCAATAGTCAAGTCGGTCTTAGGGGAAGTGTAGTGGAGAGCCACGAATTGTTCGTCATTGAGCCATTTAGCTTTATTACTCAAGGTTTGATCGTGTTCTTGCCACGCTTTGATCGGGTCTTTTTGATCGATCCGACAAGTCTTAAAGATCTCCTCCCAAAGACGGTCGACAGATTCAGTATCACTTAGATCAGGGAAAACTTTTTTGGCCCAAGCTACATCTGAAGCAGCAACGACAGTCCAGGTAAGGTCATTGTTTTGGGTCGCTTTACGTACATTTAAAAGAGCTTTTCCCATCGCAGCCTGGTTTTTAGCGATCCGTTTGGGGTCGATCCCACTAAATGCATCGGGGTCTTCAGAGATCACTGATATCCGTGCGGCATGCTTATCCACGATATAATCTGCTTCAGCGCTTACGTAGGCTGGAATGTTTTCTAGGCGTTCTTCTGAAGCATGGGCTAAAAATTGCCGGCTAGTGAAGGTATCATTCCATTTAACGATAACTTCATTTGCTCCAGCAGCATAGGCTTCTTTGACGATCAAATGAGCTAATTGTTGTTGCGTCACTGAGATATATAGGACAACAGTTTGTCCAGGTTGAATGTTGACCCCCGTTTTTATGATCAAGTGAGCATATTGGGCGAGTTTATGTTCGAAATTTGCAATGGCCATAAAAATTCCTCCTTATTTTTTATCTATAATACCATAAGTAGCTTGAATTAAGGTACAATTAAATTTTTGTTTGAGCTTAACTATTGTTATAATAAGATGAAATACAAAACTTTTAGGAAGTGATGTACGTGAAAAAGCTTAAAGTGATGCCAATTTTTGGAACTCGTCCAGAAGCGATCAAGATGGCACCATTGATTTTAGAATTAAAAAAACGTGCGGCTGAATTTGAGACTGTTGTCACTGTGACAGCTCAGCACCGTGAAATGTTAGATCAAGTACTCGAAATTTTTGAGATCACCCCTGACTATGACCTTGATGTGATGCAACCAGATCAGACGATCACAACGATCACGACTAATGTGATGAATCGTTTAGAACAAGTGATCCAAGCCGAAAAACCGGATATCATCTTAGTTCATGGTGATACAACAACGACTTTTGCTGCTAGTTTAGCGGCCTTTTACAATAAAACTGCGATCGGTCACGTTGAAGCAGGGTTACGGACTTGGAATAAGTATTCGCCTTATCCCGAGGAGATGAACCGGCAGTTGACCGATGTTTTGAGCGATCTGTATTTTGCGCCGACTCTGCAAAGTAAAGAAAATTTATTACAAGAAAATCATCCTGTAGAGCAAGTTTATGTGACGGGAAATACGGCGATCGATGCCTTAAAGCAAACGGTTGCTCAAGATTATCAACATGATATCTTGGAAAAAGTTGATTTTTCTAAAAAAGTTATTTTAGTAACGATGCATCGCCGGGAAAATCAAGGTAAACCGATGGAACAAGTCTTTAAGGCGATGAAAGATGTTGTGGCCAAGCATCCTGATACCGAGATCATTTATCCCGTCCATCTCAGTCCCACGGTGCAAAAATTAGCCCATGCTGCCTTTGATGGGGTCGAGCGCGTCCATTTGATCGACCCACTAGATGTTGTTGATTTTCACAATTTGGCAGCCCGAAGCCATTTTATCATGAGTGATTCTGGTGGGGTCCAAGAAGAAGCTCCATCCTTGGGCAAACCTGTATTGGTCTTGCGCGATACGACCGAACGTCCGGAAGGAATCGCAGCTGGAACGCTTAAGTTAGTCGGGACTGAATACGAAAACGTCAAACGTGAAATGACGGCGTTGCTAGAAGATGAGAACCAGTATCAACAAATGGCACAAGCTAAAAATCCATATGGTGATGGGCAAGCTAGTCGGCGGATCTTAGATGCAATCGCCTACCACTTTGGTCAGTTGGCTGACCGACCACAGGATTTTAGTTGATAAAAAGCATTAAATAACTAACTGACAAAGGACCCATCACGATGCAAATGCATCATGATGGGTCCTTTACTATTTATACGGTTTTAGTGGCTTTTTTATTTTTCAGAAATGCGAAAAGGCCTAAGCTAGCATATAATAGCAGCCCTAGTGCTGATAATAAAGCCCCGATCTTTAAGCCAGGTAAGTGGTAAGTAAAAATTACGTGGTGTTTTCCCTTAGTTAAGGTCGTCCCGATAAAAGCATGATTAGTCTTGATGACGGTGCGTTTTTTACCATCGACCGTAACTTCCCAGCCCTTTGAGTACGGGATCGAAGACGTCAAGATCCCTTTTTTGGTGGCGGTAATATTACCGCTAACACCATTTTTGGTCAATTTGACATCTTGTAAAGCCTGTTTTTGGAGTTGTTGGACTTGCTTATCATAGCTAGTGCCCAGCTTTTCAACGTAGATCTTTAATTTAAAACTATATGTTCCAAGTTTAGATGGCGTCAAAGTCAAACTTGCAGGTAATTCTTTGAAATAGCCACTATTTAAAGTACCCTGAGTAACAGTCTTATAAAATGATAAAGCGTTTTGCTTAGGCTGGAAGAGTTTTTCTTGCCCAAGGTCTGAAGTTACACTAAGTGAAAAACTGTTGTCCGGCAATCCTTGTAGGATGTGGTAACGGAAATATTTGTAGGAACTTAGAAGTTCATTTTTCGCTAAGATCCCTTGGGTCAGATCGTTAATTTGCTTGCGTTTTTCCAAAGCTAACTGCTCACTAAATGTGAAAGGCGTGTATTTGATCTGAGAAAAATCAAAATGTAATTCGCCTGCACCGTACTTTTCGGGTTCTTCTAATATGATCTGGTAGGTCTCATCACTATCTTGTTTTACAAGGTCTTGGTGTGAGATCACCGTTCCCCGGCTTGAGATCAAACGATAAGGGACTTCAACGACTTCAGAAGTGATGGTCGTTGTAGGATAATTTTTAGCTAGCTTATCATCGACCACGACCCCTAAAGCTAAAGCCCGTTCACGTTGGGTGGGATTTAATTTATCAGCAGTCGAAGTAGCGATCGCTTTAGACTGGAGATACAACAGTGGAAAAGCATTTTTTGTTTGATAGAGCAAAGTTTGTTGATCTTTTTTACTATTTCCATTTGGATCAGTGAGCTTTTGGGTCGTCTTAGCCAGCTCATAACCATAAGGGATTTTATTAGCGTTAGGCTGGTTGGGCAAGGCAAACAGATAGCGGACGCCTAAGAAATTATTCAATACTGTTCGGTCAGAAACTTGGCCCAAGGGAATATTAGCTTCATACTGTGAGTTTTGCATCACATTTGAAAAATCGCCTAAGGACTTAGTTTGAAGTGAGTAGTATGAATTGATCGAATAGAGTTTAGAACCTAAAACATTGTAGAGATGGTAATCTGAACCCAATTCATAATTCTTGCTCAAAGTCGAGATCCGGTAAAAATCAGTTTGCGGATCGGGCAACGCTTTGTCTAAACCAAAGAAACGCTCATTTTTTAAAGTCTTATAGGCACCAGCGGGTAACATTTCGGTCGCATAGCCACCGTTATAGGGTGCTTCAAAGTAGATAGCATTAAAGCAGACATTAGCGATCAAGGCCCATAATAATAGGTGGGCTGGTAATTTTGAGCGGATCTTGGGCATGTTTGAAGCGATCAAAATACTCCAAAAGATAAATAAAAAGACGACCGGGATGAAGAGTTTTTCATCATTTTGGAATAGATAAGTCACGCCAATATAGGCTACATAGATCAGTAGGCTATACGTAAAGCTTTTTAAGCTCTTTTGTGTGAGCTTGTGGCTATTTTTTATCAAGCAACAAACTGCTAAGGCCATCGGTAAACATGTTAGCAAAGTCCACCGATTTGACGGTGCAAGCATCCCGTTAAAAACTGCGCCGAAAAATGGAAAGAGCAACATGATAAAACTCAGCAAAAAGCTCCCAAATAATAGCGGATATTTTTTGCGTTCACATACGATATAAACGAGCGCAAAAAACGCCAAGCTAGCAAATCCTAGCGCGCTCCAAAAGTAAAAATCACGGTTAGCTCCATTGATCAGCTGACTTGGCAGTGCTAAGTAGTAATAGGGGGGATAAAACGTCAAGCCATTAGCAAATGCGCCCCCTGAACGAGTCGAGTTTTTAACAGCCAAGATCTCAGGGATGAGCATGATACTGGCACACAACAAACTGGTCAGTGTCACCAGGCCTAAATTGAAGATGACCCGGAAAATATCTTTTGGCTGATAGAGCCGACGATAGTGTGTCCAAAAGCGTAATACCAAGTAGAGCATGGCTCCGATCCCTAAGACATAGGCAAAGTAAAAGCTACTGATCAGCATCCAAGTAAAAACGAGGATCAAAGGTAAGTAAGAATGTTTTTGCAAAACTGCTTCTAACGCCACGATTATCAGTGGAAAGAGGATAAACGGGGTCGTAAAGAAGGGTTGCGCGACATTTGAATAGAGCAAAAAGGCATTAAAAAGATAGACCAATGCTCCGGCAACGATCGTCCAACGTCCAAAGTCAAAATGCTTAGCTAGATAACAAAAGGCCAATCCCGCACAGTATAACCGCAAGATGATCGTCAATTGAAAAGCTAAAGCCAGCTGACTTTTAGGAAATAGTAGAGCGATATAGGTGAAAATATCTCCAATATTATAGTAGGAATAGACTTGAAAAGCATCACTTCCCAAGCCAAAGTTCCACGCCCATTGAGTTATCCCCTGACTAGGATCTTTGAAAAAGTTTAAGACCAGCTCGCGGTATTGTTCCAGTAAAGGCAGATGTTGATTAGCACCATCTAAATGCCAGATCAAGGCGTATCCAGTGATCAAATAAGTTCCATAGACAAAAAATGAAACCAGTAAGAAGGCCAAAGTATAGGTCAAATACAGATGTTTTAACTGTTTTTTCTCAAAGGAAAAATTCAAAGCAGTCACCTCAGATCAGTTTTTGTCATGGATCTAACTTTAAGCATTGACAGCTTGAGCTAAAGCTGCGGCAAAATCATCCAAACGTTTGATATCTTCGTCACTATCGGGTGCTAAATTGATCTTGACGTTTTGAGCTCCTTGTTTAGCCCCAGCATTTTCTAAAGCTTGTCCAAATTTATCGACTGCCAAGCCAAAATATTCACCGTAGAAAGTATCGCCAGAGCCAGCCACACCGTAAACTTTGCCAGTTAGATCGACATCGGCTAGTTCTTCGTAAAAATCGATCCCTTCATCAGGAAGTGAACCTTCATCGTAAGTATAGGGGCAGACCACACAGAGATCGACCTCTTCGAAATCAGCTGGATCGGCTTGTGAGATCTCTTCGACTTCGACGTCCATTCCTTTTTCTTCGAGTGCTTGTGCGATAATATCTGCAATATCTTCATTGTTGCCAGTGATCGTGGCAAAGACAACTTTAGCTGTAGCCATAAAATTATCCTTCTTTCATATTTAATGTTTAGTTACAAGGACTATTATACCAAAATTGATAACAAATATTTTCCCAGAAAGGATAAGATATTTAAAAACTCAAATGATAAAGGTATAATGAAAGGGTCAAAGAATTTTATGAAGGGAATTTAGATATATATGATCACATTAAAATCACCACGCGAGATCGAAGCAATGACAAAGTCTGGTGCGATCCTAGCGGGGATGCATGTAGGCTTGCGCGACATCATCAAACCAGGGATCTCGAGTTGGGATATTGAAGAATTTGCTAGAAAGTATTTTAAAGAACACGATGCAGTTGCTGCTCAGATCGGGTTTGAAGGGTATGAATATGCAACTTGTGTCAGTGTCAATGATGAGATCTGTCATGGCTTCCCACGTAAGAACTTGATCTTAAAAGAAGGCGATCTGGTAAAAGTCGATACAGTAGTGGACTATCATGGAGCGTTTAGTGATTCTTGCTGGAGTTATGTAGTGGGCAAAGCAACACCAGAAGTTGAACGCTTGATGGAAGTGACAAAAAAAGCGATGTATCTTGGGATCGACCAAGCAAAAGTCGGTAACCGGATCGGCGATATCGGGGCTGCGATCCAAAAATACGTTGAGGAAGAAAATGGTTATGGCGACGTTCGTGAATTCATCGGTCACGGGATCGGGCCAACAATGCATGAAAGTCCAAATGTACCGCATTATGGTGAAGCAGGTAAGGGCGTTAGATTGCGTGAAGGGATGACGATCACGATCGAACCGATGGTCAATATCGGTGACTGGCGGGCTGATATGAGCGATCCAGATGGTTGGGTCGCTCGGACTGCTGATGGTAGTTTGTCTTGCCAATATGAGCATACGATCGTGATCACTAAGGATGGTCCTAAGATCTTGACCTCACAAGATCCAGATATTGATGCAAAATATCTCTACCGTCCATAGTGGGCTGTTAAAAGAGATAGTAGAGTGAGACGTAATTTTTCGAATTGTGTTATAGCTTGTAAATCTGGGTAACACTGGTATAATTAAATTTGGAATGCTCAAGCGTTACCATTGTGACTATAGTGGGACGTAAAAAATTTTAAAGAGGTATTATTAAATGAAAGTAAGAAAAGCAGTTATTCCTGCCGCTGGTTTAGGGACACGATTTTTGCCTGCAACTAAGGCTTTGGCTAAAGAAATGCTGCCAATCATCGATAAACCAACGATCCAATATATCGTTGAAGAAGCTAAAAAATCTGGGATCGAAGATATCTTGGTCGTGACCGGTAAAGGTAAACGTCCGATCGAAGACCACTTCGATTCAGTTCCTGAATTGGAACAAAACTTAAAGGAAAAGGGTAAGACTGAGTTGTTACGTCTAGTCGAACAAACGACTGATATCAACTTGTACTTTATCCGCCAATCACATCCACGTGGCTTGGGTGATGCAGTTTTAATGGCCAAAGACTTTGTGGGCAATGAGCCATTTGTGGTCATGCTCGGTGATGATATCATGGAAGACAAAGTGCCATTGACAAAACAATTGATGAATCGCTACGATGAAACACATGCTTCAACTTTAGCTGTCATGAAAGTGCCACACGAAGAAGTCAACAAGTATGGTGTCATCGATCCAACTTCGGAAACCAAACCTGGCTTATACGATGTTAAACAATTCGTTGAAAAACCAGATGTTGATAAGGCGCCATCTGATTTGGCGATCATTGGGCGTTACTTATTGACCCCAGAGATCTTTACGATGCTTGAAACTCAAGAACCAGGCGCTGGTAACGAGATCCAATTGACAGATGCGATCGATCGCTTGAACAAGATCCAACGCGTATTTGCACACGAGTTCAAGGGTCAACGTTACGATGTTGGTTACAAGTTTGGCTATCTTAAGACTTCGATCCAATTTGGTTTGCGCCACCCAGAAGTACAAGCTGAATTGAAAGAATATATCAAAGAATTAGGCAAGACACTTAAATAGTCGAAAAAAGCTGGGGCTGATCCCAGCTTTTTTAATTTCAGCTAGGGGGAGGAATTTTAGATGACACGTAAACATCATCACGACAAACGCAGTCGACGTGGTTTAGCGTTAGTATTGAAAATAGGGGCGGCTGTGCTAGTTGTATTATTAGTATGTGTTATTGCATGGAAAAATGAGACGGTCCATAGTAGATTAGTTAGTGCTTTTGGTGATAATGAAAAGTTGCAAAAAGCAGAATATGACAAGCAACGAGCACTGGCGGCTAAAAAATATGGTTCTTCGACAAAAGAAGAAGCAAAAGTAGTGGATAAAGAGTCTGTTAAAGCAGATCCAAGCCAAAGCTCAACTGTGAAAAAAGCTAGTGAAAGTGAGCGTTCAAGTTCTAATTCTAATTATGGTACGTATACTGTCCAGTCAGGGGACTATCTCTCAACGATCGCAGCTAAGTACAATACAACGGTCCAAGAACTAATAGAGTTGAACGATCTTGAAAGTTCACGGGTAGCTGCGGGCGTGACGCTTAAAGTTCCAATGCAAGAACAACAGACGTCAACGCGTAGTGCTGCAACAGAGTAAATGAGGATGTAATGGAATTTAAGACAGTCAAACAAGAGTTGGATGCTTTCTACAAAATTGCGAGTAAAAATTTTAAACGCGCTAATATCAGTAATACTGCGATCGTGATCGCGTATTATACCTTAGTTGCGATCTTTCCGATGGTCATTTTTATCGGAAATATTTTGCCATTATTGCATATCAAAGCAAGTGAGATCTTACCCTATTTAGAAATGGCAGTTCCGAAGGCGGTCTATACTACGCTGGAACCCTTATTAGAAACTTTTTTGAGCAATGGTTCTTCAGGTGGGGTCGCTTCAGTCAGTGGGGTCATCTCCGTTTGGGCGGCTAGTCGAGGGATAAATGCCTTAAAGAAAGCTTTCAATGAAGCATTTGGAGTCGGAAATGATCAGGGGATCTTTACCCAGCGGATCTTATCATTTTTGATCACGATCTTTATCGGAGCGCTGTTGGTGATCGCCTTTATCGTATACAGTTTTGGGCAATTAGTTTTAGAATATCTCATCCCGATCTTTGGGTTGCCCTTGGATTGGTTGACGACTTTTACCCAATTGAAATGGCCAACGACACTTTTAGGGATCTTTTTGATCATGTGTTTATTGTACCTGTTAGTCCCAAATGCGAAAGTCCATTTACGCTATCTTTGGGTCGGAGCTTTATTTTCGACGCTAGGATGGATGCTCTTGACCCAAGGCTTTAGTATCTATGTACGTTATTTTGCGCGGTCGGTCTTGAGTTATGGAACGATCGGGACCTTTATCGTATTGCTGTTTTGGATGAATTACAGTGCTTTAGTGATCATGGTCGGAGCAGTTATCAATGCTACTTTGGAAGAGCGCAAATACGGTACGATCCGGTCTAAACGGACCTTAGATCACTTCAATGATAGTTCAGTCAAGCGTTTCTTTAATTGGAAACGTGGCTCTAAATAAATTAAATGCCAGCCGTTTTAGCAGCTGGCATTTAATTTATTCTGCGGTCAGTTCAGCTAGATAGCCTTCGATCTCACTCAAGGAAAAGCCTTTACGATAAAGGGCTTGTTTTAATTTAAATGAACGTTCTGGTTCGGGATAACGTTGATAACGCCGTAAAAGTTTAGCGCCTTGTTCACGTAGAGCCTCAAGTTGAAGCGTATCATCTTTTTCAAGGGCTAATTCTTCGAGCACCAAACTAATGGTCTCACTGCTAAACCCTTTAGTTGCAAGGTGTTGATAGAGTTTATTTTTTAAAGTTTGAAAGGCCAGTTTTTTATTTTTAGCGACAAATTTTTCAGCTAGCTTAAATGCAGTCTGGACTTGCTGCTCGAGACTAAATTCGGTGAGAGCCTCATTGATAAATTCTTCAGCTACCCCTTTTTGTTTAAGCTTTTGTGCGATCACAAACGGTCCTTTATCCGTTGTCTTAGCCGCTGTGCGGACGTAACTTTTAGCATAGGTCAAGTCATCTAAGAGATTTAGTTCGACTAACTTGGAAATGATCTGATCTTGGTCATTTTCAGGGATCTCAAGTTTAGTTAAATAGGTCTGGATCTCTTTTTTGGTGCGCAATTGATAGCTGAGATGATCTAAAGCTTTATTGTAGGCCTTAGAGAGCAAGTCGGCTTGTTGTAAGCACTCGATCATTTCTTCATCAAGTTCGAGGCCCTTAGCGAGACGATATTTGATCAAAACATCTTCGCTGACGGGAAAAGCGTATTTACCGTCTAAATAGATGTTGAAACGTCCGGCTTTCTTTTGTGTTACAATCGCAGTGATTTTTTTAGCCATCAATTTTCCTCTTTTCTAATGATGTTACTACTATCTTAGCTTAATGTGTTATAATTTCAAAGATAAAAAATGGAAGGAATTTTAGTGTGAAACGAGTAAAGCCCAAAATGGCCTCTGGGGTCAGATTGAAAAAAGACCAAAAAATTGTTGTGACGATCAAGCGTTTAGGCATAAATGGTGAGGGGATCGGATATTATAAGCGAAAGATCGTCTTTATTCCTAAAGCTTTACCAGGAGAAGTCGTCTTAGCGAGTGTGACAGAAGCTAAAGAAAAATATGCCAAGGCGCGCTTGTTAAAGATCAAACAAAAAAGTCCAGATCGCGTCCAACCAGTGGATAAATATGATGTTGGGGGGATCGAACTTGAACATTTAGCTTATCCAGCTCAATTGGAATTTAAACGAGATGTGATCGCTCAGGCTTTAGCTAAGTATCGGCCAGCTGGTTATAAAGAATATGAGCTTCGGCCGACTTTAGGAATGGCTGATCCTTATCACTACCGCAATAAGGCTCAATTTCAGGTGCGTAAAAATAAAGCAAGGCAAGTCATTGCTGGCTTATATAAAGAAAATAGCCATATTTTAGTTGACCTACCGACTTTTGCGACGCAACGTGAATTGACGATGAAAGTGATAAATACTGTTCGAAAGTTACTAGAGAAATGGCAAGTCCCGATCTACGATGAACGCAAGGATCAAGGGACAGTTAAAACTTTAGTCGTCCGGGAATCCTTTGCGACGGGAGAAGCGCAACTGGTTTTCATAACCCGAACAGCGCAATTGCCCCGCAAAAATGAACTGTTGCCTGAGATCAAGCAGTTATTACCAGAAGTAGTATCGGTGATGCAAAATATCAATCCGCAAAATACCTCTTTGATCTGGGGCGAAGAAACACAATTATTGATGGGAAAAGAAAGTATCACTGAAAGATTGGGCGATGTTAGTTTTGAATTGTCAGCGCGTGCCTTTTTCCAAATGAATCCCCTCCAAACTAAGGTCTTATACGATGAAGTCAAAGAAGCTTTAGAATTATCACCAAATGAGACTTTGGTCGATGCTTATTGTGGTGTAGGTACGATCGGATTATATGTGGGTAAGGATGCTAAAGAGATCCGAGGAATGGACATTGTGCCCGAAGCCGTGGCCGATGCGCAACTAAATGCCAAAAAAGCTGGGCGTCAAGCTGTTTATACGACCGGTAAAGCCGAGAACGTCATTCCAAAATGGATCAAAGAAGGATTTAGCTTTGATGCTTTAGTCGTCGATCCCCCACGAACCGGTCTAGATGACGCTTTGATCAAGGCGATCTTAAAATATCGTCCAGCTAAGTTTGTCTATGTTTCATGTAATCCTTCGACTTTAGCGCGTGATCTAGTGGCGTTGACCCAAGCTTATCGTGTTGAATATATTCGCTCGGTCGATATGTTTCCACAAACAGCGCGGGCTGAAGCAGTCGTTAAATTAGTTAAACGCGCCTAGTAAAAAATAGTGCTCGAAGAATTTTGGTCCCAGTTATATTGTCATAGGCATTTTCTGCAATCTTTGGTATAATTGAAATGATATTGGTGTAACTACACCCTTGTTTATAGAAAGCAGGAAGTTATATGCGTCATTCAAATGGGCCAAAGGAAGGCGAGTTTATTACGATCAAGAGTTATAAACACGATGGCAGCCTACATCGGACATGGCGCGATACGATGGTACTCAAGACAAGTGAAAATGCTTTGATCGGATGTAATGATCACACTTTAGTTACAGAAGCTGATGGAAGGCGTTGGGTCACCCGTGAACCAGCTCTGGTTTATTTCCATAAGCACTACTGGTTTAACATTGTGGCGATGATTCGTGATAACGGGGTTTCCTACTACTGCAATCTAGCCTCACCGATGGTTTTAGATAAGGAAGCTCTCAAATATATAGATTACGATCTGGATGTAAAAGTATTTCCTAATGGTGAAAAACGGTTACTCGATGTAGACGAGTATGCTGAACACAGTGCTAGATGGAAATATCCGGCTAAAACAGATCTGATATTAAAGCACAATGTTAAGACTCTAGTCGATTGGATCGAACACGGCAAGGGACCGTTCTCAAAAGAATATGTCGAGATTTGGTATAATCGCTATTTAGAATTGTCGCGCCAGCAGTAATTGCCTGTTTATAACCATTTGGGGCTGTGATAGAAGTCGCAGTCCCTTTTTTTATATCCAAAGGTGGGGAGACCAAAAGAAACAGAAAGGAAAAATTATGTTTAATAAAAAAAGACGTTATCGTTTGATGTATTGGTCACTTGAGTTGTTGTTGGTCGCATTGTTGATCTTTGTTTGTACCCAGATAGGTTTTATCTTTCAACCGATCGGGATCTTCATTTCAACGATCTTTGCGCCGGTATTGATCGCCGGGTTCTTATTTTATGCGCTGAACCCTTTGGTCAATTTACTTACTAAAGTCCAGTATAAAAAGTTTAAGATCGGGCGCACTTGGGCAGTGACGATCGTCTTTCTCTTGTTCTTTGCCTTGATCGGCTTGACAGTTGCGTATTTAGTTCCTAAATTAACGACACAGGTCGAACAATTAGTCGCACGGACACCTAAGTATTTAAGTGAGCTTCAAGCATACTTAACTGAATTAGCGCGTAATTCTAAACGCCCAGATTGGGCCGACAATATCGATCTGACCGAATATATCAATAATATCAAAGATTCACTCAATGGTATCTTGAAGAACTTTATGGGTTCATTGACCTCGAGTTTGGGTTCAATGATCGGCGCGGTGACAAGTATCACAATGACGATCGTAACGGTTCCGTTTGTGCTCTTTTACATGTTGAAAGACGGACCGAAACTTTTGCCAAATATCAAACGCATGTTACCAGCTAAACAAGCTGATGTTATCGGGGATCTCTTGGTAAAAATGAGTGATACGATCGCTAAATATATTTCGGGTCAAGTGATCGAGTGTTTGTTTGTCGGAACATTTTCAGCGATCGGCTATGGCTTGGTCGGGATCCCATATGCACTTTTGATCGGCATGTTTGCGGGGATCACGAATATCATTCCGTATCTTGGACCGTATATCGGACTGGTGCCAGCGATCTTTATCGCACTTTCAATGTCATTTAAAGAAGTTATCTTAGTGATCGTTGTCTGTGTGGTCGTCCAACAGATCGACGGTAATCTCGTTTATCCAAACGTGATCGGTAAGTCGTTAGATATCCATCCGTTGACGATCATCATGATCTTATTAGCAGCTGGAAATATTGCTGGTCTATTAGGTATGATCTTGGCGATCCCACTTTATGCGGTCTCAAAGGTCGTTGTGACGTATGTTTATGACATTATCAAACTCCAAAACAGCGACACAGATGCCTAAGTGTCTAAGTTGCCAGGGACCACGATTTGTGGTATTTTGAAATTGTATTGAAAATATCTTATAAGTAGGGATGTATATTTTATGACAAAAAAAATAGCAGTATTAGGTGCCGGTTCGTGGGGTAGTACTCTTGCGAGCGTTTTAATTGAAAATGGACATGATGTCACACTTTACACAAACGTTGTCGAACAGGCGGCAGAGCTTAATGAAAAGCATACAAATGAACAATATATGCCTGGCTTTAAGTATTCAGAAAAACTACGGGCAACGACAGACTTGGAAGAAGCTTTAACTGATACCGATGCAATTTTATTTGTTGTACCAACTAAAGTAACACGCTTGGTGGCTAAACAAGTCAAAGAAGTTTTAGCTAAGTTAAAACAACGTCCAATGGTGATCCATGCCAGCAAGGGGTTAGAGATCGGTACGCATAAACGGATCTCTGAGATCATCCACGAAGAATTGACGGATTGTTATTGCTCAAGCATCGTTGTCTTGTCTGGTCCAAGTCATGCCGAAGAAGTTGCGCGACATGATATCACCTTGATCACAGCTGCTAGTGAAGAAGAAAAAGCAGCTGAGCAAGTCCAAGACATGTTTACTAATAACTACTTACGGATCTATACCAATAACGATGTAGTCGGTGTTGAAACTGGGGCCGCCTTCAAGAACGTCATCGCGATCGGGGCTGGTATCTTACATGGCCTAGGCTATGGGGATGATGCTAAAGCGGCCTTGATGACACGCGGGTTAGCCGAAGTTGCCCGTTTAGGCATGGCTTATGGAGCAAGTCCATTGACATTTATGGGTCTTTCTGGTGTTGGTGACTTGATCGTGACATGTACCTCAGTGCACTCTAGAAACTGGCGCTGTGGTGATCAACTTGGTCAAGGCAAGCCGCTTGATGAAGTTATTGAAGACATGGGCATGGTCATTGAAGGGGTCAATACTGCGAAGGCAGCCTATGATCTTTCACGTGAAGAGCATATTGAAATGCCGATCACAGAAGCTATCTACAACGTTTTGTATAATAAAGCTGATATCAAAGAAGAGATTGGGAGTTTGATGACTCGCGATAGTAAATCTGAAGTTATCGGAAAACGAAAATAAACAGGAAAAGATCCGCCCCGATGTTTGGGGCGGATCTTTTAGTATAGCTTAGTTATTCTTCATCGACTTCTTTGGGTAAGATCTTGGCGGTCGTTTTGAAGATGAACCATTTACTAAAGAAGTAATTCAAAATACCACAAATGAGTTGATCGAGTATTTTGGCCAGATCTTTATAGAGCGCTAAGAGTTGCACACCGGTAAACATCAGCCCAAGATCCAAGATAAACGAGAAGAGCCGAACATTACAAAATGAAACAAATTCTTGGAGCGTCTGTTTCAAGGTCGTATTTTTAGAAGCAAAGACCCAATGTTTATTAGTTACGAAGGTAAAAATGATCGCAACGATATAAGCAAGACAATTAGCGAGTAAGTAGTTGAAACCAAGATCTTTTTCCAAGATATGGAATAAGATAACATTGATAGCACTAGCTAAAGTCCCAAAGAAGGTATAAGAAAAGAAGTTTTGATATTTACGATAGAGTTTTTTCAAGTTGGTAAAGCTGCTATATAGGATCTGGTCAAATATAGCTTTTCCTTTCCTAATTTTGTTTACTACCGTCTCCATTAGTCTAGGGTCAGAGTTGCGTAAAATAGCAACTAACCTTAATATTATAGTGGAAACACATGTTTTAGTGCAAATTTTGTATTCGCTCAGCTTTCTAGTTGACGCTAGGAAAGCAATTTTGTACTATTGAAACTAGCTTAATTTGATAAGGTAATTGGTGAGAGAGTATGGCAAAAATAGAAATCAAATATATTACTAAGAGCGTGCCGTTGCTCTTAGATAAAAAAGAAAAACACGATGTAAAAAACTTTTGGGAATTACGTGGGATCGACCTAGCTGTAAATGATGGTGAAGCGGTCGGTGTGATCGGTGATAACGGCTCGGGCAAGGTGGCTTTGATGAAGATCTTGGGCCAAAAAGATAAACAAACAACGGGTTTTATCACGACTAAGGCCAAAAGATCCTATGCTTCTTGTACGAGTTTAGACCCCGAAAAGACGGGGCTTGAAAATATTCG
This sequence comes from Ligilactobacillus animalis, assembly GCF_009933595.1. Taxonomy (NCBI): domain Bacteria; kingdom Bacillati; phylum Bacillota; class Bacilli; order Lactobacillales; family Lactobacillaceae; genus Ligilactobacillus; species Ligilactobacillus animalis. The sequence continues at coordinate 471,343 of NZ_CP047141.1, forward strand.
TCAAGCGATCGCTCAGGCTGACATTGATGAATTTAAGGGTAACCATTATACTAACGGGATCATCAACTTTTCTGAGATCGGTGAATTATTGTATCGTCCAGTCAAAGAATATTCGACGGGGATGTATGCTCGGTTAGCTTTGAGTATCGTATTATTCATTGATCCAGAATTAGTAATTTTAGATGAAGTTTTATCCCCAGTCGACCGGAACTTCTACTTTAAAGCCGTGCAAAAGATCCAACAATTAAAGGATACCGGTGTTACATTTATCGTTTCTGAAGTGCGTCCAGTTATCATCGAGACGCTTTGTGAACGTGCGGCACTTTTACAATTTGGTGTCTTACAAGATTTTGGGGCAACAACAGAAGTGGTCAGACAGTATGAATATGCTTGTGAATGGATCGCTAATTTGACCTTACCTGAAAAAAATGACTACTTAGCAGAAAAACAGGCAGAACAGGTCAACTTTGACATCAATAAGGTTTATGAAGTGTTCAAGAGTGAACAATTCAAGCATGGTTATACGCGCAAAGATGAGCCTCGGATGCGTAAGGAATTTTTTGTTGAACGCGGTAACGACCCTGTACAACGCGAAAAAGCCACGCAGACAGATAAACCAGCTAAACGTGTCAATTCTAAAGTGATCCTTGCTTTATTAGCGTTAGTAGTGCTCGTCTTTGGTGGCGTTTTTTGGTACCAAAAGACCCAAGCTTCTAATGCAACGAAAGCTAAGGGAAATTCAGCAAGTATCGCTAAAGTAAGTTCACAAAAAAAGGCTGCTTCTTTAAGTGAAAGCAAAACTAAAGCGTTAAGTGCTAAAGAAGCTAGCCAAAAAGCAGCGAGTGAGAGTGCTCAAAAAGCGGCAGAAGAGAGTCAACGTAAACAAGAAGAAGCAAGTAAACAAGCTGCAGCCAGCTCAGAAAGTGCAGCTAAGGCAAGTAGTGAGAGCGCAGCTAAAGCAAGCAGCGAAAGTGCCGCTAGCTTATCTTCAGCCCAAGCCGATGCGCAAACGATCAATGTGGCTGATGGTGATACGCTCGAGTCTTTAGCTGCAAAATATGCAACTACAGTCGAAAAAATTCAAGAATTGAATAATTTAGGTTCAAGTGTTGATCTAACAGCTGGTGAAACACTTTATGTACCGAAATAAAATTAATTAAGAAAAGGTGATTTATGTATGGGATCAGATCCTGGACAGCCCCTGTTATGGGGAATGATCGCATTGATCGCGGTCGTTGTATTTAGCTTAAATGTAATTGGGGAGCAGGCATTGCGTCAGAGCACCGATGCCCAAAAAGATAGCCTAAATTATCGGGCTAACAGCTGGATCGCAGCCTATTTAAGCAAGATCGCATTTGGCTTCTTAGCTATGGCTAGTATAACGCAGATCGTCAGAGGTACTTGGGGGCTCGTAGCCTTGATCGTCTTAGTTTTGGGCTTGATCGGGCTAGAATTTGGCCTGGCTAGCAAAGTGACAGTCGAAAATAGTGGCTTATTGTGCCAAAAGTTAGGGTGGTTACTCAAACTTGAAAATGTGATCTTATGGCCACTTACTAAGATAGTTGCATTAGTTCAGCAAAGAGGTCAGATCAACGAGCCAACAGAGATGTCTTTTGAAACGATCGTAGAAAATATTCAACGGCAGCGTGAAGAAAGTGAATTGGATACGACTGATTTTGAGATGATAAATGGTGTCTTATCTTTACACGACAAAACGGCACGGGAAGTTATGGTACCACGGATCGATGCGTTCATGATCGATATCACAAATGATAATGATCGGAATATCGACAGTATTTTAGAAATGGACTATTCGCGGATCCCAGTCTATCATGAAGATAAAGACAATATCGTTGGGATCGTGCATATCAAAAACGTGTTAAAGCGGGCGCGGCGTTATGGCTTTGAGCGGCTGACGATCCGACAGGTGATGCATCCAGCGTTCTTTGTACCAGAAACAATGCCAGTCGATGAGTTGCTCTTGCGGATGCAAAAAACACAAAACCAAATGGCCATACTATTAGATGAATATGGTGGGGTCGTAGGTTTGACGACTTTAGAAGATATTTTAGAAGAGATCGTCGGTGAGATCGAAGATGAATCCGATGAACCCGATAAATTGATCGAGCAAGTGGCTGAAAATGAATTTATCGTCCAAGGGAAAATGACTTTGACAGAATTCAATGATGAATTTGGGACGAAGCTTGAAATGGATGATATCGATACCGTTGCGGGTTATATTATCGCTAAAACAGGGAAGATCCCGGATGACGATGAAGTCTTGACGGTCACCGAAGATGATGGTTTAGTGTTGAAAACAGTTGAGATCGTTGATGATGCTCGGATCACGCAAGTTTTAGCAGTGATCCCACCTGAGCTTTCAGGTTGGCGTAAGTTTAGAGCGTTGAATCCAAAAGAAGATCAAAAAAATTGATTATATAGTAAAGGTCGGTTTTAACTAAGTGTTGAAACCGACCTTTTTTTAAAGTAAGATAATATGTGACATTTAGAGAAGTTAGCCAAAAGCTGATATAGAATTTAATTGTGAGGTAAATATGAAAACAGATGAACTAAAACAAGCCGTTGAAAAAAGACGGACATTTGCGATCATTTCTCACCCTGACGCGGGTAAGACAACGATCACAGAACAATTACTTTTATTTGGGGGCGTCGTTCGCCAAGCTGGGACAGTTAAAGCTAAAAAGAGTGGTAATTTTGCTAAATCTGACTGGATGGAGATCGAAAAGAAACGTGGGATCTCAGTTACGAGTTCGGTCATGCAATTCGATTATGCAGGCAAACGCGTTAATATCCTTGATACCCCTGGGCACGAGGACTTTTCCGAAGACACGTATCGAACATTGATGGCGGTCGATTCAGCCGTGATGGTGATCGACTCGGCTAAAGGGATCGAGCCCCAAACTAAGAAACTTTTCCAAATTTGTAAAATGCGGGGGATCCCGATCTTTACATTTATCAACAAATTAGACCGTGATGGCCGGGAACCTTTAGAATTGACTGCCGAACTTGAAGAAGTTTTAGGGATCGATGCCTACGCGATGAATTGGCCGATCGGGATGGGTAAAGGTCTTAAGGGGATCTATGATATCTATAACGATCGGATCGAACTTTACCGCTCAGAAACCGATGGACAAAAATTCCTTGAACTCGATGAAAATGGCGAGATCAAAGGTGATGATCCGTTAAAAGAAGATAGTATCTACCAACAAGTTTTAGAAGAAGTTGAATTGGTCAAGGATGCCGGCAATGAATTCGACGAAGAAAAGATCGCAAATGGTCAATTGACACCAGTCTTCTTTGGTTCGGCTTTGACGAATTTTGGGGTCAAAACATTTTTAGATGCATATCTTCAATTCGCGCCTGCACCAGCTGCGCATAAGACCCAAGCTGGCGGTGAGATCGAACCAGCTGATCCGACCTTCTCGGGCTTTATTTTTAAGATCCAAGCTAATATGAACCCTAACCACCGTGACCGGATCGCCTTTGTCCGGATCTGTTCGGGTGAATTTGACCGCGGAATGGATGTTTTCTTGAACCGAACAGGCAAAAAGATCCGTCTCTCTAATTCGACTCAATTCATGGCTGATACACGTGAAACAGTTGAAACTGCTGTAGCCGGAGATATCATTGGGTTGTATGACACGGGGAATTTCCAGATAGGGGATACGATCTATACGGGTAAAAAGGCGATCGAATTTGAAAAATTACCACAATTTACGCCAGAATTATTCGCACGTGTAACAGCCAAGAACGTGATGAAGCAAAAGTCATTCCATAAAGGGATCCAACAATTGGTGCAAGAAGGGGCAGTTCAGCTCTATCAAAGTTATAGCACCGGTGATTATATTTTAGGTGCGGTCGGTCAATTGCAGTTTGAAGTTTTCCAATTTAGAATGGCAAATGAATACAATTCTGAAGTCGTTATGACACCAATGGGTAATAAGATCGCCCGTTGGATCGACCCAGAACAATTAGATGAAAAGATGTCGAGTTCAAGAAACTTGCTCGTTAAAGATCGTCAAGGTGCGCCCCTATTTCTTTTTGAAAATGAATTTTCCGAAAGATGGTTCAAAGATAAGTATCCTGATGTAAAATTAACGGCAAAACTATGATCTCACATAGATAAGCGCTAATTAAATAATAAAAGCTCAGAACTGATAGTTGAGATCTACATCTCAACTGTCAGTTCTGAGCTTTTTAGTATAGTTATTTTACGGATCCAAGTTTAGATATTCACGGATCGTCCACCCAAGACCATTGACTTCAAACCAAAGCATTCCATCCACTCTGATCCGGCCTGTCAAGGTTACGATCTGGCCATTTCTGATCAACCCGACTTTTTGGCCGAATGGTTTATCGTATAGGACGAGTTCACCATCTGGGATAAAGTCGATCATCGCATTATGGCGCAGATCGATCGAGCGTGGGAGATCAATATCAAGGGTATCACGGTCGCTGATCACAGCTGGCTTTTTATCCAACATTGTCATCAATTCGGCATCATATTTGATCCAAATACTGCCGCCTAAGCAATACCAACGTTGATCGTTATCGGTAATGATCGTTTCAAAAGTTTGCCAAATGGTATCTTTAGCTAAGATCACATCGGTCACTTGCCCATCAGGAGCATCTAAGCAAGGTAGGGACTGCTTGAATTTTAGATAATGCGGGGTATAATCAACATCTTTCCAACTGTCCCGGCGATAGAAATAGGTAACAGCCTGTTGATCATAAGTAAAGGCCCCATGTGTCAAACCGCGAGCCCGTAAGAGAGTGTAGTTGCGGATCGCAGGTGATGAAAGGGAAAACTCATCACCGACTTTTCCCTTAACAAAAGTTGGCTTTTGCAAGAACCGGCGATCATCGATATCTTGGCAAAAGATCCAAATGTTACCAGCATCTTTTTTACGATAGGTAAAGGTGATCGCAGCGTAAGGCAAGACAAAATCACTCGTAAAACCATCAACACGGATCAAATTGTAGCCTTCAAAATCTTTGAATCTAAATTTGATCGGTTCGTGGCGCTTACCCGAGATGATCTGCGGTGAAGCTAAGAATGTCTTATCTTCATCTTGGAAGATCAAGATAACAGTTGAATCCTGTGTAGTGGCTTTTTTCTTGATCTCATTTTTAGTTGTGACCGCTTGTTTTTGGTCTAATACGATCTCTGCTTCTTTTTTTAGTGGTGGCGCCGGGGCGATAGGTTGCTGAGCTGGCGCAGTTTTTTCGATCTCGATCTCTGGTCGTTCCTCGAGCAATGCTTCTTTGACCGGAGCTATTTCGATCTTAGAACGCTTAGCAAAGCGTGACCGGTGTTTTTCATTATTTGGATGTTTTGTCTTTTTTTGTCTTTTCGGTGCCAACTTGAACTCGCCTCCCTCGTATCAGTATCACGTCAATTATAACGTATCTCTAAAATGATTGCACAAAATTATTACTAGGTAATCTAAATTTTTTTAGTACTTAATAATAAAAAACCCCGTAAGGTAGCTTACAAGGTTTCTAGGTCTTAGTTCTCCAAATTTATTTCCACTAAGTTTCCTTGAGTAGTAACAGTCGCAGCGTCGGCACGGTCTTTTAAAAGCTTAGTTTTGACAAATTCAATTTCTTTAGGGGTGATCCGGCGAATTTTATTTGAGATCACGATCTCAGAAAAAGCATGTTTTTTCTTATAGACGACTTTTGAATTCCCTAAGGTATATACTTTGATGAAATGAACTGGTGATTTAACTAATTCATGTTGGATCATGCGTGAGTAGCTGTTGGTAACATCGATCAGTTGCATGTTGATTTCCCCCTTTGCTAAATATAGTAAAATTTTTGAAGTAAAATGTATGCTTCAAATTACCAATTCTATATATCTATTATAAACTATCTGACAAAAATGTTGAAAATAAAAAACTGGGAAGTTGGTAAAAAAACTCCCAGTTTGTTGAATTATTCAGTGACGTTTGCTTCGCTGATCACGATCGTATCGTCGGTCAGGTCGGCGTAAAAGTCTTTAACTTGGGGATGGTCAAGGTAAAAGTCGGTCACTTTGTCTTCGATCTGGTCTTGGATCGTACGGCGTAATGGACGCGCACCCATCTTAGGATCATAGCCCAATTCGACTAATTTCTGGCGAGCTTTGGTCGAAACTTTAAGTGACATTCCATTTTCTTGGAGCGTTTGGTCGACTTTTTCGAGCATCAACTCAACGATCTGGTCAAGATTTTCTTTAGTCAAAGCATTGAACTCGATAATATCATCAAAACGGTTCAAGAATTCTGGTTTAAAGTATTTAGTCAATTTATCGACCACAGAGTTAGGTGTGCTTTCCGTCGTGCCAAAGCCAACGTTGACGATCGGATCACCTGAACCAGCGTTACTTGTCATGATGATGATCGTATCTTTAAAGCTGACAGTCTTACCTTGTGAATCAGTCAAGCGACCATCATCTAAGATCTGTAAGAACATATGCATGACATCGGGATGAGCTTTTTCGATCTCATCTAATAAGATCAAGCTATATGGATGGCGCCGAACTTGTTCGGTCAATTGACCAGCTTCTTCATAACCAACGTAACCTGGAGGCGAACCGATCAATTTGGAGACGGAGAATTTTTCCATATATTCGCTCATGTCAAAGCGGATCATTGCTTCGGTCGTCCCGAATAATTCTAAAGCCAGTTGTTTAGCTGCTTCCGTTTTACCGACCCCTGTAGGACCGACAAACAGAAATGAACCGATCGGCCGGCCCGATTTATTAAAGCCGATCCGATTACGTCTGATCGAGCGGGCAACTTTATCAACGGCGCGGTCTTGGCCGATAACATTTTGCTTAAGTGTTTGCGCTAAGGTTTGTAATTGCGCTTGCTCTTTTTGTTTGAGTTCGCCGACAGGGATGGAGGTCATTTCTTCGACGATCTTTTCCATGTCTTGGGCGGTAACTTCGCTTTTAGCTTGGGGTTTAGCCGTTAAGTGTTCTTCTAGTTTAGCGACTTGATCGCGGTAAAATGCTGCTTTTTCGTAATCTTCTTGGTCTAAAGCAGCTTTTTTGTTTGCCTGAGCTTGGGTTATCTTAGCTTTGACTTCGCTTGGATCAAAGGCTTGCAAGGCTAGATTTTTACGCGAGCCGGCTTCATCTAAGAGGTCGATCGCTTTATCCGGCAAATAGCGGTCCTGAATGTAACGTGTCGAAAGCTGGATCGCACTTTCAAGAGCTTCATCAGTATAAGCAACTTGATGATAGCTTTCATATTTAGCGCGCAGGCCGTGTAAGATCGCTAAAGCTTCTTCTTTAGATGGTTCTTCGACTTGAACGGGTTGTAGACGCCGCGCTAAGGCAGCATCTTTTTCGATCGTCCGAAATTCGTTTAAAGTAGTAGCCCCGACGAGTTGAAATTCACCTCGAGCTAGAGCTGGTTTTAAGACGTTACCAGCATCCATGCTACCCTCAGCGTTCCCAGCGCCAACGATCTCATGGATCTCGTCGATAAAGAGGATGATATCTTGTTTTTGTTTCAATTCATCCATTAATTCTTGCATGCGTTGTTCAAATTGACCGCGGATCCCGGTCCCTTGGACTAAGGAAACAACGTCTAGGCGGATGACTTTTTTATTCAATAGTTTTTGTGGAACATCGCCGTCAACGATCTTTTGGGCAAGCCCTTCGACCACTGCAGTTTTACCAACGCCGGCTTCACCAGTAAGAACAGGATTGTTTTTAGTGCGACGATTCAAGATCTCAGTTACACGTTTTATCTCGCGGTCACGCCCAATGACGGGGTCAATCTGGCCCGCTTTAGCTTGGGCAGTGAGATCGAGCCCATATTTATCTAAAATGCTACCGTTATCCCCATTATCACCGGCTTTTGTTGGCGGTTCTTGTGCGGGTGTATGGCGCTGTTGATTTTGTTGGTTGATCTCTTTGAAGAAATCAGCGAATGGGTCACTACCAAAGGAATCTTGGAAGATACCATCTAAAGATGGAGGTAGTTGACTTTGATTTTTCAAAACGCGATAGCAGTTAGGACAAAGATCGATCGAAGTTTGGCGACCGTTGATGTTTGTTGTTAAATGTAGCGTAGCTTGGTTTTGCTGACAATTTTGGCATAACATAGCTATTCACGACCTTTCCGGTAAAATTTAATGTCAAAATTAGTTTGACCAACTTTGACCTTTGTAGCTTTATTATACAAATTTTTATCTTAAGTGCAAGCAAAAAAATCGGTGGTATAATTTAAAAATGTGCGAGAGGGGGTAGCAGGATGGAAAAAGATTATCAAGCTCTATTAGATCGCTTGCATGCAGGTGAGATCACAGAATTTGAGATCGAAACCGCTGAATTTATGGATTTTCAAAAAATTTTACTAAATTATAATTATCGGAAAAATGTAGTCGGCACAGCTAAACGTGGCGGCGGAGTTATCTATCATTATCATAAAAATGATAAATAAATTTTTTTTGACATATTATCAAAATGTTTAAGAGTGATGCCTTGTCTTGATAAATAATTCATGGTATTATCTTTTTATAGCAGGTGCAATACTTAGTGTAATCGCTAATGTAAACGAATTCTTTTGCAGCTGTAATCAATTTGTTTACTAATTGTTGCACAAATCTTATTTATATTTAAAGGAGCATGATCCACAATGGAAAAGAAAGAATTTCACGTAATCGCAGAAACAGGTATTCACGCACGCCCAGCTACACTTTTGGTGCAAGCTGCAAGTAAATTTAACTCAGATATTACTTTAGAATATCAAGGTAAATCAGTAAACTTGAAATCTATCATGGGTGTTATGTCATTAGGTGTAGGTCAAAACGCTGACGTTGTGATCTCTGCTGATGGTGCTGATGAAGCAGAAGCAATCGCTGCTATCACAGAAACAATGACAAAGGAAGGACTTGCTGAATAATGACGAAAATGTTGAAGGGTATCGCAGCTAGTGACGGAATTGCAGCCGCAAAAGCCTACATGCTCGTGCAACCTGACCTTTCATTTTCTGAAACCAGCATCTCTGATCCAGAAGCTGAGATTAAGCGTTTAGATGATGCTGTTGCAGCCTCCAAGAGTGAGCTTGAAGCTATTAAGCAAAAAGCTGCCCAAAACTTAGGTGCTGAAGAAGCTGAAGTTTTTGAAGCGCACTTGACGATCTTGGCTGACCCTGAAATGATTGGTCAAATCGAAAATCAAATCAAGAATGAAAAAGTTAATGCTGAAGCTGCGTTGAAGAGCGTGACCGACATGTTTATCTCCATGTTTGAAGGTATGACAGACAATGCTTACATGCAAGAACGTGCAGGTGATATTCGTGACGTAACTAAGCGTGTTATGAGTCATTTGTTGGGTGTAACTTTACCTAACCCAGCTTTGATCAACGAAGAAGTCGTGATCGTAGCGCATGACTTGACACCATCTGATACAGCACAGTTAGACCGCAATTTTGTTAAGGGCTTTATCACTGATATCGGTGGGCGGACATCGCACTCGGCTATCATGTCAAGAACGCTTGAGATCCCTGCAGTTGTAGGTTCTGGCTCAGCAACGACTGAGATCAAAGAAGGCGATATGGTCATTATTGATGGTATTGCTGGGGATGCAGTTGTTGATCCAACTGCCGAACAATTGGCTGAATATGAACAAAAAGCTGCTGATTTCAAAGCTCAAAAGGCTGAATGGCAACAATTAAAAGATGCTAAATCTGTTTCCAAAGACGGCAAAGAAGTTATCTTAGGGGCTAATATTGGTACACCTAAGGATGTTACAGGTGCTGTTGACAATGGGGCAGAAGCAGTTGGCTTGTTCCGTTCTGAATTCTTATACATGGATGCAAGTGAGCTTCCAACAGAAGAAGAACAATTCGAAGCTTATAAAGAAGCAGTTGAAGGCATGGACGGCAAACAAGTTGTTGTACGTACAATGGATATCGGTGGGGATAAAGATCTTCCTTACCTACCACTACCAGAAGAAGAAAACCCATTCTTGGGTTACCGTGCGATCCGTATCTCGTTAGATCGCCAAGATATCTTCCGTACTCAATTGCGTGCGTTGTTACGTGCTTCTCACTATGGACGTTTGGCTATCATGTTCCCAATGATCGCTACTGTCAAGGAATTCAAAGATGCTAAGGCGATCTTTGAAGAAGAAAAAGCTAAGTTAGTTAAAGAAGGTATCCCAGTTTCTGACGATATCGAAGTCGGAATGATGATGGAGATTCCTGCTGCTGCAATGATCGCAGACAAGTTAGCTAAGTACGCTGATTTCTTTAGTATCGGAACCAATGACTTGATCCAATACTCGATGGCAGCTGACCGTGGTAACGAACGTGTATCTTACCTTTACCAACCATATAACCCATCTATCTTGCGTTTGATCAAGAACATCATTAATGCTTCTCATAAAGAAGGCAAGTGGACTGGTATGTGTGGTGAAATGGCTGGCGATCAAGTTGCTGTGCCATTGTTGCTTGGTTTAGGCTTAGATGAATTCTCAATGAGTGCAACTTCGATCTTGAAGACACGTAGCTTGTTGAAGAAACTTGATTCAGTTAAGATGCAAGAATTAGCTCAAAAAGCAGTTGAAGATTGCGAAACAACTGAAGAAGTTGAAGCTTTAGTAGCTGAATACACGAAGTAAAATTTGATCAACTTATCTTAAAGAGAAGAGGCCGGAAAGAGATTTCTGGTCTCTTTTTGTCTAAAATCAGTCGAGAAATGTTAAAATATTAAGAATGGTATTTTTTTGCTCTTCGCATCAGTGAGAGCATTGCAAAGGAATAGTTAAAACCATATAATTAAAACTGATAAAAAGTTGAGGAGGAAAGGTGCTTGTGAATATCGGCATATTTACAGATACGTATTTTCCGCAAGTCAGCGGAGTTGCGACATCGATCGATACTTTGCGTTCCCAATTAGAACAAAAAGGACATACGGTCTATATCTTTACGACTACTGATCCTGATGTCGAGAAAAATGTCTATGAGCGCAATGTATTTCGCTTTGCTAGCATTCCGTTTATTTCTTTTACCGATAGACGCATCGCTGTTAGAGGGCTGTTTCAGTCTTATCAAGTAGCTAAGGAATTAAATCTAGATATTGTTCATACGCAAACTGAATTTTCAATGGGCTTGATCGGGAAATTTGTAGCTAAAGCGCTAAAGATCCCGTGTGTTCATACTTACCATACGATGTATGAAGATTATTTGCATTACGTGGCTAAAGGGAAATTATTGAAACCATCCCATGTACGCTTGATGACTTGTTCATTTTGCGAAAAAATGAGTGGGGTCGTGGCACCAAGTGAACGGGTCTTAGAGACGTTGACTCGTTATGGTGTCAAAGAACCGATCACTGTTATTCCTACAGGGGTCGATCTGACGCGTTTTAAAGTTGCTAGTGAAAATAATGTTCGAAAACACTATGGGATAGCTGAAGATGCGCCTTTGTTATTAACGTTGAGTCGTTTGGCCTTTGAAAAAGATATCGATCGTATGGTAGCTAGTTTTCCTGCGATCAAAGCTCAAGTCCCAGGGGTCAAATTGTTGATCGTAGGTGATGGCCCAGCTAAAGAATCATTGCAAGATCAAGTAAAAGAACTCGAATTGACCGAAGATATCATCTTTACAGGTGAAGTGGACAATACTCAAGTGAGTGAGTTTTATCATGCCGCTGATCTATTTGTTTCAACTTCGGTCTCAGAGTCGCAAGGACTAACGTATATCGAGGCGTTGGCAGCTGGGACTAAAGTGGTCTCCTCGAAAAGCCCATACACGGCTGAACTTCTAAGTGATCGGACGATCGGTGCAAATTTTGAGACTTTACAAGAATTTGTTGAGTTAGTAGTTGAATATTTGACGAAGCCAGCCAAATATCAAGATCCTAAACCGTTACAACAGAAGTTAAAAGAGATCTCAGCTGATGAGTTTGGTGAAAAGATCTTACAATTTTATGAACGCAGTAAGGAACACTATCTGGAGTTGAGTCAAACCACCTACTCAAAAGAACACAGCTAAAAGGAGTTTTCTAATGTTAAATGTTCACATGTATTCGTCGGCAACCAAGGTCAAAGGCCAAGGGGTGGGCAGTGCATATACCGAACTGATAAAGTTGCTAGAAAAATACTATCCTGAGCAGTTGGCGATCACGATCAATGAGTTTGGTCCAGCTGATATCAGTCACTATCACACGATCGACTTAAAGTTTTTCTTTTCGACTTTTTCCAAACGTCGGGGCAAAAAAGTGGGTTACGTTCACTTTTTGCCAGAAACACTGGAGGGAAGTCTCAAGTTACCGTGGATCGCACGTAAAGTATTGTATCGCTATGTGATCGCTTTTTATAAGCGGATGGATGCCCTAGTCGTTGTTAATCCGACTTTTATTCCTAAACTGGAAGCTTATGGGATCGCTCGTGAGAAGATAACTTATATTCCTAATTTTGTATCTAAAAAGGAATTTCATCCGATCGCTAGTGAGGCCAAAAAGCAGTTACGTGTGGAAAAAAAGTTGCCTACCGATAAATTTTTGATCGTCGGCGTTGGGCAGATCCAGGAAAGAAAAGGCGTCTTTGATTTTATCGAGCTGGCTAAGCGCAATCCTGAATTCGAATTCGTTTGGGTCGGAGGCTTTTCGTTTGGAATGATCACTGATGGCTATGCAGAGTTGAAAAAGGTCGTCGACGATCCACCTAAGAATTTACATTTTCCGGGGATCGTCGAACGAACTGAAATGTGTGAGTATTACAACTTGGCTGATGTTTTCTTGTTACCATCATACAATGAACTGTTCCCAATGAGTGTGCTGGAAGCATTTAGCTGTGAGACACCCGTTGTCTTACGTGAACTCGAGCTTTATGAAGGTGTGATCGCGGGTTATTATGCTGGTTGTGCTGATATCGATGAGATGGAAAAAAAGCTCAAAGAGTTAGCCAAAGATCCAGATGTATTGGCTAAATTGCGTGAGCGGGCTAAAGCAGCAGCTAAATTTTATTCAGAAGATCGCCTGGCTTTGATCTGGTTAGATTACTATAAAAAGCAAGCGGGGAAAGTGTGATGTCAAAGAAAAATAAATTAGCCCTCTTGGTAATGATATTGATCGGGGGCGGGATCTTTTTTTATTCTGTTCAAGGGATCTCCTATCATGACTTAGTTGGTGATATCACACATCTTAATTGGTGGTGGATCGCAGTAGCCGTGTTATGTATGGCGCTGTCGATTTGTTGCGAGGGCTTTGTAGTCAAAGAATTGCTGAAAAGACAGTTCCCGACTTATTCTTTTAAGGATTCGTTGCGGATCCCGTTGATCGAAGCTTTGTTTAACGGGATCACCCCGTTTGCTTCAGGCGGACAGCCAGCACAGTTATTTGCCTTGTTGCAGTCTGGGGTAGATGCTGGACGTGCGACCTCGATCTTATTGATGAAATTTGTGGTGTATCAATCGATGATCGTTTTAAATTTCATTGTTTGTTTATTTTTAGGATTTCATTTGATCGCTGATAAATTGCATATTATGGGATTACTGTTGATCTTTGGCTTTTTGATCCATTTGGCAGTGATCTTAGGTTTGTTGTTGATAATGTATTGGTATGACTTTACTAAGAAGATAACAAATCTATGCTTGCACCCTTTTAAACGTTTTTTAGCTCCAGAACGTTATGAAAAATATGATAAGTTGATCAATGAAAAGATCGATAACTTTTATCGGGAGAGCTTACAATTGAAAGCTAATTACCGCTTGTTGTTCAAAATTAGTTTGATCACTTTGGTCCAACTATTTTTCTATTACATCATCCCGTTTTTTATCCTGTTGGCTTTACGGGTCGAACATGCTGAATTGTTGACGGTAATGACGCTTCACGTTTTGATCGTGATGGTGATCTCACTATTCCCGATCCCTGGAGGAGCTGGAGGGGCCGAATACAGTTTTTCACTGATTTTTTCGGCCTTTGTCAACAGCGGGAGCAAGCTGGTCTTGGCAATGATAATTTGGCGGATCATCACCTACTACTTAGGGATGTTTGGTGGCATGGTAGCCTTAGTGATCAAGCCAGATAAATATTCAAAACAAGATTAAAGAGAAGAATATCCTAAAATCTTCAACTTTTTTGAATTGTTTCATTATATTTGGTGTGTTAGTATATAATTTGCTAAGGTATATCAAAAGTAGGTCCATGATCTACTTAAATGAAGAGGAGATTTATATCTATGGAAAATTCACAACTTGTGGCAATTATCGAAAGACTAGATGCGATGATGAAAGCAGACACAAATGAAGTTCAATCACGTCGTTTTGAACGTGAAGGACAAGAAAGAGGATTCGTAACATACGATCCTGCAACACAAACTTTTGAATTAGAAGAATTAGCAACACATCAAAAGTTCGATTTTGATGATATCGATCTAGCAGCGATGGAGATCTACGACTTATTAAACGACTAATTTTAAAATATCTTTAAATCTTGTGGAATGACTATCTTTTTCATAGGATATTAAACTATAATTTGACGCATAGACAATTAAATACTACTTAATTATTGGAGGCAATTAGATGCGTTCAGTGCTAAAGAAAGTCCGTGATGGGCTGAATACGCGCACAGGTTTTTTTATTTTAACTCTGGTATTACTTTGGATTAAAACGTATGCTGTTTATGTTAATAAGTTCAGCTTAGGGATCAATGACAGCATGCAACGCTTCTTACTCTTGTTAAATCCGCTCCCAGCAGGTTTATTACTTTTAGGCATCGCCCTTTATTTTAGAGGTAAGAAGTCCTATTGGATCATGATGATCGTCGATTTGATCGCCTCATTATGGCTTTTTGCCAATATTTTGTACTATCGGGAGTTTTCTGATTTCCTATCGATGGGGATCATTAAGTCTTCAGGATCAGTTTCAAATAATTTATCGTTAAGTATTGGCGAGATCTTACATCTTAGTGACTTATGGGTCTTTGTAGATGTGATCATTTTGACATTACTATTGGTATTTAAGGTCATCAAAATCGATACACGACCAGTCAAGTTCCGCTATCCGATCGGAGTCACACTGTTATCATGTGTTTTGTTTGCAGCTAATCTAGGTTTAGCCGAAAAGAACCGCCCACAACTGCTGACACGTACATTTGACAATAACTATATTGTTAAATATTTAGGTATTAACTTCTATGCTGCTTATAACGCTTACCAAACGCATAAGGAAAGTGCTACAAGAGCTAGTGCAAGTAGTAGTGATATGGATCAGGTCTTGAAGTTTTTGGAAAAAAACAAAACAACAGTCAATCCAGAATACTATGGTAAAGCAAAAGGTAAGAATGTTTTTGTTTTCCATTTGGAAAGTTTCCAACAATTTATGATCAACTATAAAGTTAATGGTAAGGAAGTAACGCCAAATATCAATCAATTTTATAGCGATCAAAGCACGATCTCCTTTGATAATTTCTACCACCAAGTAGGACAAGGGAAGACTTCTGATGCTGAAACGATGTTAGAAACATCACTCTTTGGTTTACCATCAGGGTCAGTTATGACCTCTTATGGTACCAATAATACCTTCCAAGCGATGCCAGCTATTATGGACCAACAAGGCTATACAACAGCGGCATTTCACGGAGATGTTGGTAGTTTTTGGAATCGCGATAATACCTATAAGTCTTGGGGATATCAATATTTCTTTAGTGAAGACTACTACAAGAATAAGTCTAACTATAGTATCGGATATGGTTTGAAGGATAAACTGTTCTTACAACAGTCGGTTAAGTACATCGAACAGTTACCGCAACCGTTCTATGCAAAGTTGATCACGGTCACAAACCACTATCCATACGAACTTGATAAGCAAAATCAAACGATCGAAAAGACGACAACAGGTGATAGCACGGTTGACGGTTATGTTCAAACAGCCAAGTACTTAGATGATGCTTTTGGCGAATTTATCAGTTATTTGAAAAAAGCAGGTCTCTATGATAATTCGATGATCGTTGTTTATGGTGACCATTATGGCATCTCAAATAACCATAAAAAGGCGATCGCGCAATTACTTGGTAAGAAGAGCGTGGATAGTTATGATCTAGCACAGTTCCAAAAGGTTCCATTCATGATCCATGTTAATGGGATCAAGGGCGGAGTCGATCATACTTATGGCGGTGAGATCGACGTTATGCCGACCTTATTAGACCTTTTGGGGATCAAGAATACGGATACGATCCAATTAGGTAATGATTTATTGGCTAAGGATCGTAATCAAACAGTTGCCTTTAGAAATGGTGACTTTGTTTCACCTACATTTACCAAGATCGGAAGTACGATCTATAATGACAAGGGTGAAGATGTTACAGATAGTTTGACGGCCGAGCAAAAGGCACAAGTTAAAGCACAGACAGAATACGTTGATGAAGAGTTATCACTTTCCGATAAGATCATCACAGGCGATCTGTTGCGTTTCTACACACCTGCAGGCTTTAAGGCGACCGATAAGACTAAATACAACTATAAGTATTCAGAAGGCCTAAAACAGCTCAAACAGGCACAAAAGGATAAACCAACGAGTGTCTTGCAGCAAAATAATGGCAATTCAACTGAAAACCTATACGAAACAGACGCTCCTGAACTGAAATAGTTTAGGCAAAAGCGTGTAAAACAATACAAGTAGTTCCGTATAGCTAATAGGAAAAACGCTCCGATGCAAAATACGCATCGGAGCGTTTTTTTGTTGTCTGCTAAGTTGATCTTGGGTGTAAATGTTTTGGTATAAAAAAGCGATGTCACAGGCTCTTTTTTGAGAGTGTGCTATAGGAATAGTAAAGAGAGATAAGGTTATATTTTAGTATTAGGAAAAAATTTTTGAATATATTCAAAAAAATCTAAAAAAGTTATTGACGTTTCTTGATAGATGTTGGTATACTATAAAAGTTGCTGATGCAGAGCAGTTGCTTAAAAATATAATATAAAAAAGATGTTGACATCATCTTGAAAATCATGATATTATATTTAAGCTGATTTGTTACAGCATAACAAAAAAATTATTTTCTTATTGACATTGATTAATGATTTTGATAAGATAAATAAGTCGTCTGATTACGACGTTGAAAAAATAACTTAAAAAAGTTATTGACAACGAAAATCAGATATGATATAATAATTATGTTGATTGTATCGGTTAGATAAATCAATTAAGTAGATCTTTGAAAACTGAACAAAGTTTCGATAAGCAAATGTGCAGGGTCTCTTATCTAAGTGATAAGAGCAATAAACATTTTGCGAAGTCAATTCGCTAGTAAAAATAAAGAGTCACAAACTTTAAATTGAGAGTTTGATCCTGGCTCAGGATGAACGCTGGCGGCGTGCCTAATACATGCAAGTCGAACGAAACTTCTTTATCACCGAGTGCTTGCACTCGCCGATAAAGAGTTGAGTGGCGAACGGGTGAGTAACACGTGGGCAACCTGCCCAAAAGAGGGGGATAACACTTGGAAACAGGTGCTAATACCGCATAACCATAGTTACCGCATGGTAACTATGTAAAAGGTGGATATGCTACCGCTTTTGGATGGGCCCGCGGCGCATTAGCTAGTTGGTGAGGTAAAGGCTTACCAAGGCAATGATGCGTAGCCGAACTGAGAGGTTGATCGGCCACATTGGGACTGAGACACGGCCCAAACTCCTACGGGAGGCAGCAGTAGGGAATCTTCCACAATGGGCGAAAGCCTGATGGAGCAACGCCGCGTGGGTGAAGAAGGTCTTCGGATCGTAAAACCCTGTTGTTAGAGAAGAAAGTGCGTGAGAGTAACTGTTCACGTTTCGACGGTATCTAACCAGAAAGCCACGGCTAACTACGTGCCAGCAGCCGCGGTAATACGTAGGTGGCAAGCGTTATCCGGATTTATTGGGCGTAAAGGGAACGCAGGCGGTCTTTTAAGTCTGATGTGAAAGCCTTCGGCTTAACCGGAGTAGTGCATTGGAAACTGGGAGACTTGAGTGCAGAAGAGGAGAGTGGAACTCCATGTGTAGCGGTGAAATGCGTAGATATATGGAAGAACACCAGTGGCGAAAGCGGCTCTCTGGTCTGTAACTGACGCTGAGGTTCGAAAGCGTGGGTAGCAAACAGGATTAGATACCCTGGTAGTCCACGCCGTAAACGATGAATGCTAAGTGTTGGAGGGTTTCCGCCCTTCAGTGCTGCAGCTAACGCAATAAGCATTCCGCCTGGGGAGTACGACCGCAAGGTTGAAACTCAAAGGAATTGACGGGGGCCCGCACAAGCGGTGGAGCATGTGGTTTAATTCGAAGCAACGCGAAGAACCTTACCAGGTCTTGACATCTTCTGACAATCCTAGAGATAGGACTTTCCCTTCGGGGACAGAATGACAGGTGGTGCATGGTTGTCGTCAGCTCGTGTCGTGAGATGTTGGGTTAAGTCCCGCAACGAGCGCAACCCTTATTGTTAGTTGCCAGCATTAAGTTGGGCACTCTAGCAAGACTGCCGGTGACAAACCGGAGGAAGGTGGGGATGACGTCAAATCATCATGCCCCTTATGACCTGGGCTACACACGTGCTACAATGGACGGTACAACGAGTCGCAAGACCGCGAGGTTTAGCAAATCTCTTAAAGCCGTTCTCAGTTCGGATTGTAGGCTGCAACTCGCCTACATGAAGTCGGAATCGCT